>DATJPG010000043.1:0-5008 GCA_035506515.1 Acidobacteriota bacterium
CTCTCAAACGCCTTGTAGAATTCTTCAAACGTTACAATCTCCTCGATAGGAGGTTTGAAAGAATAGGCTTGCAGACCTGTGCGCGGATCCACTCCGTCATTCAGCAAGACTTCCAGAACCTTGGGCACTACAAAAAAATTACCCGCCAGGAAGCTGGCTTTCCCCGGGATGGCCGGGTCCACGCACCCGGCAAGATGGTAATTGCGGGCATCTTCGATGGGTATGCCGCCGGAGGTCAAATACTCAATAAAGGATTTATCCAGCGCGATGGCCGGCATACCGATGCCCGTCTTGACGACCTCCAGCGACTTTACAAGCAAGTCTTCCGGTGTTTTTTCGTGAACTCTCAGCGTGATGGTGTGATGAGCCGTCCTGAACCGGTTTGCCGCCTCCAGGACCAGATAGGTCAATTCATTGCTGGCATCCTTGCCATCCGCTGTAACGCCGCCGATAGTCATGTTTCGCCATTTTGCGAAGCCGGCATGCTGTGATCGCTTGGCGCTCGAGAGCTTGATATTCTCAGGCCTCATGCATTTGATGCGCAATTCGCACAGCAGGCCTAAAACTTCCTCGTCAGTGATCCGGCCTTCCTCGATGTCCTTTTTGTAAAACGGATACATATACTGATCGAATCTGCCCAGATTGTAGGTCGAGGTGGGAGCGGACAGGAGTTGATTGAACCACAGCGACTGCATGGCCTGGTAAAAGCTGTCAGGGCGATTTGCGGGGGTCCATCGACACGTTTCTGCAATTCTTCTCAGCTCTTCTTTCCGCCGGGCGTTTTGTTCTTTTTCCGCCAGCGCTCCGGCTCCCTCGGCATATCTGTCGGCCAGCCGGATGACGGCTTTGAGAGCCATTATGGCCGCTTCCAAAAATAGTTTTTTCTCCACATCATCCAGATTGAAAAACCTCAAGTTCCGGAGCTCTTCTTCCGCCTCCTGAATGATAGGATTCAGTCCGTTCAACCATCTTGAGAAGTCCGCATAGCAATCGGTGAAGGCAAAGGACAGGCAGAGTCCGCTGCCGGCATAGGCTCCTCTGAATTCATCTTTCCTTTTCATCGGTGGGAGCGTAATTCCGAGTTGCAGGTATCTGAATATTCTCTCATCGAAAAGTTTTGATTGGAGATACTCCGAGCACCGGGTCTCCCAGTATTTGCCAAGTTCTCTGAACAGCGGCCAGTCTATCTCATCAACGGATACGATCCCCTCTTCAGCCGCAGTCTTGATTTCCTCTTCCCGCCACACTCCCAGCAATGGATCTATTTCGGCCCCCCAGGGTTTGCTGGCTCCTTCACCAACCAATAGCTCGTCGTTGTCTATCAGTATGGGCATGTTTTCCAGCATATGGGAGAAAGCTTTGGCGTACCTTATGATGGATGGCTCGCCCTCTGTTTGTTGATGGGATTCGGTAATCAGGCGGGCCTTCTCTATACATAGAGGGAACCCTCTCCTGCGTATTTTGCCCGCCAGTGTTTCCATTACAAGCCTCCTGTTCCGGAAATATACACCAGAAGCCGGAATTGTGAATCACCCGCCCAGAATTGCAGTCGGGCCGAAGGACCCATAAATCCGCCGGCATTCCGCCAACTGCCGTTCACCGCATGAGTTATTTCACAAAAGCCTCACCCTCCGGAGTCCGTCGCCAGGCAAAATACTGATCCATGACCTTGAGCGCGTCGGCACTGGGAACCGGCCCTGTATGAGGCGTTTTGGCGAAGTACATCAGCACGGGGTTGGAGTCACTGAACGCCGGCCACTTGGGAAGTCCCGGGCCGTTGGGGTTCCCGAATCTGGCGAAGTTTGTCCAGTAGGTGGCCATAGCCTCCGAAATCGCCTCGTCCGACTTAGTAGGCTGCTGATTAGGATTCATGTGTTGGAACACGTACGCCACTTCCTGACCGTGCGGCGACCCTTGCCCAGCCTGCTGTGAACCGGCCGGATAATCCGGGTGCTGATCGAAATAATAGTAAAACACCCTGGATTTGCCTGTCTTCGACTGCAATCGCGCCCAAATCCAGGTGTGCCAGCCGAACGCCGCGTCCCGCATCAGATCGCGCGCAGTCTTGGCCACCGTTCCTGCTCCCGGGGGGTAGGCCGCGATTAGTTTATCGGCGAACGGACCGAAGCGCGACTTCACATTGGCAACGTACTCATCCGGAGTTCGCGGAGGAGAAAAGCTCAAGCCCTCGTCGGAATTGTAGCCAATCAGAACCGGAACGTCGTTATACCGCTTTGCCTCATAGAGCTTATATTGGTCGTCCGGAATCACCCATCCATCAATGATCGGCCAATTGCTCAGGCCGGCTGGGCCGCCACCGCCACGAGCAGCTGGACCGCGGGCGCCGCCTCCGGAAAGTTTATCGGGAGGGAGCTTCCGCGCCTCCGCGATGGATGCGACTCCAGCCGATTTGAGGGTTGCTTCGCCCGAACGCTCCGCATCCACCAACCGTTTCATGTTCTCCCCGGGCATGGTTGCAGGCCTCGGGGGTCCAAACGATCCGCCACTCTCCGAGATTGCGCCGTGGAACAGCCCTTTGGCCAGTGGCGATGCGCACAACATACTGACGGCGATTCCTCCGGCCGACTCTCCGAAGATGGTCACCTTGTGAGGATCGCCGCCGAATGCGGCAATGTTTTTCTGGATCCACTGAAGACCGGCGATCATGTCCAGTAGACCGTAGTTTCCCGATACACGGTTCTTAGTCTCGGCGCTCAGCTCCGGGTGCACGAAGAATCCCATTTGCCCCACGCGATAGGCAATGCTCACCAGCACCACTCCCTTCCCGGCAAGCTTTTCTCCGCTGAATGTGGGAATGGACGTTGCGCCGCCCGCGAATCCTCCGCCATAGATCCATACAAAAACAGGGATACGGTCCTGCGGCGATTTTGCCGGACTCCAGATGTTTAAATACAGGCAGTCCTCGCTCGGCGCCGGGCCGCTGCCGCCGGGTCCCATCATCATGCCCTGTATGCACGCGGGAGCGAAATTGACGGTCTCCTTCACGCCCTCCCATTTGGGCACCGGCTGAGGGGCGCGCCAACGCAGGTCGCCGACCGGGGGCGCGGCAAACGGAATGCCTCTATAAACGCTCATCCCCTCCTCGATGGATCCTTGCACCAATCCACCCTCGACCTTGACAGATGCTGGCGCCTGCGCAAGGCAGAGCGCAGCTGTAAGAATTACGAATATTGCGATCAGAAGAGCTTTTTTCACTGAGGTTGCCTCCCTTCACGGTAAGCCTGCATTTTCTTGAACAGGTCGGCCATAAATGCCACTAGAACCTGGGTTGCCAAGCAGCCCAATCGTCCAGTCGCAACGGTCCGGATCGTACTCCTGAAATCAAGCTTAACATCAGTTGTCACAGATCTGTGACATATTTTATGGCCATTAAAACAAAAAGAGTTACTATAGATGTTTCATTGATGAGATCGGTCCGGCCCCTGTCTTTGAGGCACTTACGCGCGGCGATTTGATGAAATGCAGATGGTGCGAGCTCGATGATCACTTTGATGGAATACGGCACCGATGGCCTTCAAGAGCCTTTCAAACTTCATACTCGGATAACGGGAAGAGTATCCTGATAGCCGGCGGGCTGTAGTGGTTTCCATGAAACAAAAATAGTCCAACTAATCAACGCTGCATATAGGAGGAATTGAGGTGAAAAAAACGCCAAAGTCCCGAGTCCAAAGCAGCTCGCTGAGATCGGAAAGCCAGGCAAGAAATGCATCCCGAACAGGGAAAAGCATAAAAAAGGCCGGTCTCAACGTCGACCAGTTGAATCGCCTTTCCGCAGCCATACACCAAGATGTGGAGGCTGATCTGTACGACGGCGCGGCCTGCATCGTGGCGCGTCACGGGATGATCGGATTGCATGAAGCGGTAGGATTTGCCAATCGCGCCGCGAACCGTCCACTGCATATCGATGACGTGTTCAATATCCTGTCGGTTTCCAAGGCCTTCACCGACGTGATAGTTCTGTCTTTAATCGAGCGTGGCGAATTGGCCCTGACGACGCGGGTTGGCGATATTATCCCGGAGCTTAACGCCAGAGTAAAGGAAGCAGTAACGGTATTTAACCTTTTAACTCACACGGCCGGTTCTCCCCAAGCATTGTTCCCGGTGGCAGCCGAGCTTATGGGCAATCTCGATGCTGTCATCAAGGCAATTTGCCCGATGGAACTGATTGCGGTACCGGGACAGTCAGTGAGCTACAGCCCGTTGTGGGGGCATGCTTTGCTCGGAGAGATCATCCGGCGTCTTGACCGTGCCCAAAGAACCCTGCGCGATATTTTCCAAAATGAACTGTTCGGCCCTCTGGGAATGAAAGACACGGCAATGGGCAGGCGCAAAGACCTGAGCTCACGCATCGTCCCGATAGTGGCACACGACCTGTCTTTCGGCAATATGTCGGCGAAAGAGGTTGAGGAGCATAACCGATACATCACCGAGGATGCCGAAATACCCTGGATGGGTTGCGTTTCCACGGTCTATGACCTGTTCCGCTTCGCCGAAATGCTGCGTCGCGGAGGTGAACTGGATGGAGTGCGGATCCTGTCACCGGCATCAGTCAAGCAGGCGACCACGGTTCAAACCGGGGCGCTCGCCAACGATTACTATGCCCTCATGATGGAGAAACAGGGTATCAAACCTCCGCCGGCCAACATCGGCCTGGATTTTCAAATTCGTGGCGAAGGCGTCGGTCCCAATGCCATGGGCAACCTCACATCGCCCGGCACTTACGGCAAGTTCGGGCTTGGTGGAACGGGTTTCTGGGTTGATCCAGAGCGGGACGTTACTTTCGTGTTCCTGAGGTCAGGGCTGCTCGAGCACTTGAATGATACAGCCAGATACCAGCGAATCTCCGATATGGCGATGGCGGCGATCCTTTAAATTGACGATTTGATCCGTGCTTTGATTTGGCAAGGAGAGCAATGATGACCAAATGGCTGGAAGGAAAATGCGCTGTCGTTACAGGTGGCGCACGCGGAATAGGTCGGGAGATTTG
>DATJPG010000044.1:0-13883 GCA_035506515.1 Acidobacteriota bacterium
GGAAAGCTAAATGGTTCCATAGGGATCAATTTCTGTGGCAACAAAATGTGGCAGACCTCTCAATAAACGAGTCTCATAAAGAAAGCAGTCGCCAGCAAATAATTCTTCTGAGCTTATTCGATTTGAGAAAAGCGAAGGGCGCAATTCTTTGCGATGAGATTTTGGCGACCGACAAGGGATCAGATTCGCTCATCACTTCCATGGGCTTGGAGTGTCGGGCAATATGAACGAGGCGAGCCTGTTGGCAACGCTGGGCTGTCTTAAGCCCGGCGTCAATGAGATCATGGTGCATCCGGGATTCTCGGACTTCGAATCAGGCGCATACCTCAGGATCAATCGCGCACTAATCAGCGACCAAACCGTTAATGATATATTTTTCAATAGCCTAGACGGAACCTTCCCAATTTGCCTTAAGCCGTTAAACAGCAAAAACTTACACTTTGGGCATCAATTTTGGTAGTAATTTTGGTAGTAGATGCACACTCCAAGATCATGAATTGGGATGGCTCGAACAGGAAGGAGAATTGCGTCTGAGTCCAATAGAGGAGCGCCCCTCAAAATCCCAAAAGATGTTGCACTGTATTCGAAAGAATGGCATATTCTCCACTGTAATGAGAACCTTGAAACGTCACTGCTTTGCAGGCTTCACCTGAGTATAACCACAACCGTCGGTCCGCCGTTCTCTGATTCGAAATCCATTCATTTTTAGTTGGGCGATGAGGTGAGTTCGCTTCGTTGTGCTTATCCCGGGGACCCATTTACAGCATTGCTTCCAAACCACTGTGGGGTCCAGCGAAATTGCAGCAGGCTTCAATTCCATATCCGAAGGCGATTTGTTGCACAAGCCGGTTATTGGGGAGGTTACCAGAATGCGGTTTTCATTCAAAATTGCAGCATTCAGTTTTCTTTTTTTCATGTTTTCTTTGGGTTCGCACGCACTTGCACAAACGACCGGAAGTATTCGTGGCACCGTGGCCGATGCGACGGGTGCTGTGCTCGATGGCGCTTCTGTGAAAGTGATATCGCAGGAGACAGAAATAACGCGCGTTATTCAGACCGACGCGACGGGACAATATCTGGTGCCGTTGCTGGCGGTCGGCTTATACACGATTGAGGTGGACTATAGCGGGTTTCAACAGGCAATACAAAAGGACATACGACTCCAGACTGGCGAGAATCGCGAAGTGGATTTTTCGCTTGCGCCCAGCGGAGAAAAATATGAAATACAGGTGAATGCCTACCCGATTGTGGTGGAAACCACCAATCCAACATTGGGTCAGGTAATCACCGCCGAGCAAGTCGCAGACCTGCCGCTGAATGGCCGCAATTTCACACAGCTCGCCACATTAACGCCTGGGGCGACTCAATCGACCAATCCCTACAGCCAATTCAATGGAGGACCCGGCAACGAGACCTCGATCCGTGGAGGCTATTCTCTGTCGGTGGGAGGATCACGGGAGAACGCAACGGATTGGCTGCTGGATGGCAATGATAACAACGAACTGACTGCCGGCGCCATCGCCATTCTGCCGTCCATCGATGCGATCCAGGAATTTAAAGTGCTGACATCCGCATATCCCGCAGCGTACGGAACACGCGGGGGGCCGACGGTTTTGGTCACCACTAAATCGGGCACCAACCAGTATCACGGGTCCTTGTTCGAATATTTCCGTAATGACGTGCTCAATGCGCGGAGTTACTTTGCCGGCGACACAAAGGAGAAGTTCAACCTGAATCAGTTCGGAGCAACTTTCGGGGGACCCATCAAGGAAAAGAAGACATTCTTTTTTGCCAGCTATGAAGGTGTGGAGCAGCGCAAAGGTCGGACCATAGCGGCGCAAGTTCCCACCCGCCTGATGAAGAAAGGCGATTTCAGCGAATCCTTTGCGGATCTTCCCGCTCAGCAGATCTACAATCCTTTCAGTACTCAGATCGATTCCGAATCAGGGCAACTCATACGGGACCCGTTCAAGTGCGACAGTAACGGAAATCCCATCACTCCTACGTCAGCCAAGCTGCAGATCGGCGGTTCGCCCTGCAACATCATTCCGAACAGCATGATCGATCCGATAGCCAAGCAAATGATTGCATTGCTGCCCAATCCGAATCAGACGGGAATCATCTCAGGAAACTACATTTCCTCACCCGTCCAAACTCTGGACGACACAAAATTTGCCTTGCGGCTGGACCACAATTTTTCGGCTAATGATACGCTGTTTGCGCGTTTCAGCTATGACCAGGCGTCTTCGCTTCTGCCTTCCGGTCTGCCGGGATACGGTACGTCAGGGGGCGGATTTGGGAGCACCGAAATATTCGCCAATCACGGTCGCAATGCAGTGATCTCCGAAACCCATATCTTCTCGCCAAAAACCATTAACGCTGCCTCCTTCGGATTCAACCGCATCTTTAATTCAATCCGTTCGTACGGTACGGGCCAGTATCTTTCGGATCAGCTGGGAATTGCCAATGCTAACGGCGGATCGATTATAGCCAGCGGATTGACGGACGCTGTTTTCGGCGGAGGTTTCTGGGGTGTTGGGGATAGTGCCTATACGCCTTTCCAAGGCGGCACGAACATCTTCCATACACGTGATGAGCTCAGCCTGGTGCGAGGTTCCCATGCATTGAGCATCGGGGGAGAAGTCCGGCGATTTCAGCTCAATACCATGGCGGCCGGATTTCAGGACGGTTTGTGGTTTTTCGATAACCGATACACCGCAGGCATCATCCCGGGCACAAGCGCTTTCGTCACGGACTCCGGTTCGCCCATCGCCAGCTTTCTGCTTGGCCTGCCAAGTTTCGGCATGATCAATCAGGTTTTCCAGGGCTCTACGAGAGGAACGCGCTGGACAGAATTCCGGCCTTATGTGCAAGACGACTGGAAGGTTTTGCCGAATCTCATGATCAATCTTGGCTTGGCCTACAACGTCACTACCCCCAAAGTGGAAGTGACCAATCGGCAGACTAACTTTGATTGGGATACTGGGGCTTTTCTTATTGCCGGTAGCAACAGCGGCCGCACGGCCGGCGTCCACACATACTGGGGCGGACTCGAACCCAGAGTCGGGTTCGCCTGGAGTTCGCATAACAATGCCAACTGGGCTGTCCGTGGCGGCTATGCCATTTTTCACGATTCGGGATGGAACCTGGGGAGTCAAACGCTCTGGCAAAATCCACCTTTCGTAACAGCGCCAACTTTTTCTCCGGATAATTTATATCCATCCTCGACGTATACACCGGAACAAGGCTTCCCTCCCAGAGTGCAACCCACAGATCCTTCCCAGTTTGTAGGATCCTCAATAAATCTCCAGCCGTCAAACGCGAAGCTGCCTATGATTCAGCAGTTCAACCTCAACATCCAACGAACCTTACCGGCGCAGATACTTCTTACTGTTTCCTACACGGGTTCCCGAGGCACACACCTGCTGGTGGCAAACCAGAATCTAAATACGCCTCCACCGAACACTAGTGGTGCAAGTTCGCCTTACCCCGAATACGGGCTGGTCAACTGCTATTGTGATCGGGGCCATACCCGATATGATGGTCTGGAGATCCGGGCTGAAACCAAGAATCCCCATCACGGGATTTACATGTTACTTGGCTACACTTATTCGAAGGCATTTGACAACGGGCTGGCAGATTACCAGGGGACTCCGGGCGGCGTAAGCTATTTCCCGCTCTTGGGAGGGAATGCCGACAAAGGCCTTTCGGAGACCGACCTGACTCACAACTTTGTAGGAAGTTTGCTATATGATTTGCCCGTGGGGAAAGGACAGAGTTTCGGAAACAAAATGGGTGGAGCTGCAAATGCCGTGCTGGGTAACTGGCACATCAATGCTATTGCACACATTCATTCAGGTTTTCCGCTGTTTATGACTACGGCCGTCAATAATTCTGGGACGAACCTGGGCGGGAACTCGCCGGGCTCGAACCGTCCAAACCGGGTTTGCAACGGCAAGCTCGGCGGCAGCAGTCAAAGCATCAGCGAGTGGTTTGACACAAGTTGTTTTGTGGACCCGGAACCGGGTACGCTGGGCGACGCATCCCGCAGCACTCTGTTTGGACCCGATTTCGTCAATTTCGATGTTTCCCTGTTCAAAACCGTGCCGCTCGGAGTGGAGAATGCCAAAATGCAGTTCCGCGCCGAGGCATTCAATCTGTTTAATCACCCGCAATTTGGGCAACCGGGAACTACCGAAGGCCAAGGGACGGGCTTCGGTGTGATTCAGTATACAGTCGGCAACCCTCGGCTAATCCAATTTGCCATGAAAATTATGTTTTGAAGTGCGCTATGGTACGAACGTATAACCTGAAGCTGCGGGCGTCAGAAGCCCGCTGCTATGCTTTGCGGCTTAAACCGGAAGAGGACTTGGTTCAGGGTATTCGGACTTTCGTCAACCGCCATCGACTCCGTGCGGTGGCGGTTGTGACCTGTGTGGGCAGTGTGATGCGGGCCAAACTCCGCTTCGCTAATGTCGAGACCTGGGCCGAGAAAAGCGGACCTTTCGAAATTCTCTCTCTTTCCGGGATTATCGATGAACACAGCGAACACCTGCATATCGGGCTCGCCGACTCGGAGGGGCGCTGCATCGGCGGCCATATCGGATTGGGATCCACAATCTATACGACGGCGGAGATTGTGCTTGCCGAGCTCGTCGGCTTGGAGTTTCGGCGCACCCCATGTCCTTTGTCCGGCTACGAGGAGTTGATCGTGCAACCCCGACAGTGTGATCCGGATGAGGAGAGAGATGAGACTTGAAACTCGCACTCTGGCGCTGATAGCTCTGGGGGCACTGGTTAACATTGTAGGCGGCCAGATCAACCAGTGGTTGCGATTGCCAATATTCCTGGATTCTATCGGTACTATACTGGCTGCGATACTAGGAGGGCCTATATCCGGCGCCATCACAGGGTTGACGGGAAACCTTGCGCGGGCACTAATTGCCGGCCCTGTAGAAGCGGCCTTCGCTCCTGTGGCGATCGCGATTGGCGTGGTTGCCGGACTCGCCGCGCGGTTTGGTCTCTTCCGCCGTATGTGGCAAGCTGCCGTATCAGGAGTGCTGATCTCGTTGGTGCTTACTTTGGTCGCGATTCCCATACAGATCTATCTTTTCGGTGGCGTGACGGGAGCGGGATCGGATCTGGTGCTGCTGTACCTCGTTCATATCGGGCGAACCTTGTTGAGTTCGGTTGCATGGACAATCCTTGGATCCAACATTATCGACAAGGTTCTCAGCTGCCTGCTGGCATGGCTGATCGTGCAGCGGTTGCCGGCTCGCCTCAGAGCTAGCTTCCCAGCGCTGAAAGCCGGCCGCGCATAGGCGAATCATGAGCACTCTCCTGTATTGCGAGCGAACAAGCTGGCTGCATCACATACACCCACTTACCAAAATGTGCTTCCTGGTTTGGTCGGCAGTTGCCGCTTTTTCGCTCCCTTGGCAGATTTCACTGCCGGCATCATTGGTAATAATCGCTATGGGGGCGGCTTGCGGAGCTGGAAAACCCGTCCTGCGGCTTTGGTTGGCCACCATGGTACCGCTGGCTATCGCACTGCTGCTCCTTCACGCCTTGCTGTATCACCCGGCCGATATCCGAATATGGGGCGAACCGCGGTTGAGTCGTCTGGGTCTGGAACTGGCAGCGAGAACATGGGGAAGAATCAGTTTCTTGCTGGCATCTTCGTTGCTGGTCCTGGTCACCACGCATCCTTCACAAATATTGAAAGCTTTGGATGCGGCAGGATTTTCTCCGGGGCTCTCCTATTTGATTGCCAGCCCATTGTTGATTGCCAATTCATTCATGGAAAAAGCCCGCGCAATTCGGGATGCGCAGCAGGCGCGTGGATTGAGGATTGAAGGCGCCCCGTGGTCGAGGCTAAAAACGCTTCCGTCTGTGCTTGTTCCTTTGGTGGTTTTGGGACTCGATGATGCTCACTATCGCTCCTCCTCACTTACAGCACGCGCCTTTCGTGCTCTGCGTCGACGCACCGTAATCGATCCGCCTCGGGACTCTCGGTATGGTCGGATGGTGCGATGGCTCCTGCTTGCTGCAGCGGTTTTGCAGGGAGGCTTAGCGCTTTGGCACTGATCGACGTATGCGAACTCGAGTTCGACGATCTGGGTCGCAGGGTTCTATCGGGGATTTCCTTCTCCATCGAGGAAGGTGAGAGGGTGGCCGTTCTCGGCGCAAATGATAGCGGCAAGACAGCCCTTGCCTTATGGCTGTCCGGTTGGTTGCCGGCTCATGGCATAACGGCAAAGTCTGGTAGCGTTACCTTCCGCGGACGCCCTTGGAGTGATCTGCCGCTTACCGAACGCGCCAGCACTGTTCAACTTGTGGGGCCGGTCCCATTCCACCAGCTTTCGGGACGTGAGTTTACGGTTCGCGACGAAATTGCGTTCGGTCCTGGAAACCTCGGACTGGATCGGCAGGAGGTCCAGTCCAGAGTCTGCGAAGCCATCGCCCTCTGTGGACTGGAAGCTCTCCGAGACCGGGATCCCTACACACTCTCGGGCGGCGAGCAGCAAATGGTTGTTCTCGCAAATGCCTTGGCTATGCACCCCAAGATTCTGGTCTTGGATGAGCCCCTGGCAAGTCTGGATCCTCAGGCTGCGAGACGCATCCTGCGAGTGATTGCGCAGTTGCCTGCTTCCACAACGATCTTGTTGGTTGATATCTCTCCTTGGGTTGCAGTGCATGTGGCTCAGAGATTTTTGCTTCTTAGGGAAGGGCGATGCATTGCGGATGGGAGTGCAGAGAATGTCCTTTTGCAGCCAGATGCAATCTCTTTAATTGGATTGCCGGTCTCTGCGGAAGCGGCATGGATGGCCCAAGAGAGGCAGGGATGGGCAGCCGGCGTCCCCACGCCGCTTACCGTGGATAGTGCCGTCGCGGCCTTCCGGGAGGTGGCACGTGCTCGCGGCTAAAGATGTGGGCTTCGCCTATCCAGGAGGAAGGCAGGTGTTTGCGCAGCTTGAATTTTCCGTCGCTGCAGGTAGCGTTGCCGCGCTCGTTGGACGCAATGGCTCCGGCAAAAGCACGTTGTTGCGCTTATGCAATGGCCTGCTAAAACCTACAACGGGCAGCATTTGGATAGGAGGGGCGGATGCCCGATTTTTGCCTGCTTCTAAGTTGGCGCACGTTGTCGGAACGGTATTTCAATCGCCGGAACAGCAGATTTTCAAATCACGGGTGTCCGATGAGGTATCCTTCGGGCCTAGGCAACTCGGACTGGGTGCACGGCAGATAGAACAAAGAGTTGAAGAGGCTTTGTTTCGGGCCGGGCTGCAAAAGCTTGCCTCTGCGCATCCCCTTGACCTCAACCGCACATTGCAGCGCTTCGTAGCGCTGGCATCGGCGTTGGCGATGAAACCTCGGCTTTTGTTGCTTGACGAACCCCAGCAGGGAATGGATAAGACTGCCTTGAAGCGCTTGGAAATAATTCTGCACGAGGAGAAGGCTGCCGGTGTGGCCGTTGTTGTTGTCTGTCACGATATGGAATTTGTTTCCAGAAATGCCGATGAAGTGTTGGTACTCAGCGACGGACATTTGGTGGCTCACGGTTCGCCAATTGAGGTTTTTTCTGCATCGGTGGTTTTAGAAAAAGCGGGCCTTGTCGCGCCGGAGAATTTGCAGCTTTCCTCCAGGCTGGGATTATCTTTGGCCCTTTCTGCCGAACAGCTGGTTGCCGAATGGTTGCGGCACTTATCTGCGCATTGATCGGTTGGGCAGAATATGGGGTTATGCGATAACCCACATTAGGGGCATAGCGGTGTCTTGAGAGTTCACTCTGTGCCACTTCCCGATACCCGACTAGGTCAACTGGGACCACAGAATGATAAAATCGCAATATCAGCAAAGGCTTAACTGTCTTTTATCCTGCTGAAGATATACATCGCAAAAATATTCAGGAGACCTCAAAAAAGCAATTAAAGCCGCAGTTTTTAAAATAGTTTCGTTGGTTGACAACACCTAATTAAGCAGCTAAATTGCATTCTACTGGAGGAGGTCTAATAGTGGATCTAGACCAATGTGCCTGTTCCGGCAAAACTCTGGCTCGACTCGTGCGTCCGGCGGTTTTGGCACTGCTGGCGCAGCAAAAGACGCATGGATACGACATTGTTCAACGGTTGCAGGAGATGAAGATGTTCATCGAGATTCCTCCCGATACCAGCGGAGTCTACAGGGTGTTGAAATCTATGGAGGATGAGGGATTGGTCTCCAGCGCCTGGGTATTAGGCAATACTGGCCCGGCAAAGAGAAGGTATACCCTGACAAAGGATGGCAAGGCATGTCTCAAGCGATGGGTCGAGACTCTGGAAAACTATCGTGCGCAGATTGATGGATTGCTGGACATTCTTGATCTGGACAGGAAGCGGCTCAAGAGCGAGCGAAATCGGCAATCTCATCGCCAAAAGGGATAAGTGAGGATGCACTGGCAACAGTGCGAATGAAAGCGTGCTGAGTTTTAAAAATGGAGGTTGTTGCTCATGCAGAGCGGCGTTCCCTTGGTGAAAGGCTGGACACATCTCAGCTTATATCGTTAGAACGCGGATGTAATTCATGAAAGCAAAATTGATACTCGTCGGTGGTTTTCTTGGATCGGGTAAAACAACTCTGCTTTGGGAATCCGCCCGGCGTCTGATCGGGCAAGGCCATACGGTGGGGCTTGTCACCAATGATCAGGCACCCGATCTGGTCGACACGGCCTTTTTATCGCGCTCCGATGCACGCGTGCGGGAAGTATCGGGAAGCTGCTTCTGCTGTAATTTCAGCGGCTTCATGGACGCCGTTCAATCCTTAACCCAGCAGGGGGCGGATGTCGTCATCGCGGAACCGGTCGGGAGTTGCACCGATCTTCCGGCTACAATCCTGCAACCCGTAAAGGATCGGAACCCCGAAATGGATCTGGCTCCGCTCACCGTGCTGGCCGACCCGAAACGGATCCGGCAGGTATTGATTGAGAATAATTCCCTGATGCATGTCAATGCTTTGTATATCTTGCGCCTGCAAATGGAGGAAGCGGACAGAATACTGCTGAACAAGATCGATACTATGAGCGAGGAAGAACGGGATGCCATGCTCGATATGCTTCGCCAAGCCTTCCCGAACGGAAAGGTTGCTGCCGTATCGGCACGAACAGGCGAGGGGCTGGACGACTGGCTCACTGCTATTTTCAATGACAAAGAGGCCGGCAAGCATATTGTTGACGTCGATTATGATCGCTATGCCGAGGGTGAGGCGGCTCTGGGTTGGCTCAACGCGGTGATCAACCTCGAATCGGTTCATGGGAACGTTGTATGGGAGGAATATGCCCGGAGGCTTTTGAGGTATTTGCACGAAGCTTTCCAAAAATGCCACGCTGAAATTGGGCATATCAAATTAGCGATCGAATCCGGCGGCAAGGAATGCCTGGCCAATCTAACTCACTTGGGCGGCGAGATCATGATTCATGGTAGTGAAGCTTTGGCGGGAATGCGAGCGCTTTGCATACTAAATGCGCGGGTACAGATGTCGCCGCCCGAACTGGAGTCAATCGTGAGGTCCGCCGTTGATATTTCCAAAGAGAACAGCGTATCCGCCACGATTCAGGCATTGCAATGTCTGATGCCAGGCAGGCCGAATCCGACCTACCGATATACAATTCTCTCTTAAAATTGGAAATGAATTAAATCACAAACAGCGCTGATCAATTCATCAATCAGAAAAGCAGCACCGTGGCTTGTTGGTGCAATAGGGAGGACGTTTTCGCCGTACCAGCTCAATTGCTTTTTCCATCGCCGGAAAAGTTCATCTCATGAGTTCGATGTACATGGTGAACGGACAACTCAAATGGAAACTACAAACAAAGTTTATCACTTCCCCCGGATCGCAAAACTTCTGCTTGCATTGACGTGTTTGGCGGTCATTCCTAATTCCAGCCATGCTCAAGACGCTGGAAATGATGAGCACAAACCATCAACGGCAACAGAAGATAAGAAGTTTATTGTCTCGGAGCCTATAATAATAACGGTTTCCGCGCGAAAGGAGCCCGAACCGGCTCTATTGATTCCGCTAAGCGTCACCGCTGTAACAGAAGGCACGATCATAAACGCCGATGTCCAGGCAGTAAAGCAAGCCGGCGCTTATGCGCCTAACACGTTCGTCAATGAATTCACGGCCAGGGCGGTGAGCAATCCATTTTTCCGAGGCATTGGCGGCAGCCCCACAAATCCGGGAGTCAGCACATTCATTGACGGCGTTCCACAACTCAACGGTTCCTCCTCCAACATTGAATTGGTCGATGTCGGTCAGATCGAATTTGTGCGCGGCCCCGAGGGAGCGCTTTACGGGCGCAACACTGCCGGAGGACTGATCAATATAACCAGTCGTTCGTCGTCGGAGACGTGGACTACCCAAGCGCAAGGGGCCTTCGGCAATTATAGTTATCGCGACCTGCGCGGCTCGATTTCCAGCCCGCTTTTCAAAGAGCGCTTCAGCTTTAACTTGGCGGGCGGATATTCTGGACGAGATGGCTATACCGAAAATGACGTTACCAACCACGACCTTGACAAGCGTGCGGCCGGTTTTGGAAAAGGTCAGCTGTTTTTTAAGGTCAACGATCGGCTGAAAATCAGATTGATCGTTTCGGGCGAACGCGACCGCGATGGCGACTATGCGCTAGGCGACCTTGGCTATATCCGGGCAAATCCAAATCACGTGAGCCGCGATTTTGAAGGTTACACGAATCGCAGTGTGGGTTCCACCACCCTCATAGCCGATTATCATGGCAGCGAAATAGACTTTTCGTCAACTACGGGTGGCGTTTGGTGGAAGAATCATAGCCTTACGGATTTGGACTACCAGACGGCGACTTTGGCAAACGGCGGCCTGTATGCGATCCGCGATGATGTGGACCAGCAGCATCAGTTTACTCAGGAATTCCGTCTCTCCTCCTCTAAGGACAAGCCGTTCCAATTGTGCAGAGCGTTGAATTTAACCTGGCAGACGGGGATTTTTATTTTCAAGCAAAACTACCAACAAGACGCTGTAAATGACATTTCCAGCTCCTTCGGATTTTTCCCGAGGAGTGTGAGCACGTCCGCCACCAACCTGGACGATTGGGGCCTGGGCATTTATGGACAGGCAAGGTTCACTGCCTGGAAGAAACTGGATATCACGGGCGGTTTGCGTTTCGATTATGAAGACAAAAGCGCAGACCTTGGATCTTCCGGCGCACCTTCAGCCGGCCTGTCCGACAATTTTTCCGAAGCATCTCCGCAATTCAGCCTATTGTATCGATTCACCCCGAAGCAGATGGACTATGTTTCCGTCACTCGCGGCTATAAAGCCGGCGGTTTCAATCCCGCGCCGACAGGTGTTCCCGCTCCAGCCGGGACAGAATCATACGGGGCCGAACACACATGGAATTATGAACTGGGACACAAAGCAAGTTGGTTGGGGGACAGGCTGGAATCGACGGTGGCGCTCTTTTATATAGACTGGAAAAACCTTCAGCTCAATCAACAGATCCCTTTCAGCGGCGGGCAGTATTACATCGGCAATGCCGGCGCCGCCAACAGTAAGGGCATCGAAGTTGAGACGAGGTACCACCCGTTTTTCTGGTGGGAACTTTTTGGCATGGTCGGATATACGCGTGCGAGATTCCTCAGCGGCAGCAATGCCTTCAATGCCAACCTGGGAGTAAATCAGGCGATCGCAGGAAACGACCTTCCTTACGCGCCGACGTACACTGCGAACATGGGCACTCAGATCTCCTGGATTCCATGCCGCCATGCAAGTCTGTATTTGCGGGTTCAAGTCGCCATGTACGGCGACTTCCAGTACGACGCTTCAAATGCAATGGGCCAGACAAATTACAGCCTGACAAGTTTCCGAGGCGGCGTACGCAGCAAGCATTGGTTCGCAGAAGGTTGGGTGGACAATGCGTTTAACGCACATTACGTACCCATTGCCATTCCATACGCTCAACTTGGGGCGCCATCAGGGTATATCGGCGAAAGCGGTGCGCCGGTGACGTATGGAGCTCGCGCGGGGATCAATTTTTAGAAACAGGCTAGTCAGGAGGGCAGAATATGCTTCGCAAATATCTGGTGAACGGCGAAGAGATCGATTCTTTGGAGCTTAAGGTCCTTCTCATTACGAAGGGCGTCAATGTCTCTGCTAGTGAGATCTACGAGCAGTTTGGGAAGACGCACCGCATTTCACAAAATCCGGTGGAGTGCAATTGCCTCATTCTGCCCGGCGACATTGTGGTTCACCTGGCGGATGTCGGTCCCACATCTCCTTTTCGTTTGGAGCTATCGGCGAATGGAAATCCTTGCCTGTCTTATGGAGACACTCCTGTAACAGGGGTATCGTTCCCGCCTAAAACTGAGTTTTATCGCCAGTGCACATCGAGCGGCAGGCCTTTCCTGGGTATGGCGGTGCTTCAAGGCTTAGACGTATTATCTTTTCCCTATCTCTGGCCCTGCACGTATGCGCGGACTGGACAGGCATGCCAATTTTGTCATTGCGGCGGCTTTAGCGAACAGATGGCCCGTGCGGGGAATTCAGAGCCCCCCTCTCCGTCGCCGCAGGACGTAGCGGATGTCGTTAATTATGCATTCAAAACCGAGCGGCTTGCCCAATACATCCAAATTACCGGCGGTTCCCTGGCTACCCCGGAGGCAGAGTGCCATCTGGCTGCTGAAATGCTGATGTCCATCAGTAGCATTACCGGTTTTGAGAATATTCCCAGCGAGATTTCGGTTTTTACATCGCCTCCCGATGATCCGGTTTTAATCGACCGCCTATTCGAAACTGGAGCCGATCGCGTGGCGTGCGATATTGAAATATGGGACGAGGAGTTGGCCGAGCGAATTTGCCCCGGCAAGGCGCGATCCAGGAGCCGCGAACGTTACCTCAGGACGCTGCTGCACATCGCCGATAAATATGGGCCAAACAAGGCCTGCAGTGCTTTTGTGGTCGGACTTGAGCCCGTGGAGAGTTTTCTCCAAGGTGCCGAATTTCTTGCCAGTCGAGGAGTTGTACCAAATGTTTCGATTTGGATGCCGCACGGCAGGCCTGTGTTAGGCAGGACTGAGGCGCCGGGACTGGATTACTATCGTCGGGTGCGCGATGGAATTGCTGAGATTTTTGATAAATACAAGATTGAACCGCCTGGAGGCGCTGGATTTAATGTATGCATTTGCCGCGACACGCGGAACCACTGCAATGACATACTTGCTAGAAAGCCAGCATAGTTTCAGTCGGGCGTCTGCAGCAAAATAAGATCAGGCCCGATCTGGGTAATTCGGAGTTGGCTCAATTGACAGTTTGTGCCGGACAAAACGCACAACTTCAGCAACGATATTCCAAGAACGGATAATCCCGGTTCACGAAGTGCCGTCATGGAATGTATGCCGCCAATTCCCTTGGTCATTTGGCGTATGGCAATCTGGACAAGTGACATTGACGCTAACTCCCCTGATACGGCATTCTGGAAAGTAACAACTTTTTGCCGTTTGCCTAAATGTTTCGAAAACGAGTCACCAGGGACAGAAGCAGTGAGTATCCGATGGAAAATTCGTTCCTGTTAATCTCGTGACATATTTCCTTAAGCGTATATCCGGTATTGATGGCTTGTCTTATTTCAGGCCAGAGGCTGTCTGTCGTCAAAATTCCGTACTTGTGAGAAATCATATATTTAACGGCAAATATCAAAAATGGGCAAATATGATATACATCTGATCCTATGATTCCATATTTCGTCGGTTTTATCATATTTCTCAGTTCCTTTTTCCGTACCCGAAGCAATCTCGCTCTTGAAATTATTGCTCTTCGCCAGCAATTGGGCGTGCTCAAACGAAAACATCCGCGCCCGCGGATCCAAACCAGCGATA
>DATJPG010000045.1:0-2984 GCA_035506515.1 Acidobacteriota bacterium
CGAGTTCTTGAACACCTGTTCGAACGCCAGGAACTTCAGGATGCCCAGATTCACCGATGGATGGAACCGCAGTCCGCCCTTGTACGGCCCGATCGCGCTGTTCATCTCAATACGGAATCCGCGATTGACCTGCACTTTGCCGTGGTCGTCAAACCAGGGCACACGGAACATCAACACTCTCTCGGGTTCGGTTATGCGTTCCAGGATTTTGGCTTCCTGATATTCAGGGTGGCGCTCCAACACGAGCCGCAAGCTCTCGAGCACTTCGAGCACGGCCTGGTGGAATTCCGGCTCGGCCGGATTCTTGGCTTTCACGAGGTTAAGGATTTGAGAAATATAGTCCGCCGCATGCTTCTTTGGCGGCTCCATCACTGCAGGCATAGATTTGTCCTCCGATTTTTTGGAACTTGAACGGATTTGTCGACGGTGAGACGTAGATATCTACCAGGAACATCTTGTCCAGAAGGCCGCTGGAATTGCGTCCTTAATTATTCAATGCCGGTGGGGGATGCTCTGCCGTGATTCGTGTCACCAGAATCCGTGACGCTCGGGCGCACTTCTTGTGCAACTATCACGCGCACCTCGAAAACTGCTTGTGGGTCTTTACTCTAGCGGCCTGCCTGCTGTTTCGATATCTCCTGCGAAATCCCGTCTGCCCTGTGCTTTTAGCCTTTTCCCGCGCAAATAAAATCTGTTGAGCCCAAAGAACCTTTAGAGGTTACTTCTTACCCTTCAAGCTGACAACCGTTATCTTCCCGGTTACCGTCTGCCCCTTTTCCATCCCGCCGACCAGGATCAGATTGTGCCCGGCCACTGCCACCGCGCGGTTGTCCATCACGGCTCCCGGCGTATTTTCCTCGATCGTCTCCCATCCGCCGGATTTCAGATCGAATGCAAACGTCATCCCCGACGGTTCGCTCGGTTTCCCGTCGTAGCCGATCCCGTTGTAGTCGTATGGGTTGTCCGTCCCTCCTGAGAAATAAATATGTCCGCCTTTTCGCTCCTCCGGACCCGCTCCTGCCGCGATCCGAAAACGCGCATTCCCGGGATGCCCCGGCAATTTCGTCCATTCGATCTGGGCGATATCGGCGTGCTTCCCAGTCGGAATTTTCCCCATCCAGCACTCATTCGACGTCACATATTTCGGACCTTTCGCCTCGGGATTCCGATACGCCCCATCGACATAAATAATGGTGTCGCCACGAATCGCCCCGGCGTGCCCAAACACAGGAGTTCCCGGCATCGGCGTCCCCTGCGACCACGTATCTTTTTCCGTGTCATAGATCTGGACGTTCCGCACCGCCTCGCCCTTGGACCGGCCTCCGATCACGTAAATAAACCGGTCATGAAACAGCCCGACCACAGCATCGTCCACCGGCACCGGAATATCCTTTCCCCGGTAATACCGGTCCTCAAATGGCACATACACGTTCAAGTCGGAAAGCGTAGTCTCGCTGCCATCGCGATCCAGAACATACCCGCCGAGAATAAAAACTTGCCCGCTCACCGCCACCGCCGACGCCCCCAACCTTCCCACCACCCCCGGTAGAGAGCGTTTCTCCTCCCATAAACCGGTTTTCAAATCCATCTCAAAAGCCCGGTTCGTCACCGCCTCCCAAGTCTTTTTGGGACCCATCCCCATGAACGAAAAAATCTTCTGTCCGGTCTCGCCGGGGCGATTGCTCGTGACGGCGCTGTTCGAAACCGCCGCCGGCATCGACGGCAGCTTAAGCTCAGACCCCGCATTCAATGTGGCTGGAAAAGTGAGAAAAAGAACGACGAATAAGAAGAAGATCGCAAAAGACGCCCGAATTCGAAGGTGAGATGGCATGCCGTGAAATGATACCAGCCAACGCGCGAGTCATCCTGAGCGACCGGAGGGAGCGAAGAACCTATGCAGTTTACCGTGCGCCATCGAGAACTATCGGGCCGTCTGTGCTGCCAGGGTCAAGAGGTTGCTCGTAGCTCGAGGCTCGAAGCTCGCGGCTGTTTTTCAAAACCATGTCTGCGCCCGATAAGCCCGGTACTCGTCCCCAAACTGGGCCTCAAGCACCCGAGCTTCTTTCCGCGCCCGCAGTACTTGCACAGGAATCACCGCCAGGAGAAAAACCAAAACCAGCGGGTTCCAAAGCATTACAGCCACCCCAAGCAGCATGAACTCCGCCGACACATAAATGGGATTACGAATCTTCGAATAGATCCCGGTAGTCACTAAAGCGCGCGCCTGCGCTGTAACCGAAAAAGATTTCCCCAGAGTCAGCCGAGCTAGAATGACGCCGCTCAACCCGATGATCGCTAATGCTAGTCCTACCGGACGCAAAACCCCATGAGGCCCAGGCCCCCGCGCGTAAACCATCCCCAGCGCATAAGCGCCCATCAGCAGAGGAACCCACACCCGGAAAATCGCCCTGCGATCCATTTCAATTGCCTCAAGAACAACCCGCACTCCCCAGGCGCATCCCCGGGGGCAATGGCTTTGAGGTCTTACTTCTGCAATCTGAAATCTGACTTCTGCAATCGGCCTTTCACCTCTGACCTTTCACCTCTGACCTCTCACCTCTGACCTAAATCTTCTCCTGCCTCACCGCATGAATAAAGTCCGTAAGAGCCGGCTCCAGTCCCGCCGCTCGCATCTCCATCGCAATCTGCCCCCGATGATACGCCGAGTGCATAATCACATGCGTCAGCACATCCTCCACGCGATTCCGCCAGGGCTCTCCCTTGGTGTTCTTGTAATCGACCACCTCCGCCAACCCATCCGCAGAAAGCGATGCCAGATATTTCTTCCAAGCGGAACCCATCTCATCCGCCAGAGCCTCACACTCATCAAGGGTTGAACCCGGCCACACAGCCATAGTCTGAGGAACGCGCCGCATCCGTTCCAGCCAAAGCTTCTCCGCAGAGAGAATATGCGCGACTCGCTTTACCACGGCCCCAACGTCTTTGCCAGAAGAAGCAGCACCACGCAAAGCCCGCAAACACTC
>DATJPG010000046.1:0-32319 GCA_035506515.1 Acidobacteriota bacterium
GGCGCAAGTCATGAGCCTGCTGATTCGAAAAATGAAAGCGGCGGATATCCGGGATCTTCTGCTGTCCGGGGAGTGCGTGAACGCGGAGCGCGCACAGCACATGGGGCTTTTTCACCGTGTCGGGGATGTAGACGAGCTCGCGCGCGAGGTGACATGCCAGGTGCTCCGGGCCGCACCTGGTGCACTGGCTAAAACCAAGCGACTGATGGATCAGCTCTATTCCCGAGATCTGCATGCGGATCTCGAAACGTGCCTGAAAGTGTACATGGAAGCAAGACAGGGAGATGAAGCGCAGGAGGGGGTTCGCGCCTTTCTGGAAAAACGCAAGCCAGCCTGGGAAAAACCATCACCCTTCCCCCGGCCATAATCGCATTTAATCCGTATCCCCCCAAACCCGCTCTCACTCAAACCGTACCTGGTTATGCTGTGCCTTTTTAAAGGGACAGCATAACCAGGTACGGTTTGAGGAGGAGGATTTGTTAATCGATGAGGACGAGGCCGAAATAGTGCTGGGGGTCATCCTCGTCCCGAACGACGTTGATGGTGAAGCCGTGTCGCCGGGCGGTGGTAAACACGTCGATTCCGCAGCTCTCCAGCGAGGGGCGCGCCAATTCCGGTTTGCGACAGCCTTTTTCGAACGCACACTCTTTGCAAAGGCTGCAGGGACCAGCTCCGATGCCAAAGGCTTTGAAGAATCCTTGCAGGAAGAGTTTGTTTTCCAGGGCAACGGCGATTTTTTTCGGCTGGCCGCGGCCCGCTTCGAACAGGACGGCTCGCTTGTATTGATCCAGCATCTGGCGCGTTTCCGCGGGGAGCGGCGTGTAGGGAGGGCACATCAGGCTGGATTGGTAACCGCTGCACCCGTAGCAGCACTTCCAGCGCACCCATTGAGCCGTCACGACCCTTCGCGGCGATACGATCTTTGCTTTTTTTGCTCCAAGCTCTGTCGCAGCTTTGATGATTTCTCTTTCAGACAACATCGAAGATGATTTTTTTGCCATACTTTCCACGCTGGTTGGGTTTGATACGATTGGCCACAGAGTTTACCAAACACGCATGATGAATTCGTAAGTATCCACCATTTATGCAAAATCAGACAGCTGAAATTGACTATCCGGGATATGCGATTTACTTCTCAAAGAGCAGGGACGACGCTTGGCGCCGTTCGTAGCGGGTAATGGATCGCCATCCTGACTCCCGGATAGCATTCAACGCCTGATCGAGGTGCAAGCCAACATCCGACGGGGTATGTGCATCGGAGCCGAGAGTCAGGCGCTGGCCGCCCATTTCCCGATACCACTGCAGAATCCGCAAATCGGGCATGAGGTTGTTGGCCGGCCTGCGGAGACCCCCCGAATTGACTTCGAGTGCGATCCCGTGATCGATGCAGTTCTGAAGTACGGCCCGGATAGGGGCTTCGTAACGCCGCGGGTCGTAGGATTTCCAAATCGGTCCGCCATTCCGGACCGGCACATCCATGTGTCCGAGAATGTCGAACTGCGGGTCGCGGGTCATTTTCTCCAATTCGAGGAAATAAGACTGCATGATTCCATCGGCGCCCTTCCGCGCCAGGAGTTCATTATCGAACATCAAATCGTCGCCGACATAATGCAGGGACCCAATAACGAAATCGTAATGATACTGGTCAAGCAACGTCCGAACTTCCCCGGGGAAAAGATGAGGTTCGCCGATTTCCAGGCCCGCGCGCAGGATCAGCCTGCCGTCCAGACGCTTGCGTATCCGCTCAATCTCTTCCCACCATACTCCGGGCCGATAGAAGACCGGCTTGGGTTCCTTGGAATGCAGGTCGTAATGCTCGGCCAGACCGATCTCCGGAATGTCCTTCCGGATTGCGCTCTTGCAAATGCCAAGGGCGCTTGCGTCCGAATCGCTGGAGAAATTGGAATGGATGTGGTAATCGAGAGGGATGCCCCGACAACGACTCACAATGAAAACCCCCTCGCTCTGTTACTCGAATCCCTTCGGCACCAGGAAGCCGAACTCCTGTTCGAGTGTCTGCGCGATAAAAACCGGTGTGGTATCTTCCAGCCATGGGCCGATGATCTGGATGGCTACAGGCAGCCCATCCTGGGTTAAGCCGACGGGCGCCGCAGTGGCGGGCAATCCTGTCATGACCGCGAATGAGGGATAGAATATCTGATCCGTATAGCGACGAGTACCCTCCGGCGTCTGCAGCACGCGTGTGTTCTGGTCAGGTCTGTGATCGTGCGGGAACGCCGGGACGAAATCGACCGGCATGAGGAAAGCATCATAGTCCCGGAAATAATTGCCCCAGGCAGCACGCGCAATGTATCGATGCACGTTGGCTTCCGCCCATTTTGAGGGCGATCCCACGGCAGATTCTTTGAATGCCAGCCAGAACAGATCATCAGCCGGGGGCTTTGACTTCCGAAGATTCTCCAGATCCTTTTCGGCCCACCCATCCAGTATGACCGGTGCCAGCAGTCGCAGGTAGGTCGTGAATTGATCGGCCACATCGATCCCCGGGGGGAAACCTTCTTCAATGCTTGCTCCGGCTTTACGAAGCGCTTCCACCGCAGCCTGAAGACGCTTCTTCACTTCTGCCGTTACCGGGCACAGAGGGTGCTCGAGCACATAACGGATCCTGTACTCACGGATCGA
Organism: Acidobacteriota bacterium; assembly: GCA_035506515.1. Classification (GTDB taxonomy): domain Bacteria; phylum Acidobacteriota; class UBA6911; order UBA6911; family UBA6911; genus UBA6911. The sequence continues at coordinate 2,644 of DATJPG010000046.1, forward strand.
TTTTTTCCGCGCGGGTGGAAGTGTCCACCTGTATGCCACGGCATCTTCCGGCGCCGGACCTCCCAATACCCGCAAGGCAAGCAGGAGATCGGCGGCGCTGCGGGCCAGCGGCCCCGCCACCGGGAGATAGCTGGGCACATTTGCCGACCCGGGCGGCGGCGGGATATGCCCACGCAGCGGAACGACATCGACCGTCGGTTTGTGACCGAACAATCCGCAGAAGTGAGAGGGAACGCGAATCGATCCACCGATGTCGCTGCCCAGCGTCAGGTATCCCAAACCGGCCGCAGTTGCCGCGGCCCCGCCACCGGTCGAGCCGCCGGGCGTGCGACCTAAATCCCAGGGATTATTCGAGGTCGGGAACAGATCGTTATAGCTTTGCCAGTCGCCTGCCATGAGGGGAACGTTTGTCTTACCGAGCATCACCATTCCCGCCGCGCGCATTCGCGCCACCGAAACGGCGTCCTGTTTCGGCACATAATTCGTCAGGAAGGGCGCTCCAGCAGTGGTTCGCACGCCCGCCGTCTCAAATGTGTCTTTGATGGTGCAAGGCACGCCGTGCAGGGGGCCCCAAATCTCGCCTTTGGCCAAAGCCGCGTCGGCTTCCTTTGCGCGCTGCAGAGCAGCATCGGCCGTAACGGTGACAATCGCGTTGATCTTGGGATTGAGCTTCTCGATGCGATCGAGCATGAGGGTCGTCAACTCGACAGAGGAAACCTGTTTTTGCTGAATCGCTTTGGCTACCACCGTGGCTGATGCGTATTGCCATCCGGGTGTCGGCGGATTTTCATGCTTCTGGCCGGGGGCGTTGCATGCCGTTTCAGCCACTGCGCCTGCGGCAACCGCTGCTGCGCCCGCTACAAGCAAATCGCGACGAGTCAACTTCTCCATGTGTCCCTCCTCCCTGTACGAAATTCGCTTTTCAGCCATAGGTCTCGATTCCAAAGTTGGCCGCAGAGCGGCCGATATGCTGTAAATCCGGCAACTTCAGAGTTGTATACAGCGCTTATTTCGGGATCCCGGATAAATAATCTCGTTCTTTAGTGCTCCAGTCTATAGCAACGGGTATTTTACTGCGAAAATGCGGCGGGACGGTGGAATTCTGTCAGAATCCCGGCAGATGGGATTAACGCCGGGATCGGGCGCGCTTCATTTTGTGTAGATTCTTGCGGGGATTGAATCCTGGCTGCAGAAGCAAACTTCTGCAGCCAGGATTGAGGTGGGATACAGCTTACTTCTTTGTTGCGTTGTATTCCTTCAGGAAGTCCGCTCTTTCCTTTGCGAGCTGTTTCTGCAGCCACGCGGGATAGGGGTATTCCTTCGGAGTTTGCCAGGTTTTCAACTCGTGCATCCACGGAGCTCTCTCGACGAATTCGTCGTGAGCGAAAGGCACCGGTGGATGACAAACCCACGTCGGATCGAATTCATTCTTAATCTTCAGCATCCATTCGTGGTAGTTCGGCCCGTACTTCGGCCCGGTGAGATACATCGGCTGATGAGGCCCGATCAGCGCAGTATAGTACCGGTGATCGATATTCATCTTCGATGTTTCCAGGTAGAAGTGGTCGACGCCGGTCGTGTCTTCATCCTGGTCCCAGTAAATCAGGAATTCGGAATATCCCTGATACCCCAATTCGAAGCTCTGGAACCAGCCAGGGTCGCCGTGATCGGGCATCAGCGGAGGCGTATACTTTTTCTTCAAGTCCGCGTAGACCGGTCCGTGCTCAGTCGCCTGTTTGAGTGTCTCGATGACATAGTCCACCGAAACATACGATCCGCACATCAACCACATGCCGGCCGAGTCCGCGTTCTTGATCCAGGATTCGTCGCTGGGCTTTGTGGCACGCGGCTGTCCGCCCAGTTCCATCATGATGTCGTTCAGCACGTTTTCATCGTACGTGAGCTGTTCCTCATTGGTGTAGCCGATGAGCAGCACGCGCACGATGTGGAAGTTGGCGACCGTTTCTTCGTTTTCCTTCAGCCACATGTCCCAGAACTCTTCCTTGCATTCCGCTTTCGCAATCATGCGCCAGAAGAGAGGCACCTTGGTAACCGCTCCGCCGACCTCGGCTTTGCCGATCTCGTACATCGACTTCACCTGGGCTTCTTTGCTCGGCATGATGTAGTTGATCCACTTCACGCGCTTTTCGGGCAGTGCCAGGGCTGTGCTGGGGGCGATACCCGTAGGCTGGAGTCTTTCCGGCTGGAACGGGAGCACTTTCACCGCCATTTTCGTCACGATGCCGAGACACCCGCGCAAGCCGGTGTAGCCGCGCAGCAATCCGCGCAAATCCGGGCCGATGCCGTCGCCCCAGAACCAATCGTCGCCGACAGCCAGCGATCCCATCTTCAGGATCTCGCCGTCCGGCAGCACCATCTCGGTTCCGAGAATGCGGCGATGCGGCAGGCCGATCCTGTGGCTGAGCGGAGACCAGCCGTCGCCGATCAGGTTGGCAATGACGGAAGCCTGGGCGCCGCCGCCGCCGATCACGACGTATCCGCCGCGCCGCAGGCATTCTTCCTGGAACTGCGAGTAGATGACGCCGCTGCCGACGACCGCGTACCAGTGCTTTTCGTCAAACTCAAAATCGTTCAGGCGCTTCAGGTCGACGAGGAGTTCGTTCTCCACATGGCAGTGGGAGCGGGGTCCGTAAAACCCGGTGCTGTATGGAACGTAGGGCACCGTATAGCGGTTGCAAATTTTGACGATCTTTTGAACTTCTTCGGTCGTCTTGGGCATGATGACGGCGCCGGGGATCTTGGTCATCACTCGTTCGTATCCCAAACCTGCTTCATAACCCGCCGGACCCGAGCGGTATCCTTCGCAAATAACCGGGTCGTCCGACAGATACTTGGCGCCTACGACAGCTTCTAATGCTTTAAATGCTTCTTTAACAATGGCCATGTCTTCCTCCTTATGCGTCCAACGAAGCAAGAATAAGTTCAGAGAAGTCCATCACCTTCACGGCATTGCCGTCGTCTTTGACGGCTTGCGAGAAGTTGTTTTTGCACCAGGGGCATGCAGAAACCAGGACTTCAGCTCCTATTTCCTTCACTTCTTCCAACCGGTGCTTTGCTGAGGAGGAAGCCAGTGTTGGGAAGGCCTCTTTTGTTCCGCGTCCGGCCCCGCAGCAGAAAGCGTTTTCGCGGGTCCGGATCATTTCGACAAACTTGACTCCGGGGATGGCGGCAATGACGTTCCGCGGCTGGGCGTAGAGCCCCTTGGTACCGCGCCGTCTCTTCAGAGGAGGTTTCACGGTTCCCATCCATCCGCGCTCGCCGCTCCAGGGCGTCCACGGATCGGCAAGTCTGCTGATGCTGCAGGAATCGTGATAGGTCAGGCGGACATTCACCGGCTTTGTGGGCTTGAGAGCTCCCTTCTTGAGCGCTTCATCGGCGAACTCGGTGAGATGCACTACCTTAAAAGGCAGGTCCGCGGTTGCGATGTTGAGGAGCTTCGGATACTCGACCTTCCACATCCTGTAGCCTTCGGCGCAGGACAGGAGAACGGTCTTGGCGCCCGCGCTCTTCACCATCTCGATATTCCGCTTCGCCAGTTCGCGCGCTTCATCCAGCATGCCGACGGATTGAAGCGTATTGCCGCAGCACCATTCGTCCGGCATCAGCATGAAGGGCGTACGGGTCGCATTGAGGATCTTGGCGGTCGCCTGGGCGATTTCCCTGTTGGTATAGGATGCGGTGCATCCGACGAAATAAAGGAGATCGGCCTTCTGCTCCACCTTGATGTCGGGAGTCACCCATTTTTTCCTGTCGGCGTGCGAGGCGCCGAACAGGTTGTGGGTTCTGGCGATATTCTCGGCGATCTTTTTGTGCGCAGGCATCGGGCCCGCGCCGTCCTGGACCGCTTTAACGCGCATGGCTTCCAGCGAGAGCTCGATTTCGAGATCGAGGTTTCGCTTGCAGCCGACGTCGCAGGCGCCGCACAGCGGGTCCGCGTAAACGATTTCCAGCAGGGTCGGCGTCCAGTCGAGCTTCCCTTCAACCATCGCGTGGCCGATTCTCATTTTTCCGAAAGCGCCGTACGAATCGAAATCATTCCACACGTTGCTGGGGCACCTGGTGCTGAATTTGACGCCGGGCATGTAGGTGTGCTCCACCCAGTAGCAGCCTTTGCACTTGATGCACCGGCTCATGTCGTACTTGTAATTGCTCAGATCAGTTGTTTCCAAATTTACTTTCGTCGTTGGCATCATCGCCTCCCTAAAAGCACAAATTGCCCGGATTCATAATGTTGTTGGGATCGAAAATTTTCTTCACCCGCTTGAGTGCCGACACATAACCGGCGGCCCGTTCGTAGACCATTGGCGCGAGATCGCCGTAGGGCCTTGTGAACAAGGCGCCTTCATTCATCAGAGCGCGCGCTGCATCTTTGTACAGGGCCGCAATCCGCGCTTTCGCCGCAGCATCTTTGCCGTCGTAGAAGAACGTGAATTCCACCTGGCACGCGCGGTTGTGTTCAATGGGCTGGATATAGCTTCCTATATCGGCGACCGGGTAGCCGTGTTTCGGGGCAACCGTTTCGACGATTTCAACAAACTTCTGCGATTTGTCCGGCCTGGCAATGAAGAAAAGGCTCTGGGACGCGCCTTGCCAGCGATCCTTCCAGTACGGCACGTCGGCCGGCCACGGGTTTCGCAGCAAGGAGAGCATCTTGCCTCCGAGACCGGGAAATCCAGGGAGAGCCTCATCGAGAACCAGCTTCCGGAACTCATTCTTGACGGTTTCCTTGAGGAATTTTTCTTCGTAGGCGATCTTCTCGTCGGGACGGCGCAACAATCCGCTCACGACGATGACCAGGGTCCAGGGCGGCAGTGCGGCGCGCAATCGCTCGAAGTCTTTGGGAAAGCTTTCGGCGACGATGGCTGCCAGGTCCGTCCGGTTGAGCAACACGACTTCCTGTCCCACCCTGCGCGGCAGAATCCTGTAGAGGAACTCCTGTGCATATGCAAGATCGTCGACGGGAACGAAATAGACTTTGTCCTTCTTCGTTTCAAACATGACCTTCAGATTTGTCCAGGTCACAACACCCATTGTGCCCTGTGCGCCCTGCACGAACCGGTAGAAGTCGATGCCCGGGCCCGACGGATTTCCACCGTGAGATCCGGAATCCGGATAGCCGTTCACGCTGGCGGATCCCAGCCGGAAGGGCTGGCTATTCGGCCAGACGACCTCGAACCCCTGCATCGGTTCGCCATAGTCATACACCGTGTTGGTCGGTACTTCCCTGTCCAGGAAATCGCTGAGCACGGATCTGTTTGCCGGGGGCATGAGAGGCATCAGTGCGCGCATGCCTTTCTTTGCCAGTTCCCCTGTCAGCTGTTCCCAGGTGACCCCCGCTTCGATGCGGACTTTTTTCAGGTCCTCGTCGATCTCGAGGATTTTGTTCATCTTTGAAAGGTCCATCACAATTCCGCCCTGCCTGGGGATGGCGCCACCGTTGAAGTGCACCTGCGATGAGACCGGGACTACGGGCACGTTATTTTTATCTGCTACATTGAGAACTTCGCTTACCTGCTCAGAGCTTGTCGGGCAGACCACGAAATCAGGCACTCCCGGAGGAACCAGGCTGTGGTCGCTGGAGTACTTGAGCAGGACGGTTTTGGCGTCGCTCACGTTCTCCTTGCCAACTATCTTTGCCAGCTCATTCTTGCTTATCATCTTCCCTCCTTAGATTTTTCTCGTGAGCCCTGTTCGCACTCACGGCGACACACGGGCTCAGACCGGATACTATGCGTGCGTATGAATAAAAGTCGGGGATCAGTTTTCCTATCCGCGAGGACTGCTATTGGAACGTCAACAGGATACCAGACGCACCGCACTGCAAATGGTTGTATGACGAGGCAAGGGGCGGCGCACCCGCCGCCCCGGTATAGAACTACTTCATGGACTCCAGGATCAAAGCGATACCCTGGCCGCCCCCGATGCACATCGTGACCAGGCCGTATCGCAAGCCTCTGCGGCGCAAAGCGTACGCGCACGTCAGTGTCAGAATGGCGCCGGTTGCACCCAGCGGATGCCCCAATGCGATGGCGTTGCCCATGGGATTGACCTTTTCGGGATCGATGCCCATCTTTTCAAATTCGCGCATGCACGCCAAAGCCTGCGGCGAAAAAGCTTCGTTGATTTCGACGATATCGATCTTCTTTCCCTTGATCCCGGCATTTGCCAGCGCTTTTTCGGTGGCAGGAACCGGACCGTATCCCATGATGTGCGGATCACAGCCTGCAACACCATAGCCGGCAATACGGCACAGAGGTTTCAAACGATAGCGCTTGGCATCGCTCTCCAACCCGAGGACCATGGCGGCGCCGCAGTCGACTACGGCGCTTGCATTGCCTGCCGTGATTACGCCGTTCGCCTCAAAAGCCGGAGGCAGTTTCGCCATCATTTCCATGGATGGGTTTTCGAGAATGTGCGTGTCGTACTTCACAGTAATGGAAGGCTGCGATCCACCCTGTTCGACCACGACCGGCTCGATTTCTTCGTCGAAGTGTCCCGCGTCCCGCGCCGTCTTCGCGTTGACATGGGATCGATACCCGATGCGGTCGCACTCTTCGCGGGTGATCTTGTAGCGGCGCCCCAACTCCTCGGCAGTGTTTGCCATGGAGTTCTTTGCACTTGGATCATACAGGCACATCAGAAGAGCGTCCTGCAGATAGGTGCCGGCGGAAAGCGCTTTCGTTTCGATGGGGCCGTACTTCTGGACGGCGTTGCCAACTGCCTTCCCGCGCATGTTGTACAAAGAGAACGGATACTGCATGCTTTCGGCGCCGCCGACCATATAAAACGGCCTTTTTTTATCATGCCGAACTCCAGCCAGGGCCATCTCCGAAGCAACGGAAATCGCTTCCGCGCCGCTGCCGCAGATGCGCGCCACCGTGAGAGCCGGTACGTCATCCGGCAGGCCGCCGCGCCAGCGCATTCCCTGCGCTCCGTAAATCGAGTCGCGATGGCTGTGCGCCGCCATCCCCATGACCACGTGGCCGATGAGTTTGGGATCTATTTTGGTGTGCTTCAGCGTTGCCTCAACCGCCATCCCTCCGAGTTGTGTCGTCGTGAAGCGCGTGAAGAGGCCGGGGCCTTTGTTGTTGTGCAATATGTCCGCTCGCGGCAGCCTGCGGCCGCCGTCGAGAACAACGATCGATTTTTCCTTCGCCATAATTTTGTCTCCCTCCTACTCGTGAACGAAGGCGGCCGGCACGCGCGGGCCGTTAATCGTAAAGTTTTTAATGCCGATATCCGCATCAATGGTTTCTTTGGCATCGGCGAACGCTTTGGCTTCAACTATGAGCCCTTCGTCCAGCGGGAGTTTCAATCCTCGCTTTACGGCACTGACCAGTATGGCATCAATGAGCAGCGAACGGTGTCCGAGGTCCAGATCCGGAATCGGATCGGGAACGGCAATGGGTGCGGGATCTACGGTCGACAGCTTCACATTTCCGGCGATATGCCGGCGAATCAGATCCTTGGCCGCGCTGACCGGGTCAGCGACCGGTTCCCCGGTAGCCCACCCGATGGCGCAGGCTTCCTTCGCCCCCATCGTTCGTCCCGTACGCAGCAGTTCCAGCGCATTCTCCACTCCAACAATACGCGGCAAACGCTGGGTGGCACCATATCCCGGCGTGATACCGAGATTGACTTCCGGCTGCGCGAAAACGAGATCGAATCCGACCACACGGGCGTGGCAGGCCATGCAGAATTCGGCGCCCCCACCCATGACCGGCCCGTTCACGGCTGCAACAACGGGCTTGCTCATATTCGCGATTGCCTTTTGAACCGGATGAGCCTTGTAACAGATCCCTTCGGTTTCTTTTCGCGTTTTGAGCGACGTGAACTCATTGATGTCGGCGCCGGAAAGCGCGCCGTCAAAGCTGGTTAAAACCACACCCTTTATTTTGGAATCCTTGTCCAGCTCCTCAAAGGCCACCTTGAGTTCCTGAACGGTCTGCATGCAGAGCGCGTTTTTGAACTCGGGTCTGCGGACCATGACGATGCCGATGTCTCCATCGCGCTCAATCTTCACATCCCGCAGATAGGTGGGCAGTTTTTTCTTGGCAATGCACTTGGGAACCGGGAAATCCGGAAATGCCTTTTTAAAGTTGAAGCATAGCTCCGCAACCCGGTCAGCCCCGAGCTTGTGGCCGAAATCCAGCATCCCCTCGGTGAATCCCAAGGACGTCCGTATCAGCCAGTTGAGGTCGGAGGGTTCGCATACGCCGTTTTCAGCCACGGCAAAGGAACGCCCGAGCAATACCGCTTGAATACGATCGAGCACCTGCTTCTGCTGGGCCTTGGTAAACTTCGGATTGCCGGGATTTTTGCGATCATGCCAGGGCACGTTTCCCTGCTTGGCCAACAAGGCAGGAGGAGCAAACCACGCCGTACCCCCGGGCGCATCGAGCATCAATTCCTGCAAGTGTTTCACAAGCAGGTTGCCGCGAGTCCCGTCCATCACATTAAACGGCCCGCCTCCGCCCATAGCATCATTGACGATTTTATCAACCTGGGCGGGAGTGGCGATTCCCTCTTCCACGATGCGCACGGCCTCAACGATGTAATTGCTAAAAATATCGTCAGCCGCAAAGCATGGCACATCCGCAGTGATAATGGGCACCTTGCCGAGTTTTTTAAGTACATCCAACATGCGGGCGCTGAAACCGGAATCGCCCGATAGCACTACTTCAATCGGTATCGCCCGCCAGGCTGGATAGAATGGGTGGTTCACAAAACATCGTTCGGGATGCAGCGCTTCTGCCGCGATCCATGCTCTCGGGATTCCCGATGTAGCGAATCCGATGAGGCAATCCGCCCGTACGACATTTTCGAGATTCTTCAGAATTATTTTTTTAATTTTGAGTTCTTCAGTCGCAGCTTCAAGGACATAATCACAATCAGCGAGGTCCTTGATTTCCATCGTCGGGATGAGGGCCGCGCGGGTGGCTTCGGCAGCCTTCTGGCTCATTCGTCCGCGCGCTAATGCTTTCCCAATGTAACCTTCAATTCGGCCTACTCCCGCGTCCAACGCCTCCTTCTTAATATCCAGGAGGTACACCTTCCCTCCCGCCCCTGCAGTCAGGGCCGAGAGGAATCCATATGCCAGGTCGGGTCCGATGGAACCCGAGCCTATCACTCCTACAATCATTTTAGACTCCTTTCCGCATCGGCAGCCCGGTTCTCGATTTCAGATACCAGGATATATCCGCCGGGTGACCCGACATCTCCAGAGAACTTCTACCAACTCCCTGAGACCCGATCGAGGCCGTCCCTTTGGACAGAACACTAGAATAAGTTAACAGATGCGAGCCGCACGGCGCGCCTGGGAACATGGCAATAAGACACAGACAGGAATCGCATCATCCACCTGCGTCTTTTGTTCCAAAATGCCTTGCAGTGCCCCGTTTCCTTCACGGTTCAGCACTGTCATTGCGGGTCCGCCTCATTCCGTCCATAGCGGAGCCCCGCTGAGCTGCTCACACGCAGCTTTACACTCGAACCAATTTACACAAACATACAAAACAACGCGGATTACAGTCTTATAGTCAAAACCATAAGTCAAGGACTATTATCGGGCCGGCGAGAGTTGGACTTGGGTGTGTTTTGCGAATTCAAGAACTAAAGGATCAAAGGATTAAGGGATCAAAGGAATAAGGGAAAAAATCCGGACGGGATACGGAGATAATACGACCGCAACCGATTGTTTTATTTCACTTTACCACTCTACCCCCCTAATCCTTTGATCCTTGAATCCTACAAGGCATGCGCGCCAAGCTAACGGATTCTTTTAGCGCCGGAAACGCGGAACTGCAAGGCTCAGGGTGGAGGCTGCGAAGCAAGCCGTAATCCTGGGTATATGTGTTCGATTAACTCGCGTGCTTACAAAGGCGGTAACTTGGGATCACTGAGGTTAACAGCCGACCGGGAAGTAAGGTGGGATAAAAAGCTTTCCGCGCAAAATATAATCAAGCCGACCCAGATGATTCCGAAACCGAAAGCCTGTGTCGCGCTAAAGGCTTCCCTGTAGACCAACACACCCAGCAGAAACTGAAGCGTCGGCGTGATGTAGTGCATGATCCCGATCGTCGTGAGCGGAATGCGCTGTGTCGCAGATGCGAAAAAAAGCAGCGGAATCGTCGTGATAAAACCCGCACCGACCATCAGCAGGTCCGAAGTGAGCCCGGTGTGAAAAAACGCGCCCTTGCCAATCCAATTCATATAGGACAAAAACGCCAGACCGGGGAGGAACAGAATGCCTGTTTCCAGTGTAAGGCCATTTAACGAATTGAGCGGGGCCTTTTTCTTGACCAGTCCGTAAAAACCGAACGTCAGTGCAAGACCCAGGGCGATTAAAGGGAGACGTCCATAGACAATGGCGAGAAAGGTGACCCCGGCCGCAGCCAAACCGATGGACAGCCACTGGAATGGACGCAACCGCTCCCGCAAAAAGATGACGCCCAAAAGCACGCTCAGAAGCGGATTAATGAAGTATCCCAGGCTGGCCTCCAGGATGTAGCCGGCGGTCACCGCCCACACATAGATAAACCAGTTGAGACCGCACAGGATGGCCGCAACGGAGTAGATGAGAGTGACCTTTCCACCGGAAATGGATGCGCGAAATTCCGGCCATTTCCGTCCGACAAGGAGAATGAAAACAAGGAGGACAAAGGACCAGACGATGCGGTGACCGATGAGCTGCGTTGCAGGAACGTGCTTTAAAAACTTCCAATATATTGGGACCAATCCCCAAATAGAATAGGCTGCAAATGCATGCAGGATCCCTTTATTCGGCATGTGCAACGATTCTCCTCCATCGGCCGCAAACAACGTAGCGGATTATAAATGAGATTTCAATTCAGACGCGCTTATTCGGCAGAACATTTGATACAATCTTTATGGGGTCTTTTTCACTCACTTTCTCGAGAGGCTATGGCCATGAACGACACTGTGCTTGACCGCTTCCTGCGATATGTTGCAATCGACACTCAATCCAGCGAAGAATCCACCACCTATCCCAGCACCGAAAAGCAGTGGAACCTGCTAAAGCTACTGGCAGGAGAACTCGGCCAGTTGGGGCTTACGGATGTCACGCTCGACGAGTATGGCTATGTGATGGCGACGCTTCCGGGCAACGTGCCCGAGAAACATCCGGCCTTCGGCAAGGTGCCGGTAGTCGGGCTGATCGCCCATGTCGACACATCCCCCTCTACGAGCGGGGCCGGCGTGAAACCGCAGGTCATCGAATATAAAGGCGGCGACATTGTCCTGCCCGGCGACTCGTCGGTGGTCATCACAGAAACCGAAAATCCTGAATTGAAACAGAACATAGGCAAGACGATTGTCACAACCGACGGCACGACGCTGCTCGGGGCAGACGACAAGGCGGGAGTCGCAATCATCATGACCGCCGTTCAATCGCTTGTCGCCAATCCAAAACTCATTCACGGCGACATCAGGATCGGATTCACCCCAGACGAGGAGGTGGGGACCGGGACAAAATATTTCGACATCAAGAAATTCGGGGCGCAGTTCGCCTATACCGTGGATGGGGACACGCCGGGGGAGTTGAACAAGGAGACCTTCAGCGCGGATTCCGCCATTATTATCGTGCATGGCCGCAACATCCATCCCGGGACCGCAAAGGGGATCATGGTGAACTCTATCCGCGCCGTTGCGGACATCATCGTGCGGCTGCCGAAAGACATAGCGCCGGAAACGACAGAAGGGTACGAACCCTACATCCATCCGCACAATCTGCAGGGTGAAGAAGAAACATCGACGCTCAAAATATTATTGCGTGACTTTGAAACGGCAGGCCTTGCCAAACTGAAGAAAAAACTGGAGCAGATCATCGAGGAAGTGAAGCCGCTGCACCCGAAAGCGCGCATCGAGTTGCAGATCATCGAGTCCTACAGAAACATGCGCGAGGGGCTTAAGAAAGACCCGAGAGTCCTGGATTGCCTGTGGGAAGCGGCCAAACGCGCGGGTTTGGAACCGAAGTGGGTCCCGATCCGCGGCGGCACCGACGGGTCACGCCTGACGGAGATCGGATTGCCCACACCCAACATATTCACCGGCGGGAAAAACTACCATGGCAAAACCGAGTGGGTTTCTCTGGCGGGCATGGAATCCTCGGTTCAAACGGTGATGCACCTTGCGCAGGTATGGGTGGAGAAAAGCGCGGAATAAACTTAGAGGTTTATATTCACAATTACAGGAAGGTTGTCGGTTAGAGCTGTCCACTTGATTTCCAGGAACAAATCGCCTTCACTCCCGCCGTACCCTTTCTTTGCCAAGTCCCCATTTTTATATAGCTCGATAAGGTGGGATTGCATTTCATTTTCGGGATTCGGTTGCACCCTTCCGGCGTGATAGTGCACATCGAACAGGGCTATAAATCCGTTTTCAAGGTCCGCCTTATCGGCCAGTTCGCCTTCTGACGCGAGTATGATCTTTTTCTTCCCGGCTTCACGAACCAGATCCGAGATCGAAACACCGGGCCCCTTCTTCAGCATTTCATTCATGAGCTCGCTCATGTTCGTATAATTGGCAATTCCCATCTGCTCAGCTCCATTTCCTTCCGTGTCTCGCAGAACGATCTCTCCAAAATCCAATATTAGAGCTTAACAGATCTCCTTTCTGAGATGGGCGAGAAAAGTCCGGTTCCAAGTTGCGGAGCCGGCAAACCGAAAAACATGCCCGGCAGCAAAACAATCAAAACCGGGACAGAGCGAACAATACTCTGTTCATGCATATTTCCGCCAAGATCCTGTCTTTTCATAGTAAGATTTTTCCGATAAAGCCAGATTGCGCATACGGAGGAAATCGATGCCCTTTCCGTTCAATAAGACCAAGATTGTATGCACCATAGGGCCCGCGTCACAGTCTCGGGATATGATGAAAAAGCTATTGCTGGCCGGCATGGACGTCGCCAGGCTCAATTTTTCTCATGGGGATTTTGCAGGCCACAGAAAGGTGATCGAAGATCTTCGCTCTTCGGCTGCGGCCATCGGCAAGCGTCTTGCTATTATGGCGGATTTGCCGGGTCCGAAGATGCGCATCGGGAAATTCGGCTCTGAACCAATAGACCTTCAACCAGGGGATCTATTCACACTTACGATCGATGATATTGTGGGTGATGCCCGCAGAGTCTCCGTCAGCTTTGCCCGCCTTCCCCAAGTGGTGAAACCCGGCGATACACTTTATTTAAACGATGGATTGATCCAGATCGATGTAGTCCAGGTCCAAGGCGGGGATGTGCAGTGCCGTGTCGTTGTGGGCGGCGAATTGCGCTCGCGAAAGGGGCTCAACCTGCCGGGGATCGACCTCGGCATCAGCGCCTTTACTGATCACGACCGTGATTGCCTGAAATTTGCCCTCGAAAATGGTGTGGATGCCGTGAGCCAATCGTTCGTCGAAAATGCGGATGACATCCAGGCGGTGCGCGATGCAGCGGCGGCTCTCGGATGCCGTCCCTTCATCATTGCCAAGATCGAGCGGTCGAGGGCACTCAATCACCTGGACGACCTTGTGATCGCAGCGGACGCCATCATGATCGCCCGAGGGGACCTGGGTGTGGAGCTGCCTATCGAGCAAATCCCGGTAATACAAAAGCAAATCATGCGTAAGGCGAACATGTTCGCAAAGCCGGTGATCACAGCCACACAGATGCTGGAATCCATGACGGCAAACCGACGTCCGACTCGTGCGGAGGCGACCGATGTGGCCAATGCGATCCTCGACGGGACGGACTGTGTCATGCTCTCCGGCGAATCGGCCATGGGCAGCTACCCGGTCGAGTCAACGGCCATGCTTGCCAGGATCGCTGCGGCCATCGAGCCATATCGCGCTATGGTTAGTCCCAGTGAGTTGTTCAGAGGCATCGACCTGAAGGGCAGGATACTCCCTGCCCGACTGATCGACCTGAGCGTGGAAACAATCCTCGAGTATGCCGATCCCGCTGCCATATTCGTTCCCACACACGGTGGCGACACGGCGAGAAGCATTGCACAATTCCGTCTCCCCATCTGGATCGTTGCGTTGAGTTCGGAGGAAACCACATGTCAGCAACTGCAGTTCTCCTCGGGTATCTACCCGGTTTACGAGCGTGAGCATCCCGAGAACTGGAACGCCTATGTATCGAAATGGCTCAGCACTCACGGAATAGAAGGAAAACTCGCTGTGGTGACTGAAGGACCTTCAAGGAAGTATCCCGACGCCAACAACCGGCTTGAGATAATAGCAGTGGTACGCAAAGAAGAAGGATAGGCTTAATCAGGTGATTGTTTCATTGTCTCCACATTCCGCCGGAGGAGAGGAAAATATGAGCAATAAGAAGTTGTGGGCAGCCTTCGCAGCATTGATCATCCTGGCGATGTCCGCCGTCCGGACAGCGCCGGCCGGCGCGCAGATTACGGGGGTCAAAGAAAAGCCTCCGATGTACTCCTACATCGCGGTTTGGAATATTCCCCGCGCCCAGTGGGCGGCCAGAGAGAATCAGGCTGCGGCCGCCCGGAAAATCCTGGACCGGGCCATCTCCGATAGAACCATTGTTGCCTATGGATTTGACGAGAATCCCCTGCACGACACTTTTTGGCTGGCGATGTCCAGGGCCGGACTGCAGAGTGTGGCCGACCAATTCCACAAGGCGGGCATAACCACCGCCTCCCCGGCGGGAACCACACCTCCCGCGCCAAGCATTCTCGTTAGCCGCTATTACAACTGGCATGTGGGATTGTGGAAGAATGCATATGTCCACGTGGGAATCTATAAACTGAGACCGGACGCGCCGCCCGGCGTTGTGGACACGCTGAGCCAAAACTTTTTTGCGCCGCCGCTGGAGAAAATGCTTTCCGATGGCGCCATTTTTGAATGGGAAACCGACACCTATGCGGATCCCAAAGACGCGCCCGGGACGATCCTGATCGCTTATCTGTCGGACACAGAGGAAGGACTGAACAAGGCCGGCAAAGCTGTGCAGGAAACCCTGAAGTCCCAGCCGCTGAAAGGTCCGGCATTCGATTCCCTGGTGGACGTGGGCGCGAGCCGCGACGTGGTGGTGCGCTCTTACGCCGTGTACAAGTAATTTCTCCGCTGAAGTCTGGATGATACTCTAGCGGGATGCAGGCTAGCCTGTGGATGACATAATTGGAGATTTATAGAATTTAGGGCTATTTCGAGTATTTCGCGTATTTCATGTTCAACCGTTTTTCTGCCCCGAGTAGAGGAGAGCTCGTTCGGAGAAAAAGGAGGAGTTAGAAATGACACATCACGATATCCCATCGGGGCTGGCATGCAAGATTGACAGCACCGACGGAAAGCACTCGTTCTTTGAAGAAGAAATCCGAAAGCTCCCCATTTCGGTCTGCTCGGTATTTCTGGATGAAGAAGGAAAAATCCGACCGGCCGCTTTCAGAGCAACGGAGACGGCCCTGACCAGCAAAGATCACGAGCGGACTCACAGGGTGTTTCCCTTGACCGTTCGTCTGAACCAGAATGTGGTTCTGGAAGCCACATCTCCTCAGACTCCTGCAAAAATTGCCGGGAAACGGGTGGCCGTCCTTTTCTCCGGCGGACCGGCCGCCGGTGGGCATAATGTACTCGCGGGTCTTAAGGCGGTTATAGGGAAGGACAATACTCTGCTGGGCATCCGGAAGGGGCCGAAGGGGCTTATCAATGGAGACGTTTTTGAGGTTGCCTGTAAACAGCTGAAAGATATCGTCAACACCGGAGGATTCGACTTTCTGGGAACCGATCGAACCAAGATCAAGACGCCCCAGCAGTTTGAAAAAGTCAAGGAGACGGTCGTGAAAAACCGTTTGGACGGCCTCGTCATTGTCGGTGGAGATGACTCCAATACCAATGCCGCATTCATTGCCGAGTATCTGGAAAGAGAGGGTGTGCAATGCAGCGTCATCGGGATTCCCAAAACGATCGATGGAGACATGGCTGTCGGAAATTACCTGCCGATTTCCTTCGGGTTTGATACGGCTTCGAAGGTTTATTCGGAGCTGGTGGGAAATCTCACTCAGGACGCAGCCTCGGCGGTGAAGTACTGGCATTTTGTGAAGCTCATGGGACGTACGGCGAGCAAAATCACTCTTGAGGTGGCGCTGCAAACCAAGCCTGCGGTTGCCTTGATCTCCGAGGAAGTGGCCGAAAATAACATGTCCCTGGAGGGAATTGTCGAATACATCGTCAACATCATCACGGAGCGCCGGCTTAAGGGAATCAATCACGGTGTAGTGCTGGTGCCGGAAGGATTGGTCGAGTTCATCCCCGAGATGAGGACGCTTATCAAAGAACTGAACAAAGTGCTGGCCGAATACGAAACCGATATCAGGGATCTTCCCACGCTGGAGAACAAGAAGGAGTTCATCTATCCTTTGCTCCCGCCTCAATCGGCGCAGCTTATGGCTTCTCTGCCCGAGGAAATTCAGGAGATGCTCATCCTGGACCGGGATGAACACGGGAACGTCAAGGTGTCTCAGATAGAAACGGAAAAGCTGCTGATCGACAAAATCCGGTATCGGGTCTCCGAGATCAAGCGCCATCCGAACAAATTCTTCGGCGAGGGGGAAGGAAAACTGAAAGCGACGCCGGAACAGGTCGAGCGCATCAAGAGCCTGAGCCTCTCCACCCAGTCTCATTTCCTTGGCTATGAAGGTCGAAGCGGCAAGCCTACCCTGTTTGATGCCGCCTTCACCTTCAACCTGGGGCTAACGGCCGGATCTCTCGTGCTGGCGGGAAAGACCGGCTACATGGCGGCGGTGACCGACTTTGATAAAGGTGGAAAAGCCCTGGCACTCCCTCTTTCCGGGCTGATTACCACTGAGGAGAGGATGGGAAAAGTGGAAGAGGTCATCGAGAAATCTCTCGTCAAGCTCACCTCTCCCTCCTTTGAGGCCTTTGCGGAAAACCGCGACAGATGGGCGCAGCAGGACCTCTTCAGCAGCCCGGGCCCGATCCAGCACTGGGGGCCGACAAGCCGGCAAATTCCCATTTCGGTCGCTCTGGACCAGGGCTACACGGACTACAGGATTTTCAAGCTGGGAGAGGAACGAAAGGTAGAATTCGAGTAACCGCTATATGATTTCTTTGACGCGTCCGACGATTCCGCTTTCGAGCATGACTTTGATGCCGTGCGGATGCTGAGGAGATTTGGTGAGGATTCTTTGAACGATGCCCTCTGTGAGCTTCCCGCTGCGCTGGTTCTGCTTTTCCACCACACGCACTTTCATTCCGGGTTGGATCTGAGATCGGATTTGACCGTTCATGGCTTCATTATGGCCGGAACCCTGTGTCAAGCATAGACAAATTCGCGCGGGAGAATATGAACAAACAGGGAACAGGCGAATTGAAATGACCGCCGGAAGAAAGCGGAAACTCGTGTATTGTGAGAAATGATGAATGGTGGTCTACTTGACGTGAGAATACAATTTTGCATGCGTCCAAAAGAGAAATACCTATGAAAGTGACTGCCCTGGTGCCTTTGGCCATCGCTGGATTAGTGGCGGCTGCAGTTTCGGGCACCATCTCGTGCGGACAAACACAATTTAATCAAAATAATGCAGCCTATGGCGGCATCTCTCCCGACAGCAAATTCGTTACGCTAAATGGAATCCGCGTTCACTACCTGGAATGGGGGCGAGGCAAATCTTATATCATCCTATTGCATGGAATGAATGGCGATGCGCGGACTTGGAGGGATTTGGCTCCTTTTCTCGCGTCGGATTATCACATTTTGGCGCCGGATCGACGGGGATCCGGGGAATCGGAAAAACCCAACGAGGGCTATGATTATCCAACGCTCGTCAATGATGTAGCTCTGTTCTCCGAACATCTCAAATTGGAATCGACGATTGTAATTGGCCATTCTTTTGGCGCACAAGTAGCCATGATGCTTGCGGCAAAAAAGCCGGAATCGGTCCGTGCCTTAGTTCTGATCGACGGGGGATTTTGGCCCAAGAGAATTACACCGGGCAGTACGGCCCCTTCCTCCGAGATCGAGAAGATGAGTCGTGACTATGATCCAGAAACGGTATACCCCAAAATCCGCGTACCGGTATTGATGGTCGTCGCTAGGGGAGCCGGGCCTGGAGCAGAGGTCATTGCTCAACTCAAAGAAAAGGGTATCGATTTTTTTGAAGAAGTTAGTAAAGCGGAACAAGGAGTAAAGGACCTGGCAAATCAAAAGCTGCGCCGAGGACAAATGGTTGTCATTGAAAATACCAGCCATAACGTCCAGGCGGATCAACCAAAGAAATTGGCTGAAGCCATCAAACAATTCCTGTCAGACCTGGAATCCACTCGAAAATAGCTGATATAGAAGCGCCAACATTAGTTGAAAGTAGATTAAGGTGACGGCTGGAAGAAAGCCGAAACAGACCGCCTTACAGGACGACGGGAATGTCAAGTGGGGAGGGGAGAGGAAGGCAGAATTAGCCCTGATTCCGAAGTTGGCCGCAGAGCGGCCGCTTGATTTTAGCTCGGCCTTTCAGGGCCCGGCTACATTCAGTGGACCGCTCCGCGGTCCGCTATCCGATCCCGGGCTTTCAATGCCGGGCCAGATTCCCCGGCCGCTCTTAACGAGCAAGCGAAATATTCCTGCGCGGCCGCCTAGTACGGAATGTACGCAGGAACAAGATCCTTATATTTCGCGACCAGTTTGTCCCAGTTGCGCGGCAGCTCGATTTTCTTTGTCACGAATTCATTTTGAATGCCTCCGACGCTTCGCAGCGCCGCCATCCACGCACCTGGCCCTCCAGCTACCAGGACCATCAGCCCAGAAGCATCGACGGCTCGCGGGGGCTGTGAGAGAATGTCCGCATTCTCCTTTCTCGCCGGGCCACGAGCAGGCGCATTCTCCAGGATATACTTCTTGAGTTTTTCCTTCGTCCATCCGGCATCCGCGAGAATTTTGGCGTGCGAAGGAATCACGATCAGGCACGACATGTTCCACGGCTGCAAATTCGCCAGCGATTGCGCGAGTCCTTCCGCGCTGGTGTCCATCGGAACGCTTTGCAGGAAGTTGTTGGGGAAAAATACGGTCAGGGTATTGTCTTCCTTCTTGAATCCCCGCTCCACCTGCAGCGGCGCCCAGGGGGTTTCTTCCTCATTCTCGCCAATCACAAGACTATATTTGGAGGGGTTGCCGACAACCCCCATATCCTCGACAGCCTTTCTCGCTCCGCCGATGTTCTTGACGATCAATCCAACGGCCCGCCCGATAGCCGAGTTTGCAATATTCCCGGGACTGAGAGAACCCGAACTGAAATTGACGTGGATCTCGTGCCGTATCGGGCCGTTGATAGCGAAGAAAGGCGCCCAAGATCCGGTACTCACTTCGAATGTATCGAAGCGCGTTTTGGGATCCGCGAGAGCCTGCACGGCGGCGATCAGCACCGGCATATGCGTGGGCAGCGCACCCGCCATGACCGCATTGATGGCAATCTTCTCAACAGTGGCCTTGCCTAATCTCGGGATGACCTTTGCCACCACGTAATCCGCAGGCAGGTCCGTACCGGTCATCATTTCCGCCAGGGCCTTTTCAGTAGGCGGCACAATCGGCAGACCATCGGTCCAGCCGTTCTTATAATAGAAACGATTTATTTCCTCGTAGCTTCCCTTGAGAACAATTCTGGGAGACTTGACCACCTTTGGTTTCGGCGATTTCTCGTCGGCAGTCAGCGATTTGGTCAACGATTCAACGATGCCCGGCATTGCAGCAGCCGTGCCGGCTTCGATGTCGGCTTTTACCGTCGATTCATTTGCTACGTTCAAAGGAAGCACTCGGATTCCGGGCACCCCTCTGCTGGATGCAGCCGAATGAGCGTCCGTCACAAAACCCGGATGCGCCAGTAACACGACTGGCGTGCCAAAGTCCTCGATCGCGATTGCGTTATATACGAGGTACTTTGTGCAGGACCCTCAATCTCCGACCGAGAGGATAACGGCATTGACTCCCCTGGCCCATGCTTCAAATTTATCTTTGTTCTTTGTTTCTACGACCGAAACATTCCACTCCGTAGAAATGAAGTAGCTGATCTGGGCGTCGGGATACATGGCTTTCAGCCTTCTTTCAACCGACTCGGCGATGGGCCTGGCAGCGCGCTTGTAGTTGACAAACAAGCCGATCTTCTTGCCCGCCAGCGTGTCCGCCCTGGGCGCGGAGAGCCCCCTGAGAGGGATGGGATCCGCTTCCGCCCACGGGCTGAGCACTTGATACTGGGGTTCCGATTTGTTTTGAGCAAACAGCGTTTTAGAAAAACCCAGGATTGCCGTCAAGAAGACGGCTGCTCCGAGGACCCAAAAGAACTTCAATCTAGACATGATGATCATCTCCTTCTCACTCCGATGTCACATATGACCATTCCCGGCATTGACCGTCAAGAGTAACGCCTAATAAAGTTGAAAAATAAAATACTGATCCTGCTAAGATCAGAGGCTCCTATGGGATTGGAAAGAATGAGAAGGGCGGACATTGTTTTCAAATTACGAATTACGAATGACGAATTACGAACTGAAACCAAGGTGGTTGCTTGAACTCGTCATTCGTAATTCGTAATTCGTAATTAGGATGAGTGGAATGATATGAAACGACGATCCAAACCACGCGCAGCCCGGATAGTCGCGATGCTGCTGTTCGGACTCGCCACGTCGCTGGCCCTCGCGGCCCTGGTTGGCCGGTATGCCTATGACCAGCCGGGTGATAAAAACTTTGTGAGCAACACCAACGTTCTCGAGCGGTGGGCGCCCGGCGGCGGCAACAACCAGAGCCATAAAATCACCACTCCCAGGGCTCAGGTCAAAGCCACGTTTACCACCAGGCCGATAGTTGTCGACGGCATCAGGGAAGCCGCCTGGGACGTTGCCTACCCTTACCCAATTGCCAACAAGTTTGACGCCGGCATGACGGCAGGCGCGCCCGCCTCCACTGCCCAGGGCACGATGCGATTACTGTGGGACGGGCCGACCCTCTATATTCTGGTTGAAGTAACCGGCGATGCGACTGAATCCGATACCGGAACGCCCAACTGGAGCAGCAGCAGTTATACTCCAAATACGGACGGGCTATTCGTCTCCATGGACGTCTTCAACGACCAGTGGGGAATAGAAAACGATACACAGGGCATCTTCTTTCTCAGTGCCAATCCAGCTCTCACCTCGGTGACCTCGTTCAATAATGGCGGCATTCCTTCCCTTGGTTCGTTCTTCAATGCGGACAATCAGGATTACTCGACGCGACTGAAGGCATTCAAATCCTCAGGATACAGGGAAGGAAACGGCGTCAACTACACCTATGAGATGGCCCTGCAGATCGAGGGCTGGGGCGACGAATGGGACCGCGAGCTGAAAAACGGCACGCAAATCGGCCTGGAGGTCGGCATTTTCGACCAGGGCAATTCTTTTGCGTACTTGAGCAAGACCCAATATTTTGCTGGACGCGAGGGTAACTCGAATTTGCCGAACTCTGAACGCGTGAGAAACCGAGACTGGGGCGTGGCTACGCTGTCAGGCTGGAACGGTGTGACCCAATTCGCCTACAGCGGCTGGCGCGCCGATGAGGACATTCGCTTCTGGAATTCCAAGAGCAACCCCGGCGGCTCGGGCAACGGCACCGCGGAGGGTAACAGCGGAGACGCCAGCGTTGTCTGGACCGCAAAATCCAAAGCGCGCATGATCGCGGCCAGGAATGCGTATCAGGCGTTGAAAGACAATCCCAGCGCAACCCTGACGCAGAAGAAAGCGGCCGTAATCGAGGTCTGTCGGGCTTTCGCGGGGCTGAGATGGGCTGACACGAAGTTCCCGGACCCACACGACCTGCCGGCACTCCATTCGCTTCCCAACGCCTGGCAGTTCTTCGACAAGACAAAGGGCACAAAAGGCATGGTTACCAACAAAAGGGAGTGGGCCGAACGCAGGCAGGAGATTCTGGAATTGGCCCAGTTCTATGAATACGGTTACAAGCCAAGACTGGGAGTGGATTACACTGTCACCATCACCGACAATACCACCAACAACTCTGGCAATCCTGTCGTCGGCGCTCGTGTGACTCCTGCCAACGTTCATTTTACCGGCGGCGTTTACCAGGATGTGTCCATCTCCGTGACCCTGCCATCGGATATACCTGAAGGCCAAAAGGCGCCGATCTCCTTCGGCGGGAGCTGGACGGCCAACGGAATTGCGAATATCGCGTTCCCCAACTGGGCATGGGATATTCGTAGCGATGCCGGAGCGTGGGGCAATCCCAACCGCGCAGGCGTTTTCTACAAGCTCTTTCCATACGTCCGCAACAGCACTTCCGCGGATTCGAGCATCCTGATCGCCAACGCCACGGCGGTCTCCATTTATCTGGACATCCTGCAGATGGCCGTAGCCCAAAATCCCCAGCTGGCGGCCAAGATCGACCCGACCCGAGCGGTCACGAAGGGATTCTCTATCGGTGGCAAAAATGCCTTTGTGGCTGCCGTGTTTGACGATCGGGTAAAGGTGGTTGTCAGCGGTGGGGCTGGAGCCACCGGCCCGGCCAACTGGCGATACAACGCCCAGGGTCAGGCATACGATTTCAGCGATACTATTTATTATGGCGCCGGCGCCGAAAGCATCGTTGCCCATGGCACCGAAGGACCGGGCAACAGCTATCGGCATAACCGAGTTCGTGAGACCGAGTTGTTCCGTCACTTCATGCCCTATGGCCACATGTATCGGCATGAGGAAGGCTCTTACGCCTATGGGGGCTATAGCCGCCTGCCCTTCGACCAGGCTTTGCTGGTGGCCACTCTCGCGCCGGATCGAGCGATTATCATTGATACCAACCTCAACGACTACAACGACGGCGCTATGACCGACAACATGAGTCTTGAGATTGCAAAGAGTGTTTACAGGACTTTGGGCGCGAGCGGCGACAGCTTCGTCAAGTTCAACAGCGGCAATTACGTTTCGAGGGGAGATCCGCACGGATTCGCCTCTGCCGCTGTGGAGGGCAAATATCTGAGCGACTATTTCTTTGGCACTTTTCTGACCGGGGCCGAAGCTGAAAGGCTGAATACCGACCCGTATGCACTGAAAGTTTCCAATAACAAAACCCAGAGCCCTTACGACTACTATTGGGGCGGTTTCAACACCATCACGGGCGGACATGGCGGAATTACGGGCACCGACGGCTGGTATTACCATAAACTTCGACGGTAAGTATCCTCCGGCAGAGCCGGCTTTTTTCTATGAGCCGCTCAAAACGGCTTCAGCATTATTATCGGGGTCGGAATCGGGATCGGTATCGCAATCGCCATCGGGAATCGGAAGCAAGAGGCTGATAGCGACTCCCGATTGCAATGCCGATTCCGAAATTGGTCATGTCCGGAGCATGTCCTTGTTTCTTGCTCTCAATCGATTGATGCCTGAAAACGTAATTTCGCCGAAGCAGAACGTGTGCCGCACCTTCGGCGTTCCTTTTACTGATCCCTCGCAACCACGGCCTTACGATTCTCTATCGCCTCTCCGAGGCTCCACAAAACCCCGTTTCAATGGGTCAGCGAGAGAACCGAAGGTTCGTAACGAAGTAGGCCCGACCGTCAGAGGCTGTAAAACGGTTGGCTACTGGGAGCGTCTCGCATATGCCGCAAATTATTTGCGCCTTTGGGCGATCGGAATCGAGGATGCGGATGCCAGGGACAATGAGATAGAATTGTTACATTGAATAATCGGCGACACGGAGGAGCAATGGGGATTTGTGCGAAATGCAAGAAGGAAACGTCAGACGCATCCGTAATGACTTGCGAGGGAAATGCATCTATTAAATTCCCGGATGGAGAGGTCCTTACGACCGTGGCCTACGATCCAAAGAGGCTGCACTTGCCTCAGTGGTTCCGCTGCCCGGACTGCAATGTGGCGCCGGGCGCCAAACATCACTCGAATTGCGACCAGGAACACTGTCCCCGATGCGGCGGACAGCTGATTAGCTGCGCCTGTTTTGATTGATTCAAGATTTCAAATTCCAGATTCCAGACAAACTGCTTCCTTTGCCATTACGATCGAAAATCTGGAATTGAGAATCGAGAATTGAGAATCGAGAATCTTATGCTGGGGCTGGGTGCGGACATGACAACCATCACGTCCGCACTTGTGAAGCGGAAAGCGGCTGACTAGCCTTTCAATTTTTCCTGCAGATTTTTCGTGAACTCGTCGCCTACATCCTTTGCCTTGGCACGCATGATCCTCTCGCCAAAGGTAGCGAGCCGGCCGACCAGACTGACGTTTGCCTTATAGGAAACCTCGACATTACCCGGAGTGGTTTCTTTCAGGTTTACCTCGATTTCGGTCGAGAAATTGCCGAGCTTCGTTACATCGGCGCCTCTGCCAACCGCCTTGATATAGTTCGGAGGACGCACTTCGGTCAACTTCGTCGTGAATTTCAGTTTAACTTTAAACGGTCCTACTCTCTGCGCTACGACACTCTCATAGGTTTCTTTGTCGATGGCTTCCATCATTTCGGTGCCAGGCACACAGGTACCGAGCGTTTTGGGATCGAGGAGATGATCCCACACCTTTTGAATGGGCGCCTGCAGCGTAAACTGCCCGTCGATGATCATTTCAAAACTCCTTTCTCTCTGTGAAGCAGATGTTAGGGGTAGAAGCTATTTTTCGGTCTTCTCCCGACTTCTTTTACTATCTGCAGGTCCGGTGCCAAACGGCAATCACGGCAAATCGAGGCGGCCTGCAGCCATCATGACTTTATGGAGCGTATTAGACTTTTCTGAAACATCAAGCGGCCCCGGACACGATCAGCGCTCTGTAGCCCGGGGCCGTCTATTCATGCTGTTTATACTTCTTCGACTTCGGCGGCCGTTTTCTTCAGCACATCGGCCAGGGCCTGGTAGCCCTTGTTCCCGAATTCAGTAACCTGCGCCTTAATAAGCTGTGCATAGGAAAGCCCTTGCGTTTTCAGCCATTCCTTGTGCTTTTTGTCGGTTTGTCCCAGGTAATGCCGGGCCAAATCAAGATGCTCGGAGCAGATCTTACGACACATTGGACAACGATAATTTGCCATTTATAATTTCCTCCTTATTTGCCTTTGCCTTTTGCCTTGGGAGTTGCCTTCTCTTTTGCCTCTTTCTCGCGGATAGCCTTTAAAACCTTTTCAGGCTTTAAGACGTTGCTAAAGAATTCCGCTCCAACGGCTTGATACACTGCGTTTGCCAGTGCGGGAGCGGCAGGCGCGATCGTTGCTTCAGCAGCTTCTTTGGCGCCAAATGGGCCATTCGGCTCATAAGTGGGAACATCCAGGATCTCAATCTCCGGCATATCGCGTGTTCGAATGATCTTATAGTCCACAAATTCAGGGTTGAGCAGCATACCCTGGTCCATGGGCATTTCTTCACACAAGCCGTAGCCGAGGCCCATATGAATGGATCCCTCGACCTGACCGCGAGCACCCAGAGGATTGATGATCTGACCGCTATCATGCACAACCAGGACATCCTGCGCTTCGACATGACCCGTTTCACGATCGACTTTGGCCTTAATCGCCATGATTCCCATGCCGTAGGCAGGCGAGATCATGCCTTTATTGTGAGGCGTGTAGTGACCGGTTCCGGTCAGCGGCACGCCATCATTTGCCCTGATCGCATCTCTTACGAGATCATAGTAGGAGAGTCCTCTTTCCGGACGCAATTCAAGGTAGATTCTCTTATTCTTGGCTACGAGGTCATAGGCAATATTTTCGCCCAGCTTCAGCCTTGCGATATCGATGAGTTTCTGTTTTATCTGACCCGCGGCATCCTTGATTGCATTGCCGTTCATCAGCGTCTCCCGGCTGCCCCAGGCGCCGAGATCGGTATAGGCATGGGCGGTATCGCCCATATGCAGGCGGATGTCCTCGATGCCGATCCCCAGTTCTTCGGCGCAGATCATGGCCGCCACCGTGTTGTGGCCCTGACCGACGTCGGCTGCCTGGCTATAAAGATCGACCGTTCCGTCGAAGTTGACCTTTACGTGAGCCGATGAGTAGGCATAGGGAGTATCGATCCAGTTGAAGATACCGCCGGACATGTAGGCAAACGCCGAGTATCCGATCCCTTCATCCTTCCCAAGCTTCGGCCATTTTTCTTTGACTCTTACGGCCATCTTCTCGATGCAGGGCTGAATGCCGCAGCTTTCAAACTTGTACTGGCCGGGAGCCTCATAACCGGGCGCTACAGCATTGATACGCCGGATTTCCAGCGGATCAATCCCAAGATCGTGAGCCGCTCTGTCCAATTGGGTTTCAGAGCAGTACTTCGCCGGAACGGCTCCGAAGCCCCGTATGGACGTACCCCAGACGATATTCGTGTAAGTTCGAACGCCGTCGTATCGATAGTTGGGTATCTTATAGGGCATGGTGATGAAGGTACCGGTCAGATAAAGAGTCGTAGCTCCCAATCCGGTGAAGGCGCCTCCATTGGTCATGGTCTTTACTTCGAACGCGACGATCGTGCCGTCCTTCTTCAGGCCGACCTTCAGGGCCATATGTTGAGCGGTACGGTGTTCCGTGGTAGTAAATTCCTCGTCCCGGTTAAAAACAATCTTTACGGGCCTTCCGGTCTTCATGGAAAGAATGGCTGCATTCACGGCATCCGGCATGGTCGAATTCTTGCCGCCATAGTGGCCGCCGACATGCGGCTTAATGACCCGGACGTCGCCTTCTCGCAGCTTCAAGGCTTCCGCCAGGTTTTGCTGTACGAAGTAAGGAGATCCGGTGGAGGTCCATACGGTCAGTCTGCCGGTGCCTTTATCATAGCTGGCCAAGGTATTGTGCACTTCCATCGCGCAGGGATGAGCCGCTTCGAGCGCAAATCTGTCTTCCCGGACATAATCGGCCTTGGCAAAAGCCTCGTCCACGTCGCCCCATTCAATATGACGGGTCGCGTTGATATTGCTGGGAAAATCCTCGTGCACCATGGGCGCATCGTCTTTGATGGCTTCGATCGGATCGTATACCGCCGGCAGCGGCTCATACTCCACCTCGATTAAATCCAAAGCCTTCTCGGCGATCTCTTCAGTCGTAGCCGCTACGGCAGCAACGGGATCCCCGATAAAGCGGACCTTGTCCATGGCAAGAGCTTGCTGATCGGCCAGCTCGCGGAAGCGTCTCCACAGGCCCCATTTTCCTCCCGGGGTATCCTTGCCCGTGATGATGCACTTTACTCCCGGAAATTCTTCCGCCGCGCTGGTATTGATCGAAAGTATCTTTGCATGCGGATACGGACTTCTCAAAAGCTTGCCGTAGAGCATATTCGGCAAAGTCATGTCGATGGTGTATGCCGCTTCCCCCGTAACCTTAGCCGGTCCGTCGACATTGGGTGTCGGTTTTCCTATGATTGAATATTCTCTTTCTTTCATTATGCCCCCTTCCCTGATTTGGCCGTCTGCGCCCACTTTTGAGACTGCAAGCTCTTTTGCGCCGGCAATTTCTTTGCCGCATCCCGTGCCTGTAATCTCTTTGCCGCATCCCGGATGGCTTCATTGATCATGTTGTGCCCGGTGCAACGGCAGATATGGCCATCCATCTGCATTTGTATTTCCTCCCTTGTCGGGTCTGGATTCTCATCCAACAATGCTTTGGTAGCCATGATCTGCCCTGATGTGCAAAATCCGCATTGGAATGCCCAATTGTCTATGTAAGCCTGTTGAATTGGATGCAGATTGGCGCCATCGGCCAAACCTTCGATGGTCGTAACTTTTTTCCCGCTCACCTGCAGCGCTAAAATGGAACAGGATTTGACGGCTTTCCCATCGACTATAACGGTACACGCTGCACAGGAACTGCTATCACAGGCCTGATGGGTTCCCTTCATTCCCAGCATTTCTCTTATGACTTGAACTAAGAGAGTCTTGGGTTCTACAAAGAGATTGTAAGACTCCCCATTTACAACAATATCTAACTCCCGTTTCATATCGTTCCCCCATTTATCATGGAATTAGGCCTTTTTAGCTCTATCTAAGGCGACTTTTCCCACTCGTTTCAGCAGAGTTCCCGCCAACTCTCGTTTATAATCCGCCGATCCTTCAATACCGGATACGGGGCTGATCTCCGTTTTCGCTACTTCGGCTGCTTCAGCAAGCAGAGCCTCGGTGATCATCTTGCCCTTCAGAATCTCCTCCGCATTCTTTGCTCTGATGGGCGAGGGGCCGACACCAGCCAAACCGATTCTGGCGTTGGCGCATACTTCCTTCTTTTTGTCGAGAGTTATTAATACCGCCACGGATGCAAGAGCATAATCCCCCAGCATCTGGGAATATTTGGTGAAATAAACGCCGGTATTCGGCGGCAGGACGGGAATCTGAATTTCAGTAGCCATCTCGCCGGGCTGAACGGCCGTTTCAAAATAGTCCACGGCGAATTCTTCGGCATCAACCGTTCTCTCTTCGCCTTTGCTGGCTATCTTCAGTTTTGCGTCTAATGCGATGAGCGGCGGCGCAGGATCTGCAGCCGGGTCGGCGTTGCAGAGATCGCCGACTACCGTACCCCAGTTCCGCGTTTCGACTGAGGCAACGTTCTCTTCCATTTCACAAAGCACACTGTACTTCTCTCGAACAATCGGTGACTTCTCGAGAGACCGGTGCGTGGCCAAAGCACCAATCTTCAGTCCTTCCTTTTCATCGAACTTGATGTACTCCAAATCCGAAAGGCCTTTAATGTCAATAATGTACTCGGGAGCAATCAATCTGTGCTTCATTGCGGTGTTCAAAGATTGACCGCCCGCCAGGATTCTATAGTCATCGTCCTTGTGTTGAGCAAGCAGATCGAGAGCTTCCTCAACGGTTGCAGCTGGGCAATACTCAAAATCAGTGGTAATGGTCTTCATTTAGCTTGGACCCCCTTATCTTTACGGTTTTATTCTCTCCCCCAAGGGCGGCAAAGGTAGCAACGGCTCCTGCCATAAAAATAGAATAGGAGGGGTAAACCTCGTTCGCTCAATTCTCCAATAGGCGAACCTGCTGTCGATTCTGCTAATGCCAGATGGGTAAATCCCCGGTACTCGTGCCCGGATTTGAAATAGATGGAGGAGTGTTACTTCAAATAGCAGCTATTAAATCCGGAAATCCCTACACACGTTCCCTATTCAGCCGGTTTGACGTCCTACGATCCCCCTCCGGCGCGGGGGTATTGCTTTGCTTGTAATCCTGAGGCCTCCCCAATATGGGCAAATCATCTAAAATTGATAGATTGATTGGGTTCAGGTGAGCCATCAACGCATGATGCTTTGCGGGCTATGGATTAACCACCAAATACCCCGTGGCACACTTTTCACACTTCACGACGCGTGCCGTGGCCGGGTATCCCATACTCTTCAAAGGACCAGTGAGTTTCGTGCTATCTCCTCTGTAATGATCCTGAAAACACACATTAAAATGCTTGCCTCTATAGAGCGAGCAATTGATACACGCGTATCCCGAAATCGGGCACTTCACATTCAAAGTCTTTTTGGTACTCTTTTTTGCCATCTTAACAACCTCAAAAAAAACACTATATGTTAAGGAAATGCCGTTACGGCTGTCAACGTAATAATTCCAGCCTCAGGGCATTCCTCCTTGCGTGACAATCCCCCCTTGCCGGCCGCCGACTTTCAGTCAACTTCCGCTACGGCCGCGGATCCGGCATCCTGATAGAGATTTAAGATC
>DATJPG010000047.1:0-6445 GCA_035506515.1 Acidobacteriota bacterium
AGGGATCAGGACGCCGGTGCCGGTACCCACATCCAGGACGAAGTCCCCCTTCCTAATCCCCAGCAGATCGAGCATGCCATTTATCCGGTCATGGTCATGTCGGCATCTCTCATCCCATGTCCCGGCCATGGAGTTGAAAAAATCCCTGCGATTCATGGTTGTTCCCTCATCTAACAAAATGTTATCTCTGAAGCGCTTGCTTCTCTTTTGGGGTAAGTATATTCTGTAATACGAATAATCTTTGCGTGGGGGATGCCATACGCCTTGCGGTAGAAATCGTCGATGCCCCGATCGATAATCACATACCGGAACTAACTAGCATTGCAAAAGTACCTGCTGAAGCTGTCGTCAGAAGACGACGGGTTTTAGATTCAAAAATGAGGCACTAAAACACGCAAATATTTATTGCATATCACATTACGCATACAAAATTTATATTAATAACACAATAAGGATATATATTTAAAAATAATATGTCAACACATTTTTTGAAATTATTTTAATCTCTTCGGGTAAATTCCTCGAAGCTTGCTTCGTTGTGAAAATTACAATTAATCATTTGATACCTCGCAGCTTGCTGCGGGGTAGTTCATTTATGATTTTCCCTAGGCATTCCAAGACCTCTGATTACAGAGTTTCTCTGGTGTATGTTTTTTCGTGGGGTAACAGAGGAAAAGTGATGATCTCTTGAATACAGGCAGGTCAGTGCAACCTCTTGCCCCCTTGCGTATGGCTGAGTAAAAAGATGGTACAAGGCGGCAGGGTGATGATCGCCATGGGAAAGAGGGTTTTGTGCAGAAAAGAAAAAGCATAAATCTTGCGGATATTGCCGTGGGTGTCTTTCATGGTTTTTGACTGGAATGTGCTTTTAAGGCGGTTTGCCGCACTCTCGCCGTATCAACGACAAAATGAATCGATAATCCTGCGGGCGATGCTCCGTCTGGGCGGAAGCGCAGGGAGGGCTGTTATCGGGAACCAGCGGACGTCTTCCAACTCCTCATGGGCGACGATTATCTCTCCGCCGGCATACTGCGCCACGAATCCTGCCATGAGTTGTGAAGGAAAAGGCCAGTTCTGGCTCCCGACGTAGCTGATGCCGGTGATATCAATGCCGGTTTCTTCCTTTACCTCACGGGCGGCGCACTCCTCCAGCGACTCCCCGAAATCCAGAAATCCCGCCACCAGGCTGTATCTGCCATCCGGCCATTCCGCCTTACGAACGAGCAGTACCTCATTTCCGCGCTTTACCAGTACTATGGCGCACGGGTTAATGCACGGATAATATTTGGACTGGCAAGCGGTGCATTGTTTGCTCCATCCTGAGCGGGCACGCTCGGTCGCACCTCCGCAATGGGGACAACAGCGGCTTTGCCGCTCCCAGTGAAGAATCTGTTTGGCAAGTCCGCTTAAGCTGAGGGTTGCATCGTCTACCCGCTGTTCCGGTGCATTGAGCATCTCTGTTACAAATGGAGGAACGATGTTGCAGCTATTGTCGATTGAGAAAACACGCAACGGCTTCCCTTTCCACAACCCGATGCAAAGCATTTCGTTGCGCGGCTTCAGCCAATTGGGAAGCTCGCCCTCGGGAAGGGCGGGCATGTTTCCGTCAGTATTTAAGATTACGCTGTTGTCTTGGATGATGACCCAATAGCCAGGTCCGGGTGTGTTCGGGAATTGAGGATGAAAAAGTTCGAAGAATTCCCTGATGCACGTATTGTTGAAAGGAATAGCGACGATCTCGGGGTAGTCTGCCATGAACGCGAGTAACCTCTTTCCCCCTAGAATACCGATGAGGGAAGGAATGGAGCCCTGGCCGGCTCCGTATTAATCCCGCGGCACCGCCAGCATCCGGTCCAGGGCCGACCTGGCCTTTAGCCGCACGTCCTCGGGCACTGTTATAACCGGCAACATGGTCTGTAGCGAAACGAGTACATCATCCAGCGAGATCAGCTTCATGTTGGGGCAGATCAGCCCCGGCGAGGCCAGGATAAACTCCTTGCCCGGATTCTCCCTGCGCAGCCGGTAGAGGATGCCGGCTTCGGTGCCGATGATGAATGATCGGGACTTGCTGTTTCGGCAGTATTCGTACATGCCGCTGGTCGAGCAGACGTGATCGGCAAGGGCCGACACCTCCGGCAGGCATTCGGGATGGCAGACGAACAGTGCGTCGGGATGTTCGGCACGCAATTCCCGCACATTTTCCAGGGTCAGCCGTTCATGGGTCGGGCAGAACCCCTCCCAGAATATGAACCGCTTTTCCGGGACGAAACCGGCGATCCAGCGTCCCAGGTTTCGGTCCGGGACAAAAATCAGCTCATCTCCCTGTAGTGACCTGACCACCCTGATGGAGTTGGCCGAGGTGCAGCAGATATCGGATGCCGCCTTGACCTCGGCTGACGAGTTGACATATGTCACCACTGGGACGCCGGGATGTTTCGCCTTGAGCCGTTCCAACTCTTCCGCGGTTACCATGTCGGCCATGGGGCAGCCGGCATCCAGACGTGGGAGCAGCACTGTCTTCTCCGGGGATAGGATGGCCGCCGATTCAGCCATGAAATGGACACCGCAGAAAACTATCACATCCGCGCCGGTCCGTGCGGCCTCCATGGAGAGCCCCAGCGAGTCGCCGGTGATGTCGGCGATCTCCTGCACCTCGTCGCGCATGTAATTGTGGGCCAGAAGGACGGCGTTGCGCTCCTTCAAAAGCCCCCGGATCTCTTCACAGATCTGTTCTTCATGCATATCTTTCTATCTCCCCAATGGCCGGGACTTCGCGGCTGATCTGCCGCCGCCGAGGCTGGGCCTCTACATTGTCTGCTTCCTGATCAAAGTATCCTTTTTCCAGTTGACATCGTCCCGTTCCGGGTAATCAATGGTATAGTGCAGGCCGCGAGACTCCTTGCGCTGTCGGGCGCAGGAAACGATCAGCTCGGCCACGGTGGTGATGTTGCGCAGTTCGATCAGGTCCGAGTTGATGATGAAGTTCCAGTAGTACTCCTCGATCTCATCCTGGATCAGCCTGATGCGCCGCATGGCCCTCTCCAGGCGTTTGTCGGAGCGGACGATGCCAACGTAGTTCCACATGATGCGGCGGATCTCGTCCCAGTTCTGTGAGACCACTACCATCTCGTCGCTATTGGTGGCGTTGCCCGGGTCCCACTCCGGGATTGCGTTCCAGTTCTGCCGGATCGATGTGAAAGCCTCTGCAGCATGACGATAGGCGCGGCCAGCGTAGACCGCCGCCTCCAGCAGGGAATTGCTTGCCAGGCGGTTGGCGCCGTGCAGACCAGTAAAGGCGGTCTCGCCGATAGCATATAGACCGGCAATGTCGGTCGCGCCGTCAGCGTTGACCGCTACCCCGCCGCACAGGTAATGGGCCGCCGGAACCACCGGCAGCCATTCCTTCGTCATGTCGAGACCGAACTCCAGACAGGTCTGGTAAATATTGGGGAAGCGGCCACGAACGAAATCGGCCGGTTCATGGGTGATGTCGAGAAAGACGCTGTCGTCGCCACTGGTCTTCATCTCGTTGTCGATGGCCCTTGCAACGATGTCGCGCGGAGCGAGCTCCTTCAAGGCGTGGTACTTCTCCATGAAGGCTGTGCCGTCACGGCGGCGCAGGATGGCGCCTTCACCGCGCACCGCCTCGGAGATCAGGAACGACTTGGCAAGGGGGTGAAAGAGGGTGGTGGGGTGGAACTGCATGAACTCCATGTTGGCGATGGTGGCGCCGGCGCGATAGGCCATGGCGACACCGTCTCCCGACGCCACGTCAGGATTGCTGGTATAGAGATAGACCTTTCCGGCGCCGCCAGTAGCGAGAAGCGTGATCCTCGCCGAAAAGGATAGCACGGCTCCGCTGGATATCTCCAGGACATATGCCCCCAGGCAGCTATCTTCGTAGGTTCGGTTGAGGTCCAGCTTGGATGCGGTAACCAGATCGATGGCTATGTGGTTTTCGTAGACCCGCACATTGGGATGCTGTCGCACCGACTCCACCAGTGCCCGCTCGATTTCGCGGCCGGTGATGTCTTCGGCGTGCAGGATGCGCCTGGCGCTGTGCCCCCCTTCGCGGGTCAGGTCGTAGCCTGCTCCGCTGGCAGTAAAATTGACTCCCCATGCGATCAGGTTGCGGATTGTCCGGGGGCCCTCCTCGACGACCATGCGGACCACGTCCTCGTGGCAGATGCCGGCTCCGGCCGAGAGGGTATCCTCAACATGGGCATCGAAGGAATCTTCGGCCGAAAAGACAGACGCAATTCCCCCTTGGGCAAACTTGGTGGCCGATTCGGAGATGTCGCGCTTGGTGACGATAGCGACTCGGTAGCGGGTCGCTGC
Organism: Acidobacteriota bacterium; assembly: GCA_035506515.1. Taxonomy (GTDB): domain Bacteria; phylum Acidobacteriota; class UBA6911; order UBA6911; family UBA6911; genus UBA6911. Next base: position 4,339 of record DATJPG010000047.1, read on the forward strand.
CTGAATGGCGAAGGAAAGGCCGGCGATACCGCTGCCGATGACCAGGAAATCACATTCGATACGCATGTGGCTCCTCTGCGGATACCGATCCTGACGCCTTTTTGTAGTTCATCCCGAGTGCGTCGGCGGTCCAGATGGCCGCTTCGACCATGGAGGCGGTTACAGCGAACCAGGTCGAATGGATGGTTTCTCCCGTTGCGGTCGCCGTTTCCGCCACCTGCCTGATCTCTTCAGCTTGAGGTTTGACAATGTCCAGCTCTTCCAGGCAGAGCGGCAATCCGACAGAAAAACAGAAATCCTGAACCTCTCTGATGTCATCTGCAGGACGCCCTTCCATCACGAGTTGAACCAGAACCCCAAAAGCAACTTTTTCGCCGTGCAGCCTCTCCTTTGTCGAGGCCAGCGTCGTCAATCCATTGTGAATGGAATGCGCCCCGGCATGCCCGCCGTTTTCAGAGCTAAGGCCGCTTAAAAGGGTGTTTGCCTCCACGATTGCCTCGACATCAGGAGTTACGACTTTTTTCTCAACTGCCAATCTGGCCCGGAGGCCTGAAGTCAGCAGTGTTTTGTAGCAAAGCTGCGACAGCGCCTTGACAGCCAGGGTGGGAGTGCCTCCTCCCGTGAGTGGATTGGGACTGCCGCTTCTGGCACAGGTGTCTGACTCCCAGAATGTGGCAAGGGCATCCCCCATTCCGGCAACGAAGAACCTGACCGGCGATTTTGCGACTAAAGCCGTGTCCACCAGGATGCATTCGGGGTTCCTGTGCAGGAGCAGATAACGTTCAAAGATCCCTTCTTCGCTGTATATTACCGACAGGGCTGAACATGGAGCATCGGTGGCGACGATGGTCGGGACTACGATGACCGGCGTCTTCAATACGTGGGATACCGCCTTGCCGGCGTCGATTGAAGCGCCGCCGCCCAGGGCGATGATGAAATCGACTCGATGCGCCACGGCAATTTCCGCCAGCCGATCTATTTCCTTACTGGAAGAGACTCCGCGAAAGCATTCCTGATGGCAAACGATCTGATGTTCCGCTAGGCTCGCCACTATGTCCGGGCCGCATAACGCCAAAGCGGTCTTCCCACCGACCAGTAGGGCGGAACTCCCCAGCCTGGCAGCGTGTACGCCAATTTCTCCAATGGTGCCCGCCCCCTGAATGTAGCGGCTTGGCGAAAACAGCATCCGACTCATAACGTTTCCCCCAAATTCATGTGAAATAGACTATTGTGGATCAGGTCAGCGGTGTTGCCTTAGGTAGCATTCTTTTTCAATACCCCCCGCAGATGTTATCGACCGGCAGTTCCTTTACGACTGACTGCAAGCCCTTCGCCACTCCGAGGACAGCGACATAGTCCGGTTCCGCGGTGATTTCCGGGACATGCTGTATGTATAGGATGATGTCGTCGCAGTCAACAATGAAGATTGAGCGGGAGAGGAGCATCATCTCCTTGATCAGAACCCCGTAGGAAAGTGCGAAGGAGCGCTCCTGGTAATCGGAGAGGGTTGTCACCCGGTCAATTCCCGCGCCTGCGCACCAGCGCATCTGGGCAAAGGGAAGGTCAAGGCTGATAGTAAGGAGCACGATGCCGTCGGGGAGTTGCGCCGCCTCCTGGTTGAACTTGCGGGTCTGGATGTCGCAGATCGAGGTGTCGAGGGAGGGAACAGCGCAGATGATTTTGGCCTTCCCCTTGAAATCGGCCAGGGTGACGCTTGTCATGGCCGTATCGACCACCCGGAAATCGGGCGCTTTGTCGCCGACCTTGAGCGCCGGCCCGAGCAGGGTGACGGGCTTGCCCATAAAGCTGGTGATACCGGTTCTTTCTTCCATTTTCCTGTTGCCATCCTTTCTCGATGGATGAGGGGCTGTCATAATTAGCTGCTTTTCCCTGTAATACAGCCTTCTTCTGGCCGACCGGGAGGGCCGTTACCGGTTTTTGTTATTTTAAGGTCTGTTCGGATATAAATTCCTCGGCGGTAACAACGAGCACCCTTGTCGTCTTGCCGTCCGGGTTCAACTGCAATTCTGTAATATCCATCATCTTGTCGGAAAGCCATGCATTGGTAAAAACATCCAATGGAACCGCGTGCGGCTCATATTTCGTG
>DATJPG010000048.1:0-2964 GCA_035506515.1 Acidobacteriota bacterium
ATTGCCATCGCTCCTTCGCCTTGACAGTTTCTTTCGGCGGCAGTTTGTTGCCGCTCTATGAGTTCAGAGTTCCCAGTTCAAAGTTTCCAGTTATTGAAAAACTGGGAACTGGGAACTCGAAACTGGGAACTTCAAAAGCGGAAGCTCGCTGCCGCACTCCGAAAGATTTCACTTGGCGACCACGGTGAGGGTTGTTTCGATCAGGTCCACAGAATTGCCGCCAATCATAATCTTGAATGTCCCGGGTTCCACGACCTTTCGCATGTCCCTGTTGAGGAACGAAAGCTCCTCGGGTCCCAGCGTGAACTCGACGGTCTGCGTCTTGCCGGGATCGAGCGTGATGCGGCGGAATCCCCGCAGCTCTTTCACCGGGCGTGTGATGGAGCTGACCTCGTCGCGGATGTAAAGCTGCACCACCTCGTCCCCGCGGATGGCGCTGGTATTGGTTACATCGACCGATACTTTCGTCTTGCCTTCTGTACCGATCGTGTCCGGCGACAGGACAATTTTCCCATACTTGAATGTCGAGTAGCTCAACCCCCAGCCGAAGGGGTACAGCGGCGACGACGTCGAGTCCACGTAGTCCAGGCGCGCGGAAGGTTTTTGGTAATAGTAAATCGGCAGTTGGCCCACGGATCGGGGCACTGTGATGGGCAGCTTGCCGCCGGGATTGTAGTCGCCGAACAGAACGTCGGCGACCGCGGTCCCCGTTTCCTGTCCCAGGTACCACCCATCCAGAATTGCCGGAACATTTTGGGCGATTTCATTGATGGAATTCGGGCGGCCGTGAATCAGGAATACGACGACTGGCTTGCCAAGCGTGAGCATGGCTTTCACGAGGTCGTCCTGGTTGCCGAGCAGGTCGAGGCTGTCGCGGTCGCCGAGGTGGTTCCCCCAGGCTTCGCGGTTTGTCTGTTCGTTTTCACCCAGCGCGAGAATGATGAGATCCGATTTTGCAGCGACGCCGACGGCCTCCTGAATGCGCTTGGCGTTGAGGGCGGGATCGCCAAGCTTGAGTTTGTCGTCGAAGGTCGGCATCGTTTCCGAATCGCCCCGCGTTTCGGTAATTTTCACCCCCACGGCATACTGCACGTCGACGCCGGCGCCCGCTTTGGCCTTGATCCCGTCGAGGATTCCGACGCCGCGTCCCGGCGTCCCGCTGTAGCCGCCGAGGTGCACTTCCTTCGCATTGGGCCCGATCACCGCGATCCGTTTGTACCTGGATTTGTCGAGCGGCAGCAGACCGCCCTCGTTCTTCAGAAGAATAATGGATTTGCGCGCGGCATCCAGCGCCAGCTGCTGGTGTTCCTTGCTGTTGGTGATTTTTTCGGCAGCCTCGGGATCCACGAACGGGTCGTCAAACAGTCCCGTGATAAATTTCGAGCGCAGTATGCGGGCCACGGCGCGATCGACATATGCTTCCGATACCTTGCCCTGCTTGACCTGGTCCAGAAGCAGATGGTTGACCTCGATGTAGGGAAGCTCGATATCCACGCCGGATTCCAGCGCCAGCTTGGCGGCTTCTTCGTTCGTGCCGACGACGAAGTGCTTGGACCGCAATTGCCGGATGCCGAAATAATCGGAAACCACGATCCCGTTAAACCCCCATTCCTGCCGCAGAATATTGTCGAGCAAATACCGGTTGCCGTGGGACGGAACCCCGTCGATTTCGTTATAGGACGCCATCACGCTCTGGAGATGGCCTTCCTTTACGGCGGCTTCGAAAGATTTCAGGAAAGATTCGCGGATCACGCGCTCCGAATAATTCCCCGGCGCCGTGTTGGCGCCGCCCTCGGGCTGGCCATGCACGGCAAAATGCTTCGCCGTCGCGATCACGTGAAATTTGTCGATGGTGGGACCGATGCCCTGAAATCCTTTGACTGCCGCGACCCCGATTCTTGATGCGAGGTATGGGTCCTCGCCATAGGTTTCCTCGGTTCGTCCCCATCGCGGATCGCGAGCCAGGTCCAGTACCGGGGTCAGGCACTGATGCGAACCCCGGGCGCGGACTTCGCTTGCCGTAGCGGAAAAAACCTCTTCCACAATCGCGGGATCCCAGGTCGATGCCAGGGCGATCGCTTGGGGAAAGGACGTCCCCTTCATCGCCGCGTGGCCATGCAGGCACTCTTCGTGAAACATGACGGGAATTCCCAACCGCGTGTTCTCCCGCGCCCATTTCTGTATGGTGTTGGTGAATTCTGCCATCTGGCGCGGCCCGCGCATCCCGCTGGGGCGAGAGATTTGCCCGATCCCGTCTTTGATCAGCGCGGATGCGCGCTCGGGCTGAAAGGCTCCCTTGGCGTCCACCAGCGAGGATTTGGGATCGGAAGCGTTGACGCTTCTCTCCATTGCGCTGGTCAACTGCGCGATTTTTTCCTCGAGCGTCATGCGGGCCAGCAAATCGGCAACCCGCTGCTCCAGCGGAAGCTTGGAATTGCGGTAGGGCGCATTATCCTGCGGCATGACAGAAGCTGCCGGCAGGCAGACAATCGTTGAAAGCAAAAGCATTCTGAATAGGCCAGATCCTGCTCCGGTAGAAATCCGCATACGAACCTCCGGGATGCACCACGTTGCCTGCAATCGTCAAGTGCGTCGTACTATAGCATCGTGTGTAAATGTGCGGAACAGAATTTCATGGCGTGCGGACCGGTGTGGGGGGACGTATCCTCGATTCCGAAATTGGGTATGTCCGGAGTATGTCCTTTTTCTATATTTTCAATCGATGGATCCCGGAAAATATAGTTTTGCCGAAGGCAGATCTTGTGCCGCACCTTCGGCGCTCTCGTGAATCACACCTCCTATCCCGACCTTACAGTCGGGCCTATTCTGTGTCGGTCCTTCGGACCTGAACGGCGTCGGAGCTTTGGCTTTATGTTCATGCATCGTTGCAGGCGCCAAAGTGAATTTGTGCTGCCTATACATGCCCTAATGACGCAGATCCTGATTCCTGAGCGTTTCAAGGGA
>DATJPG010000049.1:0-17590 GCA_035506515.1 Acidobacteriota bacterium
GAGGCGCTTAAAGTACCGCACCTTCGGTGCTCAATCGTGTCTTATTCCCAACCCCGGCCTGACGGCCGGGGCTATTCTCTTGCGGCCCTTCGGGCCTCAACTCGGAGATAGTGCGCATTTATTTATGACGCCATGTATAAGTGCCATTCGGGTCGGAATCGGGGTCGCAGTCGAAATCGGGAAGCGAGAAGCCGAAGCGATACCATTTGCGACCCCGATTCCGATACCGACCCCGATAATGCTGTTCAGGCCGCTTTGAGCGGCTCATAAGCTAAAGCCTCCGGTTCTGCCGGAGGATATTTGCTGCCGCAAAGTTGCGGGATAGCCGGCTAACAAGGGGTTGAAGCGATGGATTGCGGAAATAGTGGATGGGCACGAATATAGGAGATGTGATGCTGGACGCCAGGAACGGTTCAGGTGGTAGCATGCTCCACTGCCGGCTGCGCCGGAGCGGGCCTGGCATGGCCATTCTGCTATGGGTCTCCCTTTGTCTCGCGGCAAGTCTGAACGCTCAGGAACTGCAGCCCCGCGCCTACTTTCCGGCACCCGTCGGGGTCAGCTTTTTCGGCACCAGTTACAGCCGGAACTCAGGTGGATTGCTTTTCGATCCGAGCCTGCCGGTGACCGATGCCCACGTCGCTGCCAACATGGGATCTCTCTCCTTTGGGCAGTCTCTCGGCGTTCTAGGGCGCTCGGCGCAGGTGCTCGTCATTCTCCCATACATACAGGCCGATCTGACCGGCCGTCTCTCCGAATCTGCTTCCTATCGGTACCGTTCCGGACTGGGCGATGCGGTCTTCCGCTTCGCCATGAACATCCACGGTGCGCCCGCGATGCGCCGTCTGGAATTCGCCAGGTACCGGCAGAAGACCATCGTCGGAGCGAGTATCACAGTGTCGGCTCCCACCGGTCAGTACGACCCGAAACTCGTGGTCAATATCGGCGCGAACCGATGGGGATTCAAGCCGGAAGTCGGGTTTTCCCGCGCCCTGGGGCAGTGGGTGATTGAAGGCGCCGCCGGCGTCTGGCTCTATACCGCGAACGGGAACTTCAATAACGGATCAACCCGCACGCAGATCCCGCTGGGCAGCTTGCAAGCCCACTTCTTGCGCATCCTGCCTCATCGGACATGGGTGGCACTTGACGCGACCTTTTTTACCGGCGGACGGACTACGGTCGACGGCGTGGAGAGGGCAAACTACCAGGGTAATTGGCGTATCGGCGCCACCTTCGGGCTTGTGCTAACGCCACGTCAATCACTCAAGATCAGCTATTTCGATGGAGTCATCACGCGCGTCGGCAACGACATCAGCAGTTTTGGAATCGCTTACAATTACATCTTCATGAAGGGCCATTAGTCCGGGGATCCTTCCATCACTTTCTCTCTTTCGCCACTCAAAGGCAGCGTCAGGTGAAAGGTGGCGCCTCGCTCCGGATTGTTAGCGGCCCACAGCGATCCGCCGTGCGCCACGACAATCTTTCGGCACACGGCCAAACCGAGCCCCGTGCCGTCCGGCTTGGTGGTGTAAAACGGCTCAAAGACCTTATCCATTTTTTCCGGCGCAATGCCTGTGCCGCGATCGACGACGGAGATGCGCACAAAACTGCTTCCATTCAGGCCGGAGCAGATCCGGATCTCCCGGTCGTTTCGCGGTACGCAAGCCATTGCATCGCAGGCGTTCATCACCAGGTTGATCAGCACCTGCTGGAGTTGCACGTGGTCGCCGTGGAAAACGGGCAGGTTTGGGGCGAGATCGGTTTTCGCCGTGACGCCTTGATTGACCAGATCCATGCGCACAAGCTTGAGAACCAGAAGAATAAGCTCGCTCGCGTCGAGCGGCTGCCTGTGCATTTCACCTCTTTTGAGCAGGGCTCGCAGGCTGCGGATGACCTCGCCTGCGCGTTTGTCATCGGCCACAATGTCCGCCAGGATTTTGCGCACTTCGTCAAGGTCGGCCGGGTCTCGCGCGAGCAAGCGCTGCGCCGCCTGCGAGTTGCTGAGGATGCTGGCGAGAGGTTGATTCAGCTCGTGGGCAAACGAGTTGGCCAATTCGCCGAGAGCGGCTACGCGTGAAAGGTGGGCCAGTTCGTTGCGCTGACGCGCGATCTCCTGTTCCGACTGCCTGCGCGTGGTGAGATCCTGAAGAAAGCCCTCATAATAAGCTACCTGTCCATCCGGCCGGCGAACGGCATGACTGTTGAGCGAGACCCAAATTGTGGTCCCGTCTTTGCGTTTGAACTGGCACTCGTATCCGCGAAGTGTTCCCTGCTCTTCAAGCTGTCGGAGAGAACGGGATCGCTCGTCAGGGTCTGCCCATACCTGAAGGGCGGAATCCTGGATCGCGGAAATGACCTCATCCGCTGAATCATACCCCAGCATCTTTGCCAGGGCGGGGTTGGCCACCACGCATTTCCCCTGCGCCGAGGTCCTGAACATGCCCTCGATAGCCCCTTCGAATATGTTTCGATAGCGCGCTTCGCTCTCGCGGAGATTTTCGGATAATTGCGCTGCCTGGAGCATCTCGTAGCTCATGTCGTAGGCCATTGCTGCGACAAAGCCCATGAAGAAAAAACTCGCCATGATTGGCATTTCCACAATCTGCCAGAGCACCAGTATGCTCTGCACGGTTCCGGCCATCGTAAAGAACACGAGGCCGGTCCCCGTGGTCAGCGCTTGTCGCTTATCCCCGCGTCGCCAGACAGTGATTGCGGCGTCCATACAGAAAATCACCCACAATACCAGCGCCAGTTGGCCGACCAGCATCCACGGATTCGAGATCCCTTCGCCGAAAGAGATGGATTCGCCAAGAAAGCGGATGTGCCGCAGACGAACGGTCTCGAGGTAGTTGAGATTCTGCCCGATCAGGAAATCGAGCGGCAGCACTAGCGTCCTCAATGCACAGATGAGCCAGGCGAGCCAACGCCTTCCGGCGCGTAAATAGAGCCGCACGAAGCCGACCAGCGAAAGGACAATCACCCAGGCCGGCACGTGCAACCAGCGCACTGCAGTGGCGAATTGTGCGGGGGTCTCCGCCCGCATCATCCAGAACTCACATCCCGCAAGCGCGGCAGTTGCCGTCGAAGCCAGGGAAAATAGCAGATCGGCCCACACTCTGCGCCGTCGGCACCATATCTGCAGATGGATCGCCGCAAGGGTGAGGCATGCGGAAGCACCCATAGGCCAGAGAATAGTAATCCAACTCATAAGGTACGATTCCAGTTTACCTGGATTGTAGTCTAGCCCAACTTCCGCAGTTTAGCTCTCAGAAAAACTATCCTCGGATAAATCCAGGCATTCTGCAAAATAGCATGGACGGATTTTCAATCACTTAGCGCCGGCTCCACCCAGATTCCAGCAAAAAGTCCTTGTAATGACGACCAACCTTCCCTAAAGGGCTGTTGACTACCCTGGTCCCGAGTGCGATTCTGTGCACTACGAATGGCAATCGGCTACCGGATCAGCGAGCGCAGGACGTAGTAAGCATAAACGCCAGCTGGCCGCATCCGTCCTGGCCGGGGGCGGCTCCGGTAAATCGCAATCAGCAGAAACGAGTCTTTGCAACAATAGGAGGACACAAAGTGAAGATCACAGAAACGACAACAAGCATCCGGCTGTCCATTCTGCTCCTTACGCTGGTATTGGTATCGGCGAGTGCCCACGCCCAATCGCCGGCACCGGACAACTCCGGCAACATCCTGAAGTGGACGACGATGACCGGCGATTGGGGAGGATTGCGTACTTCCATGGCCAAGAAGGGAATCACCTTCGATTTCTCTCTGACTCAGACCGAGATGGGGGTGGTCACAGGAGGACTTGACACAGGATTAGAGTATGGCGGCCGCGGCGACTTCTATCTTAATTTGGACACGGGCAAGGCGGGGCTCTGGCCCGGCGGATTTTTTACGGTCGAGGGAGAAGTGAATTATGGCAACGGGGCCAACCTGAATTCCGGCGCCCTGCTTCCGATAAACACGAATGAGGTCTTCCCTGTGCCCGGCAGGCCCGGAAGCGCCGCGATTCCCGCTGTGACGTTCACCCAATTCCTTTCACCATACTTGGGTGTAACGATGGGTAAGTTTAATGTCACGGCAGCCGATGACAACGAGTTCGCCCACGGCAAATTCGCCAAAGGCGATACCCAGTTCATGAACACTGCCTTTAATTTCATTCCGTCCTCCTTGTTCACCAGCCCTTATACTCCCGTTGGCGGTGGTTTTGTTATTCTACCCAACAAGAATCCCGAGGCAGCCATCTTTAAGGCCGTTGTATACGCCTCGACAGGCGTGGCCAGCCAGGCTGATTTTCACACCTTTTCACACGACGACCTGTCCGTTTACCTCGAGGGCCGCTGGCGGACCCATTTTTTCGGAAAGACCGGCCACCAGGACGTCATCTTTTTGCACTCCAACAAGGAAAAAACTTCAATAGACCAGAGACTGACTCTCGAACCGGGAACTCAGGTGCTCGCGACGAAGCCGGGTTCATGGATGTTTTCCTGCAACTTCGACCAGTATCTGTGGGAGCCGCAGAAAGGAAAAGGGTTTGGTCTCTTCGGCCGCTTCGCAGTCTCGGACGGCAATCCTAACTTCTTGCACTACTTCTACGAACTGGGTGTTGGCGGCAAGGGCGTCGGCTCAAAACGGCCCAATGATTCATACGGCTTCGGAGGCTACTACATCAATGTCAGCCACCCCACACTGACAACTCCGGCCGGCACCAGGGAATTTCTCCGGGACGAAAAGGGCATTGAGGCGTATTACAGCTTCGCCGTCACGCCCTGGGCCCACCTGTCGCCCGACCTTCAGGTCGTCCATGGAATATCGGCGCAGAATGTTGTTGCTCACTTCGAGCATGGTGCTCCCCTCAGAAATATCGACACGGCCGTGGTCCTCGGTCTGAGGCTGAACTTGTCGTTCTGATTGTTCGAATCGATCTTCATTCCCAGGCGAGCATGAATTGTATGCGCAACCTGTGAATGAAAAAGGATGAACGTAGAATTCTGTGACTCGTGATCTGTAACAGCAACAGCCTCACATTGGGAGTATTGAAGCCCGGGCCTGAGGTCAGGATTGTACTGCCTGCGGCAAGATGCGCAAATTCACGAGAGTTTAAATCTGCGCAAACTCAGGTTTCTGCGAAACAAGATGCTGGCTAACGGCGAATTGAATGAGTTCTGCAGAATTTTTCAGCTTCAGCTGTTCCATCATTCTGTACTTATGAAATGCGATGGTTCGAGTGCTCACATCCAATATGTAGGCGGCTTCCTTCATGGGTCGGCCTTCTGCCAGAAGCTGCAGCACTTCGCGCTGGCGCGCTGTCAATTCTTTAGAAACATGTTTGACTTCGGGGTTCTCAATGAAAGAATCCCGCATCGCCCTGGCAATGGCCGGCGTCACATACAAACGCCCTTTGATCGCCTCATGGATGGCCTTCGTCAATTCCGAAGCGGCAGATGTCTTGAGCAGGTATGCGGAGGCCCCCGCTTGAATTGCCTCCCTGGCGAGGTCCGGATCCGGATACATGGTAAGGAAAATCAGCTTCACCGCGGGGATCAGCTTTTTCAACTCCCTGGCGGCGTCCAGCCCATTTAGCAAGGGCATGCCGATATCGAGGATGATAACGTCAGGCTTGAGCGCCGGCGCGGCATCCACCAGGGCTCGGCCATCGGTAAAAACCGCAGGGATGTCAAAATCCGGTTTCAACATCATTTGACAGGCCTGCAACAGAAACGTGTGGTCATCCGCCAGAAGGATTCGCAATTTGCCCATGTCCGTCTCCTTGGCCAACTTAATTCCTGGCCTCATTTGGTGAAGTGTTAGGGCAGAATCTCGCATATCCTCCGGGAATTTGTATATTGTACTTTGGTTCAATCCCCGGGTCAGGATATGTGGTCCTTCCGGGGATTTAGAAATGCATGAATTGTTATTTGGGAACCAGGCCGGCTTTGCGGAGCGTCTTTCCGGCCTCCTTCACAAGGTCCTGCACGAACTTCGTAATGTCTTTTGGATTCGTTGTTTCGCTTCTCCCCGCCCAGAGCAACTCATCCCTCTCGATAGAGTAGATCAGAGTTTCGAGAGTAATGACCCTGTCCGTCCAGCTGGTTTCATAAATCGCTACCGAGGACCAGCCATAGTTCCAGTAGCCCCAGAAATTGCTGTAGTAGGGCTGAGTGTACCACGCCGTCGTCACTGTCGTGGTCAATGCCTGTTCCTTATCTCCAAGCAGCCGGATAATGCAGGCTGCGCTCACTCCGGCTTTTTGGAGAAACTCCTTGGATTTTTCCCGGTCTTTCACCAGCGCCCCCGGAAGAATTGTGTACCCCGCAATACCATTGACGCCGCGACTGCGCAATTCGGCCGCAACGGTTTCCTCACGGGCGCCCCGGAGTTCTTCGTTGGGGATGATCACGAAACAGGCCACCTTCTTTCCGGAAAAGTCGATCCGCCCGGCGCGGGGATTCTGATAAATGGAAGAAAACTTAGTTGATCCCGCAAACAGCAACGTGCCCGCCATGACAACGGCCAGCAGAACTCGTACAAACCATCTCATATAAGTCTCCTCGTTTCTTCTTGAATGGCTGCAAGGCAACCTGAAAATACCGCTTTGAGTGAACCGAGATAACTGTCAAAAAGCACAGTCCATGCTCGGCGGGGATTGTCGGATGAGAGAATGGCGTGTCAGCTTGAGTTTTTGCCGATCGCAGCAATGTTAAGGTATTCGGTCGCACGCACCAATTCCGCAACCGATTCCACCTGCATTTTTGCCATGATCTGTGCGCGGTGCGCTTTAATCGTCCGTTCGACGGTGCCGAGTTCGAAGGCTATCTGTTTATTGAGCAGTCCCCGGACAACCAGAGCCAGCACTTCCCGTTCGCGGGGTGTGAGTTTTTCGTAGCGGGAGAGGATTTCCCTTCGCCGATATCGTGCATCCCTTTCGGCAGCATCGGCAGTGAGCGCGCGCTTTACTGCAGCAAGCAGATCATCCGCACAGACAGGTTTTGTCAGGAAATCAACCGCATTGCACTTCATCGCGCTTACGGAACTCGGAATGTCGCCGTGTCCCGTCAGAAAGATTACCGGCATCGGTTCTTTCTGTTGCCTCAGGCTCTCCTGCAGTTGCAGCCCGTTCAGCCCCGGAAGCTTGAGATCCACAATTGCACAGCCCTGAGAGTCAGGGAATGTGCCGCGATAAAGGAGAAACTCCTCTGCAGATCCAAACGGCTCAACATGATATCCCGACGCTCGCAGGAGTCTTGACAGAGCACGAAGAATGGACGGATCGTCATCCACCAGATGTATTGCGGGTTCGCTGTGCTTAGAATTGCTCTCCATACGCGAGATCGTCATGCCGGCCAAAGCAGTCAATTCAAAAAATAGCAACCTTGAATTTACAAAACTATAGACGTCCCTGATGAAAAAAACAACCATTGAGATTCGATTGCACGAGAGGCCCTTCATTCAGATCTCACACCCCGTGCTTCCTTTTTCGCCATTTCCGCAGCCTCTTCCAGGGTCAAATTTTCCGGAACTCGCTGAAAGGCCCAGTGCAACTCGTAGCTCCGTTTGCCGATTGATTTGAAGAACCATGCACGGCCCGTAACCTGCACGTTGAAGGATTTCACTACCCAGCATCCAGGTTCTATCTGCTCCTGGCACACATCCAGCGTGCCGCCTTTGCGTAATTTCCCAAAAATTCCCCAGGCAAATTCAAGATCACGCGACATCACGGCCCGCAGTTCAATAAGCCGTATTTGGCCCTCATCCACCAGAATGCTGCCCTGAATTACATGGAAAATCCTCGATTCAAACGTAGGCGGATTGAAATTAGGATTCGGACGAAAACTCAGGCGCACTGTCTGTCCGTCGGAAGATTCCGTTGTGTACAGAAGTGCATCCGGCAGCAACTTAAGAAGGCTCTGAGCCTTCTGCAAATCGTCGTTCTCTTTGTGTTCCTGCTCCGCCAAATCGCGAGGATTGCGGATCAGCCGCTCTATGCGCTCATCCTCTTGCTGCTGTTGCTTTGGAGTGAGCGGACGGCCATTCTGATCGAGCAGGCGATTCAGAGTCCCTTTCTGCGTTTCGATGACAATTTCAGTCCGCTTTTCGTCCTCCTCTTGCGACCGCATCATATATCGAAAGTAGCCAGGCTCCATCACCCGCGCCCGGAGCTCATTCTCAACCATCTGGCGCACCAAAGCTTGTGGATCCACTGAAGCCTTCTGGGCATTCGTGTAGCCCAAGTGGGCAGGCACAAAAACAAACCCCACAATCCAGGACTTGATCGCCCAACCGAAATATCGGTTCGGATAATCCTGATGCAAACTGCAAACTCGCATATGGTCACCAAAATAGACGGGAGCATAAGAAACAACGAGCGGAGAAAAAACTGTCAATGTTTACAGCAGCAGGGTTCGACAAAGTATTGAATAATAAGGTCGGCGGCGGATCTGAACGGATTCTCACGGATTGACACGAGTCGCATGCCTGTAAAGTTTGACAGGTGAGCCATATTATAGTTGAGCTATATTAATGATGGCGCTTAATTTGATTGTGTTGATATGCAAAACACGGTTTCTGCCAAGGCATGCACCAATAGCCTGTAAATGGAGGATATGAGCAATGGGGAACAAGAAAACAGTGTTACTAATTGGATTAGCCCTCGTTATGACTTTTTTCTGTGTGCTCGTGCAGGCACAAGACGTCAAATATAATTTTGATACCAATACTGATTTTTCCAAGCTCAAGACCTACAAATGGGTTGATGTTCCAGGCGCCAAGTATCCCGATCAGTTAACATCCAATCAGATAAAACAGGCAATTGATTCACTGCTGGCGCTGAAGGGATTGACCAAAACCGAAGACGATAGCGCCAATCTGTATGTTGCCTTCCAGGTGGCTGTCACCCAAGAAACACAATGGAATGCCACGGCATATGGCGGCCGCTACCGCATGATGGGCGGCATGGGATCCGCAACCAGTTCAACCATCAAAATCGGCACCCTGGCCCTTGACTTTTATGACGTGGCCCAAAAAAGCCAGGTGTGGCACGGCACCGCAACCAAGACTCTGAATCCAAGCAAGGACCCGCAAAAGAACCAGGACAGGCTGCAGAAGGCCGTGGCCAAGCTGCTGAAGAACTATCCACCAAAGGCTAAGAAATAGAGGCCACGGCTCCCGACGTCGGCATGCACTTGCCTGCCCAAAACTTTTAATCGGGGGCCGACCTCTGGATGCGCAAGCTCGAACGGGAGAGGACCCCATGCAAGTCCAACGGATGCTGCTTCCGACGTGGTTCCTGATTATGGTCTCTATTGCCCTGCCGGTGTCCGCGCACGAGAAAACCGATGTCGTGATCCTTAAGAATGGCAATAACATCACTTGCGAGATAAAGACTCTGGCGAGGGGGATGCTCACGGTCAATACCGATTCGATGGGTACAGTTCAGATCAAGTGGCCGGATGTGAAGAGAATAACCAGCAAATTTCTCTTCACCATTCAGGACAAGCAGGGACACATTTATGCCGGAAGCCTGCAGTCTGCGGCCGAGGATGGGCACCTGGCCGTTGAAGGGACCGAGGGAGCAAAAGACCTGGAGCATTTGTCGGTCGTGCAAATCCAGGAGCTGGGAGGCAGCGCCTGGAAACGCTTTTCGGGCTCTGCGGATCTTGGCACCTCTTTCACAAAAGCCAGTGACAGCAAGCAAGTCAACTTTTCGGGAGATTTGACCTATCGCACGGAACACTATTCGGGTCAGATGAGCTTTAACAGCACCTACGGCACGTCCAAGGGCGAAACAGACGCAGACCGCAGGCAGCTGACCCTTTTGGGCACCATGCAGTTCTCGAAAAAATGGCTCCTATACTCACAGGCAAGCCACGAGCACAACCTTGAGCTGCAGCTGGATCGGCGATTTTCGTTTTTGGCGGGGCCGGGTTACAGGATAGCGCAGAGCAACCGGACTCTTATTACGGCGATCGGAGCTGCTGCAGTCACGCGTGAGAGTTACTACGGCCAGGACGTATTGAAGAACGCCGAGGGTTATTTTGGGATCGAGGCTCAATTCTTCAAGCTTTATTCGCCGAAGTACGACATCGTCAATCAATTTATGTATATGCCCAACTTCACAACCATTGGCCGCCGCAGACTTGAGTTCAACACGAAGCTCCGCATCGAGGTCTTGAAGGACTTTTTCGTCAGTCTTACTTTTTATGACAGCTACGACAGCAAGCCTCCGTCGGAGACAGCCACGAAGAACGATTATGGCTTTACTACGGGCATCAGCTGGTCTTTCAGGAAGTGAGTCGATTTACGATTGACGATTTACGATTGACGATTGAAAAACAACGGTCAGGTCAGAAACCGGGAGGATTAAGAATGAATCGCAAAATTGTAGTGTGGACAACATTGTTGGGCATCGTGTTTCTTCTGTCGATGTGCTTCGGCCAGGAGGAGAAAAAGAAGCCGGAAGCCTACTCGGCTGTTGCAATGGCGACGGGCGGAGTTGCAGGCGGCGGCATGCTCGGCTTTAACTTCTCCATAAACGAGTACACGAGCGACGCAGACTTGATGCGGTATGCGACATTGCTGAAAGAGAAAGGGAGCGACGGGCTGCGCAGGGAATTGGAAAAGCCGGAATTGGGGCGGATCTATCCTGACGCCGGGATTGGAAACTCCATTGCGATTGCGCGGAAGCGTCAGACCGCCAAGGGCACCGTGATCACGATTGTGACCGCGCGCATAATGCCCTTCCTCGAGCTTCGCAACAGCGGCCGATCTACAGACTACGAATTTGGTTTCTTACAGGTAATCCTGAACCAGGCAGGCGAAGGAACGGGAAGCATCATCGGAGCGGCCAGAATAAAGTTCAACAAGAAGCAGGGCCAATACGAAATAGAGAGTTACGGAAACCAGTACATCAAAGTCGTGAACGTCCGCCCGCACAAATAAACGATAAGAGCCGACATGAACTGGCTTCAGAAATACCGCATTCGCACCTATCTCAAATCTTCTCTGTGGGTCATGCCTCTCATCGCAGCCGTGGCGGGAGGACTCTTTCATCGGCTGGTCTGGACGTTCGATCTCCGGACCCAATGGAGATGGCTTGACTTCACCCCGGATGGCGCACGGGCGATAGTCGGGGCGATTGTTTCTTCGGGTCTGACATTTATTGTATTTCTTTTAACCATGCTCTTCATTGCGGTTCAAATCGCCGCGTCCCAAATGACACCCCGGATTACCGCCCGTGTCGTTGAAAGCCGCGCGAGCAGGCTTTCGCTGACCATCTTTATCTTCATGTACGTTTATTCAACCAGCGTAGGAGGGAGGCTTATAGAGCCCGTTCCCCAGTTTGCGGTTCTTCTGACTGTTGTTTTCAACCTGGTGAGCATCGGGCTATTCATTTTTCTTGTTGCCTATGCGGCAAGAGCGGTTCGTCCCATCAGTATCTTTGCAAGCATTGTGAGTGAAACGACTCGGGTCATTGAGGCGATTTATCCGGTCCTGCCTGGAGAAACGAGGCGTGACACGGATGCCGAAGATCCCCTTCGCGGGATCTTGCCCACTGCCTCGATTCGCCAGCGGGGAAGATCCGGAGTGTTTGCTGCCTTTGACGCCCGGGGCCTGGCCCAGACAGCTCGGAAGCATGGGTGTGTGATCCGGATCATTCCTCAAGTTGGAGACTTTGTGGCCGAAGGAGATCCTCTATTCCATGTGTATCAGGGCGGCGAGGCTATCCCGGAGAAAGAACTCCAGCAGCGTGTGGCATTCAGAAAAGGCCATACCTTTGAACAAAATCCCGCCTATGGTTTCAGGATCATCGTCGATATCGCGATTCGGGCTCTCTCCCCTGCAATCAATGACCCTACGACCGGCACTCGCGCGCTCGATCATATTGAAACCCTTCTGAAGAGAATTGCCGTGAGGGATCTTGGAGACGGCCGAATTCGGGACGGCGAAGGCCGGCTGCGCCTGATTTTCGCCACGCCGAATTGGGAAGATTTTCTCTGGCTTGGCCTGAGCGAGATCCGTACTTATGGCGCCGGCAGTTTGCAGGTGATGCGCCGTCTGCGGGGGATGATGGAAAACCTGATTGAGACCCTGCCGCCGGAACGGATTCCCCCTCTCCTCGAGCATCTGAAGCAACTCGATCGCGTAGCAGAACGCAATTTTACCGACGCGGAGGATCTTAAGCAGGCAGGCATAGGAGATTGCCAGGGACTCGGTGGGGCAAGAGCGCGCATTCGGTGACGCATACGTTTGCGAATTCGCCCCGGCCAAAGCCCAACGCCTTTCCACTCTCGATGAGGACGGCTCTGGAAAGTCAACCTCAAAACCACGGACCTGTTGTGTTATGCGCCACGGCAGGTCCGAAGGACCGGCAGAGAATAGGCCCGACGGCCCGACCGTAAGGTCGGGCTGTACGAGTACATTGGGACCGAGCACCGAAGGTGCGACACAAACCTGGGGAAAAAGAAACCGGAAGGATTGTATGTAAAATGTTAACCGTGCCGCGCCCTCGGCGCTCGGTCTTTGCGATAACCTAATCCCGACCTTACGGTCGGGCCTATTCTCTGCCGGCGCTTCGCGCCTCAATGATTCCAATATTGGGATGGCGCCGGGCATTGAGACAGTCTCTGGAGGACCGTCCTCACAGAGACGAGAGAAGCTGACGAATTCTGTTTTGCAAAGACTTAGGTTAAAGCCCGCCCTCTAAGACGAATTGGGAGAAAGAAAATATGAACGAGAACCAGCTAAAACTGTCGGATACTCTGGCCATCGAACGAACGCTCATGGCGGCGGAACGCACTCTCATGGGATGGGTGCGGACCGCTCTTTCTTTGATCAGTTTCGGATTCACCATCTACAAGTTTCTGGAAACCATCGCACAAAAAGAAGGAGCAACGAAACTATTGCAGCAGAATTCTCCACGGACCGTGGGCCTCACCCTGATCGCTATCGGCATCTTCGCCCTGGTGATTGCCTGCCTGCAGCACAAGAAATTCACGCGAACGCTCGCGTTGGGCCACGGATACAAGCTGGTGGACCTGTCCTTCGTGGTTGCCACTCTCATCGGGCTTCTTGGCGTGGTTATGTTTGTAAGCATGGTCCTTAGAATGGGTCCCCTCGGTTAACTCATGGAGGAGCAGTAAATGGGAATTGTCGAGACGTTCATAGCGAGTTTGTTTTTTGCTTTGATTTTCCTTTTCGTGGGGAGGCTTGAGGGCCCCCTCGGTTTTTCGCGACGGCGGGTCATGTCCGCAGCCGCAGGCGTCTCCGTTGCCTACGTGTTTATCCGCATGCTTCCCGAATTAGGCGAAGCGGGAGCGGTTTTTGTCAGAGAGACCGCGCAAAGGCAGTTGCCGTTCCCGGAACTGAGAATTTACAGCTCCGCGCTGCTAGGCTTCATCTTTTTTTATGGTCTGTCGCACTTGGTCAAATGGTCGGAGATATCCGGGCGAAAGAACGCGCCGGATTACGGCAGCGGCGACCCGGTATTTCTCCTGCATATCGGTGGATTTGCCGTTTACAGTTGGCTCGTTACCTACTTGATGCTCCGAGGCATTACTGAAACGCCGCTCCCGATTCTGCTGTACGCCCTGGCTATGGGGCTCCACTTTTTGGGCGTGGGCCATTCGCTCGAGCATGAGCACGGGAGGCTTTACAAGCGCCCGGGAAGACAGATCCTTGCTGCAGCGGTCATGGCAGGCTGGCTTTGCGGAGTCTTCGCCGATGTCCCCAAACCGGTGATTATTACTCTGCTGGGTTTTGTTTCAGGCGGAGTCGTCATGAACAGTATGATTATGGAGTTGCCCTCGGAGAAAGAAGGGAAATTCTGGGCCCTGGCCACTGGAGCAGTGGGCTATGCGCTGCTCCTGTTTTTGGTCAGATAGACGGCGAGGAACAGAAGCTAAACAGGTTTGGTTGAAGAGATGGCTCATGGATTCCTTTGCGAGATTTCTCTCCTACGTGTTTCTAATAACGGCAATGCTTGGCATCGGTCTGAAAGTAAGGGTGGCCGATGTCCAGGCGACACTCCACCAACGCCGCTTTCTGCTGCGCTCGCTTGTTGCCAATTTTGTATATATCCCCGCGCTTGGATTCCTCATCGTCTTTCTGGTTCCCATGCCCACGGACATCGCGGTCGGCTTCATTTTGCTTGCGGTGACTCCCGGGGGATTGAGCGCCCTGCAATATTTAGGCGGGTCACCGGACAAGCTTTTCATTGAAGGGGCGCTAACCTTTATCCTCTCGCTGCTGGCGATATTTATTTCCCCGGCTATTGCGGGCGCGGTTTTGCCGATAGAATTGCGGCTGGCGCCTGTGCACGGACCGGCCATTAGATTTTTGCTTTTGTATCTTCTTCTCCCCCTGTTAGCGGGGCTGGCAATCCGCCAAAAGCTTCCCAAGCCGGCTGAGAAGCTGTCAAAGCTTATGATCATAGCTGCAACTCTGGCCATTACTGCTTTCGGATTTCTCCTGGCGACCAAACGTCAAGCCGCCCTGGCCGCGTTGGACTGGACCGTGTTGTCCGCAATGGCGGCTTTCATTCTGGGCTCGATGGTCATTGGCTGGATTTCCGGAGGGCCGGCGAGAGAAATGCGGTCAGTGTTGGCGACCGCGTCAAGCATGCGCAATTGCGCTCTGTGCTATTTCATCGCCATCAGGAGTTTCCCCGGAAAAAACGTGGATGTCGCCGTAATTGCCTTCAGCTTCCTGATGGTTCCGCCCAATTCGGCACTCAGCTTTTTTGAGATCGTCTGGAAAAGAAGAAAAAAAATCAGCACAAAAATAAAGAAGATTTTCTCTTCAGCAGAAGGCAAAATCGATCATGATCGGATAAACCCCGAACTGTAGTCTGCACATCACACGAGTCTGTGGGCTCGTTCCCGGCATCGCTGGGAGCGTCGGCGTCCTCGCCTAATGCCGCATAATTTTTGTTCCTTTGGGAGATTTGAGGGCCGCGGCAGCGGTCGTCTGAAGGTAGCCCGGCCTTTCAAGGCCGGGGTTATGGAAGGCCGTGGATATGCGTCGCGGTCAGCGACGCTTGAATTGAGGTTGTCTCAAATCCCGGCGCCATCCCAAAATCGGAATCCTTGAGGCGCGAAGCGCCGGCAGAGAATAGGCCCGACCGTAAGGTCGGGATTAGGATATTGCAAAGATAGAGCGCCGAGGGCGCGGCACTATTTATATACAACCCTTCCGGTTTCTTTTTCCTTAGACTCGTGTCGCACCTTCGGCGCTCGATCCCATGCCACTCGCCTATCCCGACCTTACGGTCGGGCCTATTCTCTGCCGGTCCTTCGGACCTGCCCTGTGGCGCAAAATCGGCCGCATTTCCTCCGGTCGTCACTGTTCAACCTTTGCGCCGCCGAGGCTGCGGTGTTATCCTTTGCGGCGCTTCTTCTTCATCATGTCTACTGCGCCTTATCCCATGTAGAGTCGGGGTCGAAAACGGTGATTGCATCCGCAAGCCGAGTTGTTTCGGAACCGAGATCCTTTTCATATACAACGGCATCCTGGTTGACCATAAAGGTCATGACTCCGCTGTTGCCGTGCTCCGCCGGAATTGCGATGAGGGCGAACCCTCCGCGCATCTCACCATTCTTCAGGTAATTCTTCGGGCCGCCGTTGGCGTTATTGCCTTGCGCAGTAAGAATCCGATAGTAATAGCCGTGGAATGGCATTAGTTTGTCTTCGGAGCGGCGATAGCCTTCGGAGGCCGCATCGGCAGCTAACTCTCCAAGCGGACTCACATCCTCCGGCTTGTCGGTCTTCCAATAGAGTCCATCCTGCTTGCCGGGCGTGCTCGCAAATTTTTGCGCATACGTGCCGGCTGCAACGCCGTCGTGCGACTTCTTCGCATATTCTTTCTGGGCATCAACGTAGGCCATGCAAACGTCGATTGTGCCTAATTCATTGCGGCCGATCCGGCGGAACAATACTTCGTTGGCCCCGGCCGCCGTGTCGAATAGCCAATTCTTGCCATCATTGATCAGCGGAATCGGGAACGGCCATTCTTCCTTTCCGATCAGAAGAGTGCGTTTGCCATTCTCCTCCATGAGTTGAGAGTTTTCGTCATAGGCCGCCAGAAAGGCCTGAATTGAAAGCTGATCCGCCGCCGGATCTCCGGACGAAAGAATTTTCTCTCCATCGGGACCGAAGATAGCCTTCAATTCGGGCGTATTGCCCGATCGTGCAGCGTCGACCATTGCAACGACGGCATCCTCCGGAGTGGGAAACGTCTTCTGCGCCTGCTTGGAGGGCTTTGCGCAAGAGATCGCGAGGATAAACAGAAAAAACAACAGTGCAGATCTTCTCATAATCCGTGCTCCTTATCGTTTTTTGGTTCGATCGGCGCTGCGTCGGCCGCGCTGGCTGGCGGCGCGCTCTGCGCTGCCGTTCTGGTATCCGGAAAAAGCATTCGATTTCGTGCCCGTGCGCGCCTGTGTGGTCGCAGCACTCGCATTAGGCTGGGTGTAGCCGCGCGACCCGTAACTGGGGGCGCGGTAATTGGAGGTGCGCGTTGCGGGCCTTTGCGCCGCAGCCGGCTGGGCTGTCGTGCGCGCAGTGTTGGAGTAAGTGGTCGGCCGGGCTTTATTTGAGTAGGCTGCCGGACGTGCAGTGTTGATGGTCGTCGGACGATTTACGTTGATGTTTACGTTGTTATATGTGGGCGCGTAAACATTCGGCCTTGGCCGATACACTCCACCGCGCGGCACCGGCACGGGTCGAACATAGGGATAGCGTGGATGAGGCGGAACCCTCCATGGGCCTCCAACAACGACCACGGTGTGCGTGTGCCAATGCATGCCCCAGCCGCCCCAGCCGTAGGGACCATAGTAATAATCGTCATGCACCGCGGCCGCGATCGCAATACCGAGGCCAAAGCCGATCAGTGCGGCTGCTGCCACGTTGCCGCTGTTATCCGGCGGCGGCGCCGAATAGACAGTTTTTGTATCATATACAGGCACGTAGACCACCTGGGGATTCGCGGGCTGAATGACGATGACCTGCTGCGCATCCTGCTTTTGCGTCGTGACGGTCTGCTGTGCGGTTGTCTTCAGGTTGCCGGCCGCCTGAGCCTGGGCGCGAAGCCGCTGAACCGAGTCGAGCACTCCTTTCTGATCGCTCAGGAATGCTTTGCCGACCTCGGTCGTCCACTCTATGTTCTTGCCCATCAGGGTGAGAACATCCGGGAACAGGACCATCGCGATAAAGCTGGCGTCGAAACCCTTTGCATTGGCAGCATCCTGGAGCTGTGTGCCTTGCAGATTCTTGTTTTGTTCGAGCCATTTGTTGACTTCGGTGAGCTGATCCGGGCTGGTCGCACACGCCAGCACCTGCGCCAGCAGCGAGTCCGGATAGAGGGCGACGGGCGCCAGCAGCTTGTCCAAAT
This sequence comes from Acidobacteriota bacterium, assembly GCA_035506515.1. GTDB lineage: Bacteria > Acidobacteriota > UBA6911 > UBA6911 > UBA6911 > UBA6911. The sequence goes on from DATJPG010000049.1 coordinate 17,396, forward strand.
CCTGCTCAGCCGCAGTAGCGCCTGTTGGCGGCGGCATCGACTGCGCTGCCTGCGCAAACAGCAGGCAGCCAGCCATGATCAGTGCCAAATATCGGTTCGGATGCATTGCGGAATCCTCCTTTGCCTATTCTGACGTCGGTTCGGCGCTATTCGCCAACCTGAATTGGGATTGATATCCGAAGCGTAATCCAGTCG
>DATJPG010000050.1:0-24855 GCA_035506515.1 Acidobacteriota bacterium
ATTCTGTGTCGGTCCTTCGGACCTGAACGGCGTCGGAGCTTTGGCTTTATGTTCATGCATCGTTGCAGGCGCCAAAGTGAATTTGTGCTGCCTATACATGCCCTAATGACGCAGATCCTGATTCCTGAGCGTTTCAAGGGAAGCGGCATTTCAGAGAGCCTCGAAGAGGCGGCAGAGAGTAGGCCCGACCGTCAGGTCGGGATAGGCGGACGATACAACGATAAGCGCCGAAGGTGCGGCACTCGTGCAAAGCCTCCCCTTTGGGATGGAGATATAGGATGTGCGTAAAAGCCGGCGGCTGTCAGCTCTTCCCTTACCCCGCGAACTTGTAGCCGAGGCCATGTACGGTGAGGATCCATTGGGGCTGCTTGGGGTCATCTTCGAGCTTCTGGCGGAGCCATGCGATGTGGACGTCGACGGTCCGCGTGTACGGGACGGAGGAGTATCCCCAGACTTCCTGGAGAAGGGTTTCGCGCGATACGGTTTCGCCTTTGTGATCGATGAAATAGCGCAGCAGCTGGAATTCCTTGGCGGCAAATGCGACGGGGTCGCCGTTGCGTGTGATTTCGGTTTTTCGAAAATCGATCCGGATAGGCCCGAACTGATAGATGAGAGGAGCGGAGGTGAAGGATCGCGTTGCGCGTCGCATCAAGGCTTCGATGCGGGCCAGAAGCTCGACCATCTCAAAGGGTTTGGTCAGGTAGTCGTCGGCGCCGATTTTCAGTCCCCGAACTTTGTCGTCGGTCTGCGTCCTGGCGGTGAGCATCAGGATGGGAATGGCAAGGCCCATTTCGCGCAAATCGCGGCAGATGTCGGTCCCGCTTTTTTTCGGCAGCATCAGATCGAGGATCAGCAGATCGTAGGGCTGGTTTGCGGCCCGATCGAACCCCGACTCTCCGTCGTTCGCAACGTCGACCACGTAACCTTCTTTTTGCAGCCTGTCGCGGAGCGTCAGGCACAAGCCGGGCTCATCCTCGATCAGCAGAATTTTGTACTTCATCGCTTGAAAGCTCCTAATTCGCGTTAGATTTAACGGAAGCTTCAGACTCCGCCAGGGCAGGGAAGTGTATCGTGAAGGCGCTTCCTTTTCCCGGCGCGCTCTTCACGCTGATTTTTCCACCCATCTGGGCCAAAGCTCCCCGGACCACAAACAAACCAAGGCCGGTGCCGTGGATTTGAGCGTCGGTGGCTTCACTCCCCCGATAAAAAGGCTCGAAAACGTGCAGCAGATCCTCGCTGTTGATGCCCATGCCCCGGTCCTCGACGGTGAGATGGACTTCTCCTCCCCGCTTGCCATGAGCCTTCGCAGTGCGGATCGCCAGCCAGCGGCTTTCGCCGGAGTACTTAAGAGCATTTTGAATCAGGCTCTGGATCAAGTGCGAGAGTACGGCTGCATCCACCTGAATCCGCGGCAGGTCGCCGGCAAGTTCCTTTTCCACCGAGAAACCGGCCGCATCGATCGAAGGCGCCGCCTGCTTCAACGCGGCTTCCGCGATTCCATTGATGTCTTCCGGACGGACGTTGAAACGAGGCCGGAGTCTCCGAAGGCCGGCAAACTGCAGGATCTGCTCGATCATGCCCGTCAGTTTGCGTCCCTCGTTGCGGATTAGCTCGCCATATTTTCTGGTGGATTGGCTGGAATCCTCGATCACTCCCTCCGCCAGGTTGTCCGCGGCGGAACAGATCACCGAAAGCGGTGTCCTCAGCTCGTGCGAAATTCCCGCGACGAAATCGATCTGGAGCCGGGCCAGTTTCTGCGCGCGGCGGGCTGAAACGATGATCAATGCCATGCTCACAGCCAGCAGCAGCAGGCTGCCTAAGCTGAGGGCCAGATTTCGCCTGCGGTTTGCGGCAACCGCTATTTCGAGCGAACCCTTGCTGTGTTTGGCAATGAGTTCCCATCCCGGGCCTTGATCCTCGAAAGGAACGCGTCCTATCTGGCCGCGTCCATCGGGGAGAGAAGGGGGTTCCGGGCGGATGCGAAGCTCTCGAGGAAGCCGTCTGGGTCGATCCGGCGGCGCAGCGCCTTGCTCCGGTTCGCGGTTCGGGCTCGGGCCCGCACCCGGCCCCCCGGGATTGAACCGCTCGCGCTGATTTTCAAACAGGCCGATGCTTGCGTCGGGCCTGGCGAATGCGGCGATCGTTAAATCGGGATCGGATTTATACAGGAGCGTGTCGGGATTTCCGCGCGTCGCCACAGCCACCTGGTAAATAAATCCGTTTGGCCCCTGGAAGTACTTTTTGGCAAGCTCCGGAAGAAGCTCCGTGCGGATCGTATCCAGATTCAGCTCGATCAGAAGGCATCCGACGAATTTGATGCCCCGTTCGGTTGCGCTGTCGGATTGGAATGTCACAAGGGGATGAAGCATCAGCGGAATCTGGTAAAACATGACCCACGTGAACGGGCGGATCTCGGGGCTTGGTCTGAAAGTGTAGGGGAAAAAGCGCTCATATCTGGCGCGAACTTCCTCGAAATTGGAGGGCCAGGATGCGGCCTCGAATGTTTTGGCGTCCCGGTTGAGTTGCAGCAACCGAGGCTTGCCGTCGGCGCCCACGGTCCACAAATAAATGTTGCGAATCAGCCGCCGGCCGGACCGGTTCAATAGGACGTCATAGTTGGCTGCAAGGTTGTCCCAGTCTTTCTGCCTCAGCACCGCCGAATCCGGCTGAAACAGGATCCCGAGTTGCCTGAATTCGCTGTTGAAATGGAGCCTGAACTGGTTTGTCGACGCCAGAAGGCTTGTGTGCATGCGCTCGTGCTCGGCCTCGCTGACCTCTCCGCTCCACCGGTATTGCAGTACCGCCAGCGCCACCAGTATCGCGGCGAGCGACACGACGAGAAGGACCGAGGAAAATGTGCGCTGAGGAAAAAACTTCATGGGGGATATCCTAACACAGAAACCGACCTCTCCGGGTTTCCTGCTCCAGCAAGGGATACGAAGAGCACCCGGCCGGGATTTATTAAATGGTTGTAAAATGATGTAAACTCAAATTGGCTATTCCTCAAGCGGTAATATGTCGGATATCATATGCCGTCTATGCATGTGAATCCGGAGAAGTGTAGAAGGTACACGTGTAATTATTCTAGAAATATCTAGGAGTGACTTTTCATGCGACTTATCAGGTTTGCCGCAATTGTCGTCCTTTTCATTGGCGCAGAAGCGCTCGCTCAGAATTCCCTGGCCGTTTTGACGGGTGTTGTCTACAACACCGAGGGCACGCGTCTTCAAGATGTCACGGTGACGGCGGAAAGTTCGGGAACGAAAACGCATTACCAGACGAAAACGAATGACGCCGGCAACTTTGCGTTCGCCGATCTTCCCCTCGATAAGTACGTGATCTCGATTTCAGCGTCCGGATACAAGCCCTTTACCAGCGAGGCGATCGTATTGCCGGCGACCCGAACGATGCGCTATGACATTGCGCTCGAAGTGCAGAAGGCGAAACCGAAGGACGCGGACGAGGAGGAGGAAGAACAGAAGTATTACGTAAGCCTGATGTACCGGCACGACGACATTCAGTGGGCGCACATCGTTACGGCGGATTCACTGAAGGATCTTCCGCTGGTGGGATTCACTCACGAGGAGGGAAGAATCAGAAATCCCCTGTATGCGCTTCAACTGACTCCCGGATCGCTGATGATCGATCAAAAATATTTCAGCATGGATGGCGCTCCAGCCAACACGGAATCCATCCGGATCGAGGGACAGGATGCGAATAACGGTATCCTGATGAACCGGACGAAGGCGACGCAGGCGGGAACCGATGCGATAGAGGAGTTCTCGATTCAGGCCGGCAACTATGCGGCGGAATATGGTCAGGCCGGCGGCGGCATCGTAAACATCGCGTTGAAATCGGGCACCAGCGCCTATCACGGCTCTGTTTATAACTATTTTTCGAATGAGGCTCTGAACGAACCTAATCCATACACGGGATGGAAGCCCGAAGATCGCCGATACGATTATGGAGCTACGTTCGGCGGCCCGCTGTCGATCCCCAAGGTGTATGACGGTGACAACAAGACATTTATCTTCCTTAACTTTGAGCAGTTCCGCCAGGATGACGTTTATAAGAGAGCATTTACCGTGCCGACCCTTGCCTTCCGCACGGGCGATTTCAGGGGGACCCTGACCGGTCGCAAATTGGGTACGGATGCACTCGGCCGCCCCATCATGGAAGGCGCAATATACGATCCGTCGACGGAGCGCATTGTGAACGGACAACGGATCCGTAATCCTTTCCCCAGCAACATCATGCCGAAGGCGCGGTTCGACACGATTGCCAAAGAAATCATGGCTCTCATCCCGAAGCCGACGGACACGGATAACACGCACACGGCGAACAACTATGTCGTATCGTGGGAGAGTCCCCGCCTCGACAGCACCGGGTCATTAAAGCTGGACCACAATTTCAGCCATTCCAGGCTGTCGTTTTATTTCGGCATCAACGCGAGCGATGCATCGCAATCCGCAGAGGATGGCGGGGACGGCATCGTAAACGCGATTACAGGCGCTAAAGACACATCCATCTGGGCTCAAACATACCGGATGAGCTATGAGCATTCGTTGTCTCCAACGCGGACGCTGTTTGTTGGGGGTGGGTATCAAGGGTTGAGCTGGGATCAGAAATCCGCTTATGGTCCCTACGATGCGAACACGCAGCTCGGCTTGACGGGCGCACTCCTGTCCTATTTCCCGTACATTTCGGGACTCGACACGAGGTTTGGCGGAGTCAAAGACATGGGTGCCGACGCGCTCGGATCGTCCAAGATGCAAAAGCCTACCGCTAACGCCGGCATGACCTGGGTTCACGGCAAACATCTTTTCAAGGTCGGCGGCGAGTTTCGCTCCGAATCGTATTCGTCCGACGCGCAGAATCCCGCATACGGCTCGCTCCGTTTCAGCGCTGAGCAAACCACTCTCCCCTCCACATTCGGATTGGACCTGGCCGGCGGATCAGTCGGATTTCCATACGCCAGTTTCATGTTAGGGCTTGTGGATAGCGGCGACATCGGGGCGGTCAGTCACCAGGATCTCGGGAAGCACGGATGGGCCCTTTTCGCCCAGGATAGCTGGAAGGTCACGTCCAGACTCACATTCGAATATGGGCTGAGATACGACTATCAGACCTATTTGAAGGAAGACAGCGGACGCATGGCGAATTTCTCTCCCACGGCATTGAACCCTGCGGCAGGCAACCTTCCGGGCGCGATGGTCTTCGAAGGTTCCGGGGCCGGACACTGCAATTGTAGTTTCGCCAGCAACTATAAAAATGCGATCGGCCCGCGACTCGGCATCGCATATCAATTGGGAGACAAAAACGTTATCCGTGCGGGTTTGGGGGTTATTTACGGGCAGACCCCTTCGGACCACGATCCTTCGGTGTTCTCGGGCTCGACCAATCCCTTCTTCTCGACGACTTATGGCAATGCGGCGCGCAAGCTGAGCGCCGGGTTTCCCAGCGCGGGACCCTGGCCGAACTATGATTTGAACCAGATATACACCGGAAGCGGAATTACCCCGCTGGCCATTCATCCGGACGCAGGCCGCCCTCCGAGGCAGATTCAGTGGACCGCAGGCATCCAGCGCGAGCTGGGGTGGAAGATGATGCTGGATCTTGCCTACGTGGGCAATCGAGGCACTGGGTGGGAGTCGAACGGGTATGCCAATCTGAATGCGCTGACGACAACCCTGCTGACCGATCATGACCTGGATCTCACCGTTGCCGACGATCGCCTGTTGCTGCTGTCTCCGCTGAACTCGTCCCTGGCGACACAAAAGGGATATACCGCCCCATACGCCGGATTCCCGCTGACGGAAACGGTGGCCCAATCGCTTCGGCCTTTCCCGCAGTATGGCGATATCCTCTACCGCTGGGCGCCGCTCGGAAAAACGTGGTATGACTCGGTGCAGCTGAAAGTCACGAAACAGTACACCAAGGGCTTTGCCTTCATCACTGGATTCACATGGCAAAAAGAATACTCCGCCGGCATGGAAAATGACGGATCGATCATAGCGGCAGACTCCATCGACGATTCGTCCAAACTGGACGCTTTGAAGCACATCTCGCCGCTGTCCCGGACATATGTGTTTTATCTGGCGCCAAGCTTTACGTTCCCGAAATTCAAGGGTAACAAATATGTGTCCCGGGCATTTAGCGATTGGCAACTCGGCGCGATGCTGCAATACGCCAGCGGGCTGCCGATCCCGGTCCCGAATTCCAACAGCAATCTATACCCCCTGCTTTTCCAGACAACCTATGCGAACAGATTGTCGACTCAATATTTCCTGAAACGCCTGAACGATCACAGCCTGGACCCGCTGAGTGAATTCGCTCTAAATCCGCAGGCGTGGGCCGATCCGGGTGCGGGCCAGTTCAGTTCCTCCAAGGCGTATATCGATGGGTATCGTTTTAAGCATCGCCCCACGGAACAGGTCAGTTTCGGACGGACCGTTCCGCTCAACGACAAACTGCGGCTGAGCGCCCGGATCGAAGTCCAGAACATCATGAACCGCAAAGAAATGGCGGATCCGTACTACATCAATGCCGGAGCTTTGCAGGTTAGAGATACTTCTACCAACACCGTGCCACAGTCCGGATTCGGATACATCAATTACAGGGTCCCCGGCGGCAATCCGCGCAACTGCCAGTTCGTGTTGAGATTGCAATTTTAGGAGCCGTCAGCTAGGGGGACGTCCCACTCGTCCACCTTCTTTTATTTGTGCTTCAACGGTGGCGATTTGCTCCTTTTTGCAGACAAATGGCAGTAGATGATTTTCAATGTATTCTAAGATTCGGATGCTTCGGATTCCTCTCTGTTGTGGTGCGGCAAACCCGGAATCACGTCTCGCCGCCGCCCTGGCATTGCTCTTTTCGAATGAAAAACAAAGGTGGACGAGTGGGACGTCCCCATCCCTCATGAGCTGACAGCTGACGGCCGATTTTCACACCTTCTCTTCTTCGAAATCGGATTCCAGTATTTCCGGCTGCTGATCCTGCATGCCGTAAAGCTTGGCATAGAAGCCGTCCGGCTTGCTGATGAGCTGTTCGTGCGTGCCGGACTCGATGATGCGGTGATTGTGCAGTACGAGGACCTGGTCTGCGTTGCGGATCGTGGAAAGGCGATGCGCGATGATAAAACTCGTGCGGCCTTTCATCAGGCGTATCAGGCCTTCCTGGATGTGGGATTCCGTCAGGCTGTCCACGCTGGAGGTGGCCTCATCCAAAATCAGGATGCGCGGGTCCGCAAGGATCGCCCGTGCAATCCCCAGCAGCTGGCGTTCTCCCTGCGACAGGTTGTTGCCGCGCTCGGACAACAGCGTGTCGTAACCGTGCGGCAGGCGTGAGATGAAGTAATGCGCATTGGCGGTCTTCGCGGCGGAGATCATCTCTTCTTCCGAGGCGTCGGGACGCGCATACAGCAGGTTTTCCCGAATCGTGGTGGCAAAGAAAAAAGGCTCCTGCAGCACGATGCCCATCCGTGTTCGCAGGTCATCCAGCTTGATGTCGCGGATGTCGATGTCGTCGACGGAAATGCTTCCGGCGCGCACATCGTAAAAACGGCTCAGCAGATTGATGATCGTGGTTTTGCCGGCGCCGGTCGGCCCGACAATGGCAATGACTTGTCCGGGCTGGGTCTTGAATTGGATATTTTTCAGGACAGACTTGCCCTCCTCGTAGGCGAAATCTACATCGTTAAATTCGACAACGCCCTGGATATCCGTCAAGGAAAGCGCATCCGGCTTTTCGATCACTTCCGGCTTCATGTCCATCATTTCGAACAGGCGCTCCGCGCCGGCCATCGCGGATTGCAGCATGCTGTACACCTGCGTTATCTGGCGCAGGGGTTCGAAGAAACGCTGTGAGTAAAGGATAAAGGCAGTCAGCAGCCCTATGGATACGCTCGTGGTAGTGCTCTTCAAAGCCAGATAGCCGCCTACTCCGACAATCAGTCCCAGCGTGAGAGAGGTCATGATATTCATCAGCGGCATGAAGGCATAGGAAATCAGTTCCGCTTCCACGCCCACTCGCTGGCTTTCATAATTCACCTTTTCAAACTTCGCGAATTCCGCTTCTTCTCTCCGAAACGTTTTGATGACCTTGACGCCTGTGACGGACTCCTCGATGCTCGAGGTTACGCGGCCAACCCATTCCTGGTTTCTGCGGAATGCGCTGCGGATCTTCTTCCCAATAATCCCCGTCAATACGGCCATCACAGGTACGACTGCAAGAATGACAAAGGTAAGAGGGATAGAAAGCCCCAACATTAGGACCAGAACGAACAGCATTGAGAACATGCCGCCGACCATGTTGGTAAAGCCGTTATTCATGGCGTTGAACACCATTTCGATGTCATTCGTCATGCGGCTGATGAAGTCGCCGATGCCGCGCTTGTCGAAGGATCCCATGGACAGGTTCTGGACGCTCGCAAACGAGTCCTCGCGCATCCGATAAACGATATTCGTGGAGAGGCGCGTCATCAGGATGCCTGAGCCCCAGTTCGCAATCCAGGAACCGATGATTGTCGCAAGGAGGATCTTCATGTGATAGATGAAATGGGGCAGGTTCTTCGACAGCTCAAGGTCCTGCTTGATAGCCTGGCCTATGAGTTTCGGTTGATAGGAACTCAAGAACGTTCCGGCCGCAATGAAGATGGTGGAAGCGACGATCAGGGCACGGTTCGCCCCGAAATAAGCCAGAAGGCGCCGCAATGTTTTTCTATAATCCTTGGGCGCCTCAATGCGCGGCGGAAACATCATCGGGCCGCGCGGCCGGTCTTGCCCCTGCCCAGCTTTCGCCGGAACCGGTCCGCTCTGTTGTGGCCTGGTTGGAGGTGTCGCAGTACTCATGCGGAGATCCTCCCGTACGCTGAATTTCCCGACTGGGTTTCGAAAATAGTGCGATACGTCTCATCGGATTTCAGCAACGCATCATGCGAACCTTCTGCGATGATGCGGCCGTCTTCCATCACCACGATCCGATCGGCGGAGCGGATCGTATTGATCTTCTGGCTGATGATAATCGCGGTGCGATCTTTGAATTCGCGATAGAGACCTTCGACGATGAGCCTTTCGGTAGTTGCGTCGAGCGAAGACGTGACATCGTCCAGAACAATCACGTCCGGCGCAGCGGCGATGGCGCGCGCAATGGCGATGCGCTGACGCTGCCCCCCGGAAAGCCCTGCGCCACGTTCGCCCACGGAAGCATCCCAGCCATCAGGTTTGTCGTCGATGAATTCCAGCGCGCAGGCGATTCCCGCAGCGCGCTCCAGATCGGCTTGGGTAGCGCTCGGGGCGCTAAATGCCACGTTGTCGCGGAGTGTGCCGCTGAAAAGCACGGTTTCCTGAAGGACAACCGAGATGCGGGTGCGCAGAGTGTCAAAAAATAGATCGCGCACGTTGACATCGTCAACAAGCACATCGCCTTCCTCCGGGTCGTAAAACCTGGAGATCAGGTTTACGAGGCTGGATTTGCCGGCGCCGGTGGTTCCTATGATGCCTAGCTTTTCGCCCGGCTGGATGGTCAGGTTAATGTTGTTCAGCGCTCGCTCTCCTTGGCCATAGCGAAAAGATACGTTGCGGAATTCGATTTTCCCTCTAACCGCCGGCAAACTGCGGGCATTCGGCTTCTCTTCAATCCCGGGTTTTTCCTGCAGAAGGGCTTCCAGCCGGATGGCGGAAGCCATCGCCATGGTGATGAAATTCAGCACCATGCCCAGCATCATGAGAGGAAACATCGCCATCGTGGCGTAATTGTTGAATGCGATCAGCTTGCCCAATGTCAGGCTGCCGACGACGCGGGCTTCGGCGACGCCGACCAGAGTTGCGCCGCCCGACCAGAGTACGATCAGCGTCGCTACCTGAAAAATCAGCAGAAACAGGGGGAAGAACAGGGCCAGCTTATAGCCGACGTTCAGGCTGACGTCGTAGAGGTTTTTGTTTCGAAGCGCGAATTTAGATTTTTCCTGGCCTTGCCGTGCAAAAGCACGCACGATTTTTGCGCCGGCGAGGTTTTCCTGGAGCGTGTTGTTCAGTTCATCCAACGCGACGCGCTGTTTCATGAAAAGCGGGCGGATGAGAATGGCAACTCCGAAGAAGAGGATGAGCGTCAGCGGCATGAAGATGGCCATGATGTGAGCAAGCCCGGGATCGGTCAAATACATCGCGATCACGGTCCCTCCAATCATTATGACGGCCTGGACAATCATGAACATGCCCATGCGCACGAACATCCGGATGGTGTTGACATCCGAATTGAGCCGGACCATCAGTTCGCCCGTTCGCCACCGATCCAGGTTGGAGAAGGAAAAGCTCATGACCTTGCGGTAGAGAGCGTTGCGCATGTCATAGCCCATCAACTGCGAGGCCTTGATCAGGCTGTAGTTCGATGCGAGGTTGAGGACTGCGGCCAGAATTGCAGTAATGATGATCCCCGCTGCATCCCGGACCACCAAATGAGCATTGCCGGCTTTGATGCCATTGTCGATCGCATGTCCGATCAGCCACGGCGACGCGAGGCTCAGTCCGATTGAAGCCAGCAGCAATATGAATGAAACAGTGAGGGAGTTAACCGATCCCCGCAGAAAACGAAAGAGTCTTAATAACGCGATCATTCAATCTCCAGAAAGAACTACAAAGACTAATACAAAATCCTCGCGCAGTCGACGAATTCCAATGGAATTCCGTAGTCGAAGTCCGGGAGCCGGGCTGCCTCGGGAGCGCCGGCGTCCCCGCCGGCTTGTTACCGTAATATAGGAAATTATTTACAAAATTAGCTCTTTGTGCCGGCGAGGACGGCGGCGCTCCCAGCCGGGGACTATGCGTTTGCCGGGAGGTTTTTTTTGAGAGCGTTGCGAAGCTGTTCCGGCGTGAATGGCTTGGGCAGGCAATCGCAGGCGCCTCGTTCCAGGATTTCGGCGGCGGTTTCTTCGGTCGCCGATCCCGTGATGATGATGACGGGAAGACGCGGCGCCTTGGCCTTGATCACTGCCAGGGTTTCCATGCCGCTCAAGCCGGGCATCAGCTGGTCCAGCAGAACCGCATCGAAAGGATCCGTGCCGATGCCGAGCGCGCGCAATCCTTCCACCCCGGTTTCTGCGCACGTGACTGTGTGGCCGGCTTTGGAGAGAACGCGCCCGCAAGCGGTCCTCATGTGCAGGTCATCATCGATAATAAGAATTCGCGCCATAAAAAATAAAACCACGAAAAACACGAAATACACAAAATGAAATTAATGCGTTTTGTGTATTTCGTGTCTTCCGTGGTTAAGAAAGCCTTCTAACGCTACGGCCTCGGGAGCAATCCGGAGGCCTTCGCGATTTCGGCCACCTTCTGCTCCCATTCGATCGCCATGATGTGCACGCCGCGAACGCCCTTGATTTCCTTCAGCCTCTGAATCATTTCCACGCAGATCTTGATCCCTTCTTCCGCCTGCTTTTCCTTCGGTACTCCGCTCAACCGGTCGATCAGGGCATCCGGCACATCCATGCCGGGCACATTCTTCTTCATGTGCTTCGCCATCCCTGCAGACTTCAGAGGAATCACGCCCGCGAGAATTGCGCACTTCTCGTGCAGGCCGCGGTCCCGGACCATCTCCATCCACTTCTCGAACTTCTCGAGGTTGTAGATGCCCTGGGTTTGAATGAAGTCACAGCCCACTTTCACCTTTTTGCCCAGACGCATGGCGCGGATTTCGAAAGGATCGCCGAAAGGATTTTCCGCGGCACCGATAAACAGATTCGGTTTTCCCTTCAATTCTTCGCCGCCCAGAAACTTGCCTTCGTCGCGCAGCGTTTTGACCGTGTGGATCAGCTGGATGGAATCGATGTCGTACACATTCTTCGCTTTCGGGTGGTCGCCAAAGCTCTGATGATCGCCCGAGAGGCAGAGGATGTTGTTGATTCCCAAGGCCGAGGCGCCGAGTATGTCGCTCTGAATGGCAATCCGGTTGCGATCCCGGCAGACCACCTGCCAGATGGGGTCAAAACCCATTTCCTTGAGAATCAGGCAGGAAGCAAGAGAGCTCATCCGTACGATCGAGGTCTGATTGTCGGTGACGTTGACCGCATCCACCACTCCTTTGAGCAGTTCCCCCTTTTTCCGGATGACCTCGGCATCCGCGCCTCTCGGCGGTCCGCACTCCGACGTCACTACAAATTTTCCTGCTTCCAAGAGACGCTCAATGTTCGATTTCGTCTTCACCGTCTCAAATCCTCCTTAATGGATTGACGATTTACGATTGAAACACCGCGCATCAATCGTCAATCGTAAATCGTCAATCGTAAATAACATAGCTCCTATCCTAATTTCAGGTCTTCTCTGATTCTCTTCCTGGGGCCGCCGTCTCGCGATGTCGTCCAGTCTTTTTCGAGAATGACTTCTTCATATTTGTCCAGCTGGCCGAGCCCCTTCAAACGGTCCACGATCAATTGCCAGGCACAATCCGTTTCTTTGTTCACTTCGCACTTTCCCGTCGACGATCCGCCGCAGGGGCCGTTAAACAGGCTCTTGGCACAGCGAGCCACCGGGCAAATGCCGCCGGTCAGATGCAGAATGCACTCGCCGCATCCCTGGCACCGTTCGCTCCAGACTCCCTGTTCGAGCGTGACGCCGAGGAAGGTGGTGTTGATCGCAGGGAGCACGACCTTTTTCGGAAATCTCTCGGCGGTATACTGGATGCCCGCGCCGCACGCCATCGAAACGATCGCCTCATATTCATCCACGAACGGCTTTATCTGGTCGATGTACTCGAAGTCGCACTGGCGTTCCAGAGTGTGTTCCTTAATATCGATGTCCTGGCCGTCTTTCATCCGGGACAATTTGAGCTCAGAGGCCAGAACCCCGACTTCCCGCTCGCCTCCCGCCGCGCAGACGGTGATGCATTCTCTGCAACCCAGAAGCAAAATCTTCTTATAGGGCTTTACCAGTTGCAGGATTTCTTCCAGTGACTTCCTGTTCCCTACTATCATTACAACCTCCTAACCGGACATTCCGGCCGAATCATTTAACTCCCGGGGTCGGGGTCGGAATCGGGGTCGGAATCGGTTTTTTCGACCCCGATTCCGATACCGACCCCGACTCCGATGGATCATGCTTTGAATGCGTCCTTCGCCTTTTTGATGGGGCTTGGCCCCAGAGCGCGGATCTTATCAGCCATTTCATTGGCGATAAGGGCAAACCGTTGTCCCTGCGCGGCGCTCAAGTTATACATTTCCAAACGTTCCGGTTCTATGCCCACTTCCTGCAAGAGCGTCTTGGCGTAGTTCATTCTTTTTCTGGCCCGCAGATTTCCCTTCAGAAAATGGCATTCTCCTTCCAGGCATCCCGCGAGGTATACGCCGTCCACGCCGGCTTCGAAAGCCTTGAGCATGGTCAGTACATCCACTCTTCCCGTGCAGGGAACTTTAATGACTTTGATGAACGTCGGATAATTGAGTCTCATCGAACCTGCCAGGTCCGCAGCGCTGTACGCTCAAAACTCGCAGCAGAAAGCCACAATTTCCGGCTCGAAACCGGCCGGCTCCACATTTTCCTGTACCGACTGCTGTGTTGCTTCCATTCCAATCTCCTTCATTAGAAACGCCGCCCTGTTTGCATCAGGAAACGGGCCGGCGTCCCCAATTTCACATCACTGCACTGGTCTGAGCGGCCTCCGCTGTCAGGGCTTTCGCCTTTGCCCAGAGTTGAGGCTCCCTGAAATGCATGAGCTCGATGGCCATGGCCGGGCACTCGGCCGAGCAACTGCCGCATCCGTGGCACTTGGCCGGGTCGATTTCAGCTTCACCCTTGATATTGATAACCGGCACATCGTAGGGGCACACTCGAACGCACGTCAAACAGGCAGCGCAGTTTTCTCCGTCAACAACCGCTATGACGCCGCCGACCATCATTTTTTCTTTCGAAAGGATGGTACAGGCGCGTGCTGCCGCAGCGCTTGCCTGAGAAATCGTTTCCGTAATCAGTTTGGGTCCATGCGCGCCGCCGGCGAGATACATGCCGTCCGTGGCCAGGTCCACCGGCCGCAGTTTCATGTGCGCTTCCAGGAAGAAGCCCTCCAGCGTTCGTTGAATTTTCAGAACTGAAGCGACTTCATCGTTATTCCGCGCATGCGTTGCCGCGGAAAGAACCACGAGGTCGGGCTTTATTTCAATTCGTTCCCGGATAACCTTGTCCGTGAAGGATACCGAGAGCTTCTGCCCGTCCTTCTTGACTTCCGGCTTTTCTTCGGGCTCATAACGGACAAAGAGAACGCCCTTTTCGCGCGCCTCGGCATAATAGGGTTCCATCAGCCCGTAGGTCCGCACATCCCTATAGAGCACGGTGATCTCCGTTCCGGGATTCAGTTCTTTCAGCTTCAGCGCGTTCTTGACGGCCGTGGCGCAGCAGGTTCGACTGCAGTTCGGACGCTCCGCATTTCTGGAACCTACGCATTGGATCATCACGATCTTTTTCGCGGCAGCGACGTCGGCGGATTTGCCGACGATCTTGTTTTCCAGTTCGAGCTGGGTGACGACGCGCGGATCTTCGCCGTAGAGAAATTCGGTCGGCTTCGCTTCCTGCGCCCCGGTGGCCACGACCACAGCGCCGTGCTGGATCTTCTGATAATCGCCATTCGGCCCGGACTTTACGCCGGTTGTGAAGTTGCCCTTGGATCCGCCTGAATCCACGATGCTGGCGCTGTACAGGACGTGGATCATGGGATGATTTGAAACCCTCTCGATGGTGCTGTTGAGCAGAGCACGGACGTCCTGCCCGTCCAGCGTGTAGTGGAGATTCCACAGGTTGCCGCCCAGCTTGTTTTCTTTCTCGAGCAGGTAGACTTCATATCCCTGGTCGGCAATCTTCAAGGCGGACGTCATGCCGGCGATACCGCCTCCTATGACGATCGCTTTTTGGATGACCGCTATCTCGTGTTCCCCGAGCGGCTGGATCATGCGCGCATTGGCGACCGCCATACGGACAAGGTCTTCGGCCTTCTCCGTTGCCTCAGTCTTCTGCTTCATGTGAACCCACGAGCACTGGTCTCGGATGTTCGCCATTTCGAAGAGGTATTTGTTCAAGCCCGCCTGCCGCACGGTCTCCCGGAACAACGGTTCATGAGTTCTGGGGGAGCAGGAGGCGACGATAACCCTGTTGAGGTTATGCTCCTTGATCGATTCGCGGATCTTCGCCTGAGTGTCCTGCGAGCAGGTGTAGAGATTATCTTCGACATGAACGACGTTCTTCAGCGTTCTCGCGTATTCCCTCACTTTCGGAACGTTGACGACGCCGCCGATATTGATGCCGCAGTTGCAGACGAACACCCCGATGCGGGGTTCCTGCCCTTTGACGTCGACTTCGGGCGGATATTCTCTCTTGAGGATCATCGTTCCGCGCGCCACGGCGAGCGGTGCCATGGCATCCGCGGCTGCTCCGCTTGCTTGCGCCACGGTTTCCGGAATATCCTTCGGTCCCTGATACGCGCCGCAGACATAAATGCTCTCTTTGGATGTCGTATGGGGCGCAAAGGAGTTTGTTCTGGCAAATCCGTACTTGTCCACCTCGACGCCGAGCCGCTTGGCCATCGCAACCGTGTGCTTGGCCGGCTCGAGGCCAACGGAGAGTACGACCATCTCGAATTCTTCTTCGACCACCTTTCCGGCTTCGTCGATGTAGGTGATGATCAGGTTTTTGGTGTTGAAATCCTCGCGTACCCGCGAAACGGCGCATTTGATGTACCGCACGCCGGATTCCGTCTTGGCCCGTTCATAATAGGTTTCGAAGTTTTTGCCGAACGCCCGGATGTCCATGTAAAAAATCGTGGGCTCGATGTTGTTGTCGTGTTCGCGGGCGATGATGGCTTCCTTGGTAGCGTACATACAGCAGACCGAAGAGCAGTAGTCGTTGCCGCAGGAGGTGTCCCGGCTCCCCACGCATTGGATAAAGGCGATCTTCTTCGGATGCTTTCCGTCCGAAATGCGCTGGACGGTGCCGGCAAACGGACCGCTGGCGCTCAGAATGCGTTCAAATTCCAGGCTGGTGACGACGTTGGGGTACTGCCCGTAGCCCAGCTCGGGCCGGACATTGCCATCCACGGTCTTGAAGCCCGGGGTAAGCAGAACGGCGCCGACGTTCAGGGTAACGACTTCGTCGCGGTCGTCATGGTTGACGGCGCCCGCGCGGCAGGCATACACGCACTGGTTGCATTCGGAGCAGATGCCGCATTCCAGGCACCGCTTGGCCGCTTCAACCACTTCCTCTTCGCTGAGCGCCGCTTCCACCTCGTCGAAATCCTTCTTGCGCTCGGCAGCGGCTCGTTTCGGAGGCTCGAAGCGGTTTGCCTGGGAACCTTCCTCGATCAACTGTGCCTTCTGTTCCGGATCCAGCGTGGCTTCCGGAAGCCTTTCAAGAGCCTTCACCGCAGGAGGCCATGCTTTTTCCGCCTCATCCTGCAAATAGGTGTGGATGGCGCGCGCGGCTTTGTGGCCGGCATCGATGGCATCGACCACGAAGGTTGTGCCGGTCACCGCATCGCCGCCGGCGAAAATTCCGGGGACGTTGGTGGCGAGCGTGGTCTTATCCGCGGCAACGCGTCCGCGAGCCGTTTCCACTTTGTCTTTCAGCAGAGCAAGATCCGGTCTCTGGCTGATTGCGTAGATGACGATATCGCAAGGAACGACGGTCTCGGTTCCCTGCAGGACGTCCATGTCGAGCTTGCCGTCGACGAAGCCGCGGAAGTTCACGTTGACCGTCCGCACGCCGGTGACCTTGCCGTTCTGGTTGGTGATTTCCAGGAAGTTCCGGCCCGGCATGACTTCAATGCCCTCTTCACGGGAATCGCGAATTTCCCAATCATGAGCCAGCATTTTTCCTTCGGCTTCAAGGCAGGACATTCCGACCCAGCTCGCACCCAGGCGCACCGAAGACATCGCGGCGTCGACGGCAACGTTCCCGCCGCCGAGTACGAGGACGCGTTTGCCCTTCACGAAGTCCGGCCGTTTCGCAGGATCGCTGAGGCTGACTTCCCGCAGGAAGTCGGTCGCAACATGAACATCCTTCAGGTCGTTTCCGGGGATTTGGGTTTTGAGGCCCGCGTGCGCTCCGGTCGCAACGAACACCGCGTCATATTCGCCCAACAACGCGTTCGCGTCATCGACGCGAGCGTTCAGTTTCAGCTCGACGCCCCTGGAAACGATTTCATCGACTTCACGCTGGACCAGGTCATAAGGCATCCGGTATTCCGGAATGCCCACGCGCATCATACCGCCGGCCTTCGGCAGTGCTTCGAAGACCGTTACCTGGTAATTCTTGCTGACCAGATCGCTGGCTGCTGTCATGCCGGCCGGACCGGAACCGATGATGGCCACTTTTTTGCCCATCCCGCTGGCGTCCGGCTTGATCTGGATGCCGGCGGCATAAGCCTTCTGGACCTCTTCCGGATGCGCAAAGGCCCAATCCGTCACGAAGCGCTTCAGGTGCATGATGTTGACTGCTTCGTGGCCGTTTTCTCCGCGGGTGCAGGCTTCTTCGCAACGGTGGTTGCATACGCGGCCGCAAACGGAGGGGAACGGGTTGTCTTCCTTAATGGTGCGATAAGCCTCGGCGAACCGTTTTTCGCGGATCAGGGCCACATAGCCCATCGCGCGCTGCTCGATGGGGCAGGCATTGCGGCAGGGAGCTTCGCCGCGCTTCTCGATGGCGTAGGCGTTCGGAATCGCCTGCGGGTATCTTTTATAAATGGCCTTGCGAGTGTTGAGGAGCGCATTGAATTCGTTGGGGCGAGCGATCGGGCAAGCGGTGGCGCAATCGCCGCAGGCCGTGCATTTTGCGAGGTCCACAAAACGGGCGCGTTTGCGGACGCGAACATTGAAGTTGCCCGGCTCGCCCGAAATGGCCTCCACGTCCGTGGCCGTCAATATGTTGATGTTCAGGTTGCAGCCCGCTTCCACCAATTTCGGCGAAATCACGCACATGGAGCAATCATTGGTGGGAAAGGTTTTGTCAAGCTGAGCCATCACCCCACCGATAGCGGGTGACGTTTCCACCATGTAGACGTAGTAGCCGGATTCCGCCAAATCCAGGGATGATTGAATCCCGGCAATCCCTCCGCCTACAACCATTACTGCCCCAACCTTATCAGCCATGCTTTTCCCTCATTCTTTGAGTTCCCAGTTCCCAGTTCCCGGTTCGGCTTTTGGCTTTAACCGGGAACTGGGAACTCTAGACCGGGAACTGTTTTTTCTACATCAGGCCCTTCGCACTCAACATCGGAATGGGATCCTTGAAATGCCGCTTGAACCACTTGCCGGCATCCTTGTGTCCCATTGCCAGTCCCATCAGTTCCGTATAGTACAGAATGGGTAGATCGAATTTCTTTCCGAGGTCTTTTTCAACGACTTCCTGGCGCGTATCCAGGTTCATTTGGCACATCGAGCAGCCGACGACTACGCAGTCGGCGCCGGTTTCCTTCGCCTTCGCCAGGATCTTTCCGATCAGCTGCTTGAAGAGATCCATGCGCGTGACCATCAGGCTGGCGCCGCAGCAGTCGGTCTTGTAGGACCACTGAATCGTCTCGACACCCAGCTTTTTCAGGAGCCGATCCATGTGCATGGGATTCTCATAATCCTTAATCCCGGTGAGCTTTGGGGGGCGGACGGGGAGGCATCCGTAGTAACAAACCGCCTTGAGTCCGGCGAGCGGCTTGACCATCTTCGTCTGCAATTCCTGCAAGATCGGCCTGTCGCAGAGATAATCAAGCGCGAACTTGATGGGCACTTTCCCCTGGTAGGGGAAGCTGACCTTCTTACCATGCTCTTTCACTTCAACTTCGGCTGCCTTAAAACGGCTATAGCAGCTTGCGCAGGGAACCAGCAGGTCCCGGTCGCTTTTCTCGGCGATCGCGAGATTTCGGGCCGGCATTTCGGCGGCGAGCGTTTCGTCCAGGCAATGGGCGGAAGTAGCGCCGCAGCAAGTCCAGTCCTCTAATTCGTGGACCTTAATATTCAGGAGATCCAGAACGCCCCTGATCGACTCGTCAAACTCTCTGGATGTGCCGTGAAGCGAGCATCCGGGGAAATAGGAGAATTCTTTCACTTGGCACCTCCCTTTCCCAGGTTGCTGAAGAGCTTCCTGAATTGCCTGCCACCTTTAAATGTCGGGATCAGTCCAATTTTCCCTTTTAGAAACATCTTCATCGTCCATCCCATCATTCCGCCCAACCCTCCGGTTTGCATCACATAGAGCCCCATCCCGGGTTCATACGTCCTTCCGGTGTATTTCGTGAGACCCAGGAACATCTTGTGAAACAGCGAGATATTTTTGTCTCCGGGGATAGCGCGGGATTTGTTCGATATGCTTCTCAAAGTATCCATGACCTTGGCGATGTCGATGCTGTTGGGGCATCGAACACTGCAGGTGTGGCAGGAGGCGCAGAGCCAGATGCTGTTTGCGGCCAGCACCTTGTCGCGATGGCCATATTGGATATGGCGGAAGAGCTGGTTGGGCAGGATATCCATGGCGAAATTCAGAGGGCATCCTGCTGCGCACTTCTGGCACTGAAAACAGTTTTGTATTTTTTCTCCGCTGACCTGAAAGATTTCAGATTGCAGGGATATATTTCTACCGGTTGCCTGCCCGCTTAGGTCCATTCCTTCACTCCAATTCTTGGCCGGGAGGATATTTCAGGGATAGCCCGCAGGGGGTCTCGATTGCGGCGGAAAACATACTGTCTGTAACCAACCCCGACTTCGTTGCGGTACTATGTTACTTCCAAAGCCCCACACCCTACTAACGGCTCAACAAAAACCGTTATTAATACCACAGTAATTGTGATATGGAAAGCCAAGAATGGCAAGGCGTTTATGGGCCGGCGCCAGCGCCCACCGGCGCGCGATCTTGACACAATTAAACGAATATGCTGCATCCTTTCGGAATCGCGGTCGGCATTTCCAATGGAAGAGGTTTTCAAAAGCCGATAGCGATGCCCGATACCGATCGCGATACCGGTACCAAGAGCTTTGGGCTGTGCCTCGCCGGCAAATAAATTTTGATATGCTGTAACCGGGGCGTAATGTTTAATCTCCATTTTTGAAGGGGATTCATGAAACGAGACGATATTCGGAATATTGCCATCATCGCCCACGTCGATCACGGAAAGACGACGCTGGTGGATGCCATGCTCAAGCAGAGCGGCACTTTTCGCGAAAACGAGCGCGTGACGGAACGGGTGATGGACAGCCTGGACCTGGAGCGCGAGCGCGGTATCACGATCATGGCAAAAAACACGGCCATCCATTACAAGTCGGTCAAAATCAATATCGTGGATACCCCCGGCCATTCCGATTTCGGCGGTGAAGTCGAGCGCGTACTGAAAATGGTTGATGGGGTGATGCTCCTCGTGGACGCTTCCGAAGGGCCTCTGCCTCAGACTCGTTTCGTGCTGAGAAAGGCACTGGAACAAAAGCTTCCGGCAATCGTCGTCGTCAACAAAATCGACCGATCCGACGCCCGGCCCCAGGAGGTCGTCAACGAGATTTACGACCTCTTTATCGACCTGGACGCGAACGAAAAACTTATCAACTTTCCGATCCTGTATGCGGTGAGCAAATTTGGGATTGCCAAAAAGGAGCTCGACGACAGCTCCGAGGACCTGCGCCCGCTGTTTGAACAGATCCTGGAAACCATCCCGGCCCCGGAGCCGATTTTGCCGGACAAGCTGCAAGTCCTGGTTACGACGCTCGACTACAACGACTACGTGGGACGCATTGCGATCGGGCGGATCTTTTCCGGTAAAGTGGCAGTCGGGCAAAACGTTTCCGTGTGCAAACTGGACGGCTCGATCGAAACAACGCGGATCACCAAGCTCTTTACCTTTGAGGGACTGAAGCAGCAACCCGTCCAGGAAGCGAGCGCCGGCGAAATCATCGCGCTGGCCGGCATCGAGGGCATTTACATCGGCGAGACCATCGCCGATGCGGAAGATCCTGTCCCGCTGCCGACAATCCAGGTCGATGAGCCGACCATCTCAATGATCTTCCACGCGAATACGTCACCCTTGTCCGGACGGGACGGGAAATATGTGACCTCGCGGCATCTCAGGGCACGTCTCGAAAAGGAATCGCTCGCCAATGTGGCAATTCGCATTGACGAGACCGATGAAATGGACAGCTTCAAGGTTTCCGGCCGCGGAGAGCTCCAACTGGGTATCCTGATTGAGATGATGCGCCGCGAGGACTACGAAATGCAGGTTTCCAAGCCTCAGGTGATCACGCGCACGATCGACGGCAACCTGATGGAACCGATCGAACAGGTGGTGGTGGATTGCCCCGATAACTTCATTGGCGTTGTTACGGAGGCACTTGGACGACGCAAGGGGAAGATGACCAAAATCGTGGATCATGGTGCGGGGCGAGTCCGCATGGATTTTGAAGTTCCTTCGAGGGGATTGATCGGCTTTCGGTCCGAGTTTTTGACCAGCACAAAAGGGACGGGATTGTTGAACTCCATGTTTTTGCGCTGGGGACCATGGGCAGGGGCCATCACCAACAGGTTGACCGGGGCCATGGTAGCAGACAGAGCTGGATCGACTACCAGCTATGCGCTGTACAATCTCCAGGAACGCGGAGAGCTCTTTGTCCGTCCGGGAACGGAAGTCTATGAGGGCATGATCATTGGGGAAAACGCGCGGAACGTCGATCTGGATGTCAATGTAACCAAAGAGAAAAAGCAGACCAATATGCGAGCCTCCACCGCGGACGAAGCCATCCGGCTTGTACCTTTCCGGGATCTTTCGCTCGAACAGGCGCTCGAATTCATCAACGAAGACGAACTGGTCGAAGTGACGCCAAAATCCATCCGCCTGCGCAAACGCGCCCTCTCGGTTCACCAGCGGTAGAAAAATCCGCCACGAATTACACGAATTCCGAAGAAATAATTTTATAATCTGTGAAATTCGTGTAATTCGTGGCGGTTTTTCTTTTGAGGTGAGTTGATGCGAAACCTTCTGCTGACAATCGTTGCGATGCTGTTTTTCCAATTAACCCATGCCGAGACGGGGCGCGAGGCCTGGTTGCGGTATGCCCCGCTCAGCGATTCGGCAAAGGCGAAATACGACTCGCTTCCTGCCTCGGTGGTCGTGATGGGCGATTCCGCGATCCTCCAGAACGCTCGCCGGGAACTGATCCGCGGCATGCGGGGCATGCTGGGCAGGACCCTGCGTGCGGAAAAGGATTTGCCGAAGGAACCTGCCATTGTCCTCGGAACGGCGGAATCTCTGAAAACCAAGCTTCCGGCGCTTGCGGTGCCGAAAATCGGAAGGCACGGTTTCTGGCTCGGAAAGACGAAAGCCGGGGCAATGCAATGCCTCGTGATCGCGGCTCCGGACGACCGCGGCGCGCTGTACGGTGTCTTCGCGTTGCTCAGCAAAATTGCCCGGGAAGAGAGCATCGATACGCTGGATGAGACGCAGCAGCCCGATGCCCCGGTCCGCTGGGTGGACCAGTGGGACAACCTGAACGGCACGATCGAGCGGGGATACGGCGGACCTTCGATATTTTTTGAACACGACAACGTTCGCGCGGACCTGACACGGGTCGGTGAGTATGGCCGGTTGCTTGCCTCCGTTGGCATCCACGGCTGCACCATCAATAACGTCAACGCCAATCCCCGTGTGATCCAGGACGAATTCCTGCCGCAGCTTGCGCGCATCGCCGACGCGTTTCGGCCGTGGGGCGTGCAATTAGGCGTGTCGGTAGACTTGAGCAGCCCGCAGAAGATCGGCGGGCTCGACACGTTCGATCCGCTGGATCCGCGCGTCATTGAATTTTGGCGCAACAGAGTGGATGCCATCTACCGGGCGATCCCGGATTTCGGTGGATTTACCGTCAAAGCGGATTCGGAAGGACGACTCGGCCCGTCTTCCTACGGACGCACACCGGCCGATGCCGCCAACATGCTTGCGCGCGCGCTACAACCCCATGGCGGCATCCTTTTCTATCGAGCATTCGTGTATGACCATAATCTCGACTGGCGCAATCCGAAGAACGATCGCGCCCGGGCGGCTTACGACATCTTTCATCCACTGGACGGCAGATTCGACGAGAACGTCATCATCCAGATCAAGCATGGCCCAATCGATTTTCAGGCGCGCGAACCCGTGTCGCCGATTTTCGGCGGCCTGCAGAAAACGAACGCCGCCGTTGAGCTGCCTGTGATGCAGGAATACACGGGCCAGCAGAGGCACATGGTGTATCTCATGCCTTATTGGAAAAGCGTGCTGGATTTCGACCTGCAGGCGAGCGGTCAGAGGACTCCGGTGAAAGACATTCTTGCGGGGAGGAGCTTCCATCGCCCGTTGGGCGGCTACGTCGCGGTCGTGAATGTCGGAATGGGCGACAACTGGCTTCGGCATCCGATGGGACTGGCAAATCTCTATGGCTTCGGCAGGCTGGCATGGAATCCCAACCTGAGCGCGGCAGCCATCGCCGACGAGTGGACGCGGCTCACATTCGGCAAGGATCCGAAGGTTGTCCAGACAATTACGGGAATGCTCCTCCGTTCCTGGGAAGTGTACGAGAGTTATACCGGGCCGCTGGGAGCGCAGACTTTGACGGACATTACCGGCAGCCACTTCGGGCCCAACGTGGAAGCTTCGGAGCGGAACGGCTGGGGCCAGTGGCACCGTGCCGATGAGAAGGGGATCGGGATGGATCGCACGGTGGCGACGGGAACCGGATTTGCAGGACAGTATGCGCCCCCGATCGCGAAGATGTACGAATCGCTGGAAACTACGCCGGATAACCTCGTCTTGTGGTTCCACCACGTTCCATATTCCTATCGCCTGAAATCCGGCAAGACGGTGATCCAGCATATCTACGACGTTCACTACGAAGGAGCGGAAGAAGCGGAGAAGTATGTGGTGGAGTGGCAGTCGCTGAAGAGTTTTATAGATGAACAACGGTTTGGCGAAATTCTCTCGCTGCTTGAATTCCAGGCGGGACACGCGCGCGTTTGGCGCGACGCCATTTGCCGCTGGTTTTATAAAACCTCGGGAATCGCGGACCTGAAAAACCGCGTGGGCCGATATCCCGACCGGATCGAGGCGGAGGCAATGCGGCTGACCGGATATGCGCCGGTGGATATCATCCCATGGGAAAATGCTTCGGGAGGCAAGGACGTCGAATGCCGCGAACCCGGAGGATGCTTCGCCGAATTCAAGTTCGATCGCACGGCGGGATGGTACACCGTCGACGTCGAATACTTTGACCAGAACAATGGTGTGTCGAAATTCCGCCTCTTCGTCAATGGACAGGAGATCGATGCGTGGGACGCCGGCAACGACCTGCCTGCAAGAAAGCCCGGAAGCGATGCTTCGACACGGCGCCGGATCAGAGGAGTTGCGCTGCGTCCCGGCGATACCATCCGCATCGAGGGCATCCCCGACCGCGAAGAACGCGCCGGCATCGATTTCATCGCCCTTGTGAAGGAATAACCCTCACAAATTCATTTTGTGACATGCGTGGCCGTTTTTGTGTTTCAAGAAAGACAGCGAAATACACAAAACCGGATTCGTGTATTTCGTGTATTTCGTGGTGAACAGCTGTATACTTTCGTCGTTTTTTATCCCTATAAACCAAGGAGGGTCCATGGAACCGGTTGCCACGAATGAATCCCTGTCTGCCGCAGAAGAGCCCGAGCCAAAAAGCTTCTTCAGCCGTCTTGGCGGCGTCTATGCGTCTCCGAGGGAGACCCTGAGCGAAATCGGCCTTGCGCCCAGGGTGCTTGTTCCGCTTGTCGCAGTTCTCATCATCGGCCTGCTGTTCGGCTTTTATTTATCGAGACACCTGGATTTGGAGTCGGTGATGGAATCGCAACTGCAAAA
>DATJPG010000051.1:0-2429 GCA_035506515.1 Acidobacteriota bacterium
AACAAGGCATCTGCCAGTTTTGGAGCTACTGCCGAGGAATCGTTCCACCATGGGTCCACAAAAACATTCAGAATTCCGCCGCAGACAGCCGGACTGTTTGACTCGATGTCGTCCATAAGCTCGACATTCACCATAGCCGGCAAGGATAGTAAGAAATCACAATGCTTATGTTCAGACGCCGAGCGCTGAAGGATGAAAGCTGAAAGCGCGCGGCCATCGCCAATGTCGGATATTGGTTGCGACCCCGGGCCGCGCTATGAAGCATTAGCTGCCGTATTGGATTCCTGTCCCTTCGTCGGACCGCGGACGTACCTCTCTCCGTGACCTAACTCGACTGCTGATAAAAGGTACCAGGTCGACTTGAATGCCTTTGATTTGATTGAAACAGGGTCCTTTCGGTCTCACGTGGATTTTCCATATAACAATGTTAAGCTACAGGCTACAATCTATCGGTGAAAATACGAAGCTTCGCCCACAAGGATCTGAAACAGCTCTACACGGAGGACGGCGCGAGAGGATTATCATCAGCTCAGGAGTAAACGCCATGCCCATGAAGAACCCGCCCCATCCGGGCAATTTTATTCGAATGGAGATCATGGAACCGGCCGGCTTGTCCGTCACGGCAGCCGCCGCCGCGCTTCAAGTTTCCCGCCCCGCTCTATCCAGTTTGCTTAATGGCAAAGCCGACCTGTCCGGCAACATGGTGCTACGCATCGAGAAAGCTTTTGGTGTGAAAATGGACACGCTGATGAGAATGCAATCCGCCTATGACATTGCGCAGACCCGCAAGCGCGAAAAGGAAATCTGTGTGCGGCGCATTCATCCACCCGTCGAGCTTCGTCCCTAAAGGACAGGAGGGAATAACTGCCTTTTCGATAATGAATCCTCCGAGCCAAATTGAAGATGCTTTTTGAGACAAGCAGGAGGACGCGCCTTCATTGCAATTAAGATATTTGATCCAATCATTAGCCGAGGTTACTATGAAAACAAAGCTGGTGTTTATTGTTGCACTGTTATTGCTGTCAATGAATCTTATGGCCGGTGGTCCGGGGAAGTTTATCAAGACTTGGAAGAATCCGGGAGCCCAGCCCACTAACTGGAAAGGGAAAAAAGTCGCCGCGTTTGTGATCACCATTATGCGGGATGCCCAGCAGGGAGCCGAACAGGCACTGGCTCAAGAGTTGACTCAGCGTGGAGCCCAGGGAGTGCCCGGCTATACACTGGTTCCGTTTGAAGAGCGAAAGGACTTGGAGAAAGTCAAACGAATCTTACAAAAAGCCGAGATCTCCGGCGCGGCCGTAATGTCAGTGGTAGACCTCCAACACGGAGTGACTATCGCCGCCGGAGGACCTTATACTTCTGGTCTTGATTCTTCGACTTTTTGGGGTTATTGGGGCTATAACTATGGCGCGATGGTAACTCCGACAATGATTGACCCTAAGACAACCGTGGCCATAGAAACGCGGCTGTACTCTATCGAACAGGATCTGCTGTGTTGGCAGGGCACGAGCGAGGTTGTAAATCCCAAAGATGCCGCAACGGTCATCAGGCAGCTGACTGGTAAAGTAGGCAAGGAGGTTAAAAAGGCAGGCTTGGTAAGCAAGTAGTGCCGCAAGATCAGAAAACATGACGTTATTGGCGGTGCCAGGTGCAGGTGTTTGACATTTTTCTGAGCAGGAAATTATTCAAGCCAAGCAGAATCACCGGAACAACGATTGATAGGCAGCCGAAATTTCGCTGGCTGGTTTTCCCTAACATCCGGATTGCAAACCGGATATTGTCCTAGATCCCAAGAGACATGATGGTCGGACCACAGGCGATCGAGGTGAAAAAGGCAGGGGTATCTGCGGGAATTTCACGCAGCCCACGGCTTTATTTTGGCCAAGGTCTTGGCCAGGGAATCCTTCGCTTTGGCGGCATCATAGTCCAACTGCAAACCGATCCAAAATCCCTCGGACGTGCCGAAAAATCGTGACAAGCGGAGACCTGTATCCGCAGTAACGGATCTCACTCCTGCCACGATTTCACCAATGCGCCTTTGGGAGACCCCGATTTCTTTGGCCAGCCTGTATTGCGTTATGCTGAGGGGCTTCAGGAATTCCTCCAGCAAAATCTCTCCAGGATGTGGGTAAGGAACCTTGCGCATATCTTTTCTCCATTAATGATAATCCACGATCTCAACATCCTTCAGGCCCTCTGCCGTCCACACAAAGCACACGCGGAATCGATCGTTTATTCGGATGCCGTATTGCCCAGACCGCTTACCCTTCAATGCTTGCAGTCGGTTGCTCGGCGGAATGCGCAAATCTTCCAGCGTCTCGGCGCGATTGAGCATAGCCAGTTTGCGCATTGCCACAGTTTCAATGCTCACAAAACGCCTGACGCGCTGACCTTCAAACAGATGCTGCGTATAGGAGCATTTAAACGAG
>DATJPG010000052.1:0-3543 GCA_035506515.1 Acidobacteriota bacterium
GCGAAGTATGTGCAGGAGGTATTGGCAGCCTCGCTCATGGTGGAGCAGAATTGTCCCGAAGCTACTTCCTTCGTGGAAATCGGGGGGCAGGATGCCAAAATCGTGATCCTGCGCAGGGATCCCGATACCGGTCGCATCAAAAAGACTCTCTCGATGAACGACAAATGCGCGGGAGGCACGGGAGCCGTCATCGACAAGATCGGCCTGAAGCTCGGCATCCGGCTCGAAGATCTGTGCAAGCTCCGCTACGCCGGCATTCGCCTGCACGCCGTCGCCGGCAAATGCGGCGTATTTGCCGAAACGGACATCAACGGGCTCCAGAAACAGGGGATTCCCCCGTCGGAGCTCATGGCGTCGTTGTTTGACGCATTTGTGCTGCAGAACCTGAAGGTGCTGGCCCGCGGACACACGCTGCTCCCGCAGGTACTCCTCCTTGGCGGACCGAACGCGTTCATTCCCGGAATGCGCGAAGCGTTTCAGTTCAACGTCGCCCAGATGTGGGAAGAACGCTCTGTCCAAATTCCGCAGGGTGCGCGGGTCGAAGATCTCGTCAGGGCGCCTGAAGACGCCGAATACTATGGCGCCATGGGCGCGGCCGCCTTCGGGAAAGAAGAAGCACCTGAAGTCGGCGTGTACCTTGGAAAAGCGCAACTGGAACAACTGCTGGCCGACCGTTCGGGAGCCCGCGGCAAAGGCGGGCAAGGGATGCCGGCGCTGGTCGCGTCCGAGCAGGAGGTGGAAACCTTCCTCAAAAACTACGCGCCGCCCCCGTTCCAGCCGCCCAGGTTCAACCCCGGAGACACTGCGCGCGGCTTCATCGGCGTCGACGGCGGTTCCACCTCGACCAAGGCCGTGCTCCTGTCCATGGAAGGCGAAGTTCTCGCCCGCGCATATCAGCTTTCCAAGGGCAATCCCATCGAGGACACGATCGAAATTCTGGAGAAGCTGCGCCACCAGGTTGAATCGCAGGGGGCCTCGATCGAGGTGCTTGGGGCAGCAACCACAGGATACGCGAAAGACACGCTGCGGGACGTCATCTGCGCGGATGTTGCATTGGTCGAAACCGTCGCCCATGCGAAATCGGCATTGCATTACTACGACGCACCCGACGCGATCGTGGATGTCGGCGGGCAGGACATCAAGCTCATCATCATGAAAGACGGGCGTGTCAAGGATTTCAAACTCAACACGCAGTGCTCGGCAGGCAACGGCTATTTCCTGCAGGCCATCTCCGAAGGCTTCGGCTTCAAGGTGGAACAGTTCGCCGACATCGCCTTCACCGCCCGCGAAATGCCCATTTTCCCTTACGGCTGCGCGGTATTCCTGCAGTCGGATATCGCGAGTTTCCAGAGCCGCGGATGGCAGCCGAATGAAATCCTCGCCGGTCTTGCGGCCGTACTGCCCAAAAATGTCTGGCTGTACATCGCCAAGATCCCCAATCTGCCCGAACTCGGAACCCGGTTCATCCTACAGGGCGGGACGCAGAACAACCTCGCGGCGGTAAAAGCCCAGGTGGATTTTATTCAAAAGCGGTTTCAAGGATCGGGCAAAACGCCGGAGATCATTGTGCACAAACACGCCGGGGAAGCAGGCGCGATCGGGTGCGCGTTCGAAGCCATGACGCTGTGGCAGCAGGGCAGAAAAACCACGTTCATCGGGCTGGACGCCGTGCGGCACATTCAGTACCGGACGAAGGTCGGAGAAGAGACCCGCTGCCATTTCTGCAAAAACAACTGCCTCCGCACGTTCATCGACATCGGCACGGGCGAATCCAGACGGCGGCTGATCGTGGCGACCTGCGAAAAAGGAGCGGTCGAGGACGTGGGTGCGATGAAGGAAATCCAGAAAGGTCTGGATGCGGCGCGCGATGCGAATCCGAACCTGCTGGAATATGCCGGGAGAGAAGTCTGGAAAGTGCACTCGACTGAACAACCGCAGGCGCCGGCGACCTGGAACGTCCGCCGCCGGAAAATCATGGAGACGAGGGAAAAAATCCGCATCGGCATCCCGCGGGTTCTGGGCATGTACGTGTACGCCCCGCTCTTCAATGTCTACTTCGAGAGCCTGGGAATTCCGGCGGGAAATATCGTGTATTCGGATTTCTCCAGCGAAGAACTGTTTCGCGTCGGATCCAAACGCGGTGCCATCGATCCCTGCTACCCGTCAAAACTGGGTTTGGCGCACATCCACAATCTCCTGTTCGAAAAGCACAAGCGCAGAAAGCTCGACTACATCTTCTTTCCTATGATGGACATCCTGCGCTCGCCGCTTGTCAACATCCGCGCCAGCAACGCCTGCCCCAGCACGGCCCTGACTCCGGAAGTCGTGAGGGCTGCCTTTACTAAAGAAGCGGACCTGTTTGCGCAGAACGGCGTGGTTTATAAGGATCCGCTGCTGGATCTTTCCAAACCTCAGTTGCTGGCGAGGCAGATGCTCGAATCCTGGGCGCAGGAGCTGAAGCTGTCCAAAGCAGAAAACTGGAATGCCGTGCAGGCAGGGTATGCGGCGCTCGACGGTTACGAATCCGCGTTACGGCGCAGGGCGCGGGAAATCATCGATCGGCTCGAAAGAGAGGGAGAAGTGGGTGTCGTGCTGCTCGGGAGGCCGTATCACCACGATCCCGGGATCAACCAGGGCATTCCGGAGCAACTGCAAAAGCGCGGCTACGCCGTCTTTTCCCAGGCGACGCTGCCGTTTGATGAAGATCTCCTGGAGCGCCTCTTCGGAGAGGAAGTGCGGGAGGGTGTCATCTCGCACGCCATGGATATCGCAGACGTGTGGAAACACACTTTTTCGGCAAACAGCGCGTACAAATTGTGGGCGGCAAAGTTTACCGCGCGCCACCCGAATCTTATCGCGGTCGAGCTCTCCAATTTCAAATGCGGGCACGACGCTCCCATCTACACGACCATCGAGAAAATCATCGAGACATCGGGCACACCCTATTTTGCATTCAAAGATATCGACGAAAACAAACCGACCGGCTCCATCAAGCTTCGCGTCGAGACCATCGACTATTTCCTGAAGCTCTACAAGAAGCAGCTCAAAGGCAGTGGGCAGTAGGCAGCTTGCTGCCGCGTTTAGTCAGTCCGGGGAGCCTCGAAGAGGCGGCAGAGGGTGCCGCACCTTCGGCGCTCCCGTGAATCACACGTCCTATCCCGGCCTTACGGCCGGGCCTACTCTGTGTCGGTCCTTCGGACCTAAACGGCGTCGGAGTTCCGCCTATAAATGCCGTAATGACGCAGTTCTTGATTCTTGCGCAATTCAACAGAAGCAGCATATTCGGGGAGCCTCGAAGAGGCGAAAGAGAATAGGCCCGGCCGTCAGGCCGGGATTAGCGGACCACCCAACGATGAGCGCCAAAGGCGCGGCACTCAGTCGAAAGCATACTTTATTTTCAAACGATTGACCCCTGAACCTCACATCCCATTCCGGCGTAACGGTCGGGCCTACTCTCTGCCGGGCCTTCGGCCTTCAATTTTCGCTCCACCAAAATCCCTGCGGCCCCCTGGGGCAGCAAAATTTTGGGGATTTTTGTGCCAA
>DATJPG010000053.1:0-43145 GCA_035506515.1 Acidobacteriota bacterium
CCGGTGTGGCAAACCCGGAGCTAAAAACTACGGCCGCATTTTTGCGCACACTTCCTGCAGCATCTTCAAATACTCCTGCTCCGGCTGAAGATTCACCTCGCGTCGGCGCGCATCCAGGTTCGCGGGATCTTCCACAGGGTCGAGCACCGCTCGTCCATCCACGCAACTTGTCTGTGTTCCCCAGCGTTGCGGCTTGCCGAGCCCCTTCTGCACGCGATCGAACAGCAGCGCATAATTCTGCCGCGACGCCTCCTCTTTATTTACCAGCGCTTCCATCTCCGGCAGCCACGCGCGCTGCACGTCTGGCTCCTGATGCTGCACCAGCAGCCAGAACGCCGCCGCCGCATCAGGCCCGAATTGCGACTTCGTCGGCCAGCCATAGGTCTTGTGAATACGCTCGAGCTCCGGACGATGTTTGGCAGTCATCGCCATCATCGCCGCACCCGAGAGAGTGGACGCCTTGCGCAGCGCCTGGTCTTCCGTCACCATCTCCTTCAACTTGTCCTGCACAGCCCGGATCTCCGGTGTCACCGCCTTTATATAACTCACAGAATAGAGCTTCTTTTTGAGCTATAAGCCCCTTTTATTTGGTTCAATCTGTTCCAAATCAAGGGATACGGCATCACTTTAAGCAGTTCCTGCTATCTGCGACGACGCGGCAAGGCGATTGCACCTTCTTCGCCACAAAGGTATCATAGACACAATCTTGTATTGCCGAATCATTTTTTAGCACGCTTACTCCTCTGGAGAATAAGATATGGCTAAGAAATTGCGCGTTTGGCACATCATGCTGTTATTAAGCCTTTACATCTTTTCAACCAATGTCTCCCGGGCGGGAGATTTGAGCACAGAACCATTTGAGATTCGATTGTGGTTGGCCATGAGCCGGGCCGTCAATTCTACGGACGCGATCGGGCGCGAGGCATCCGCAGCATACCGGTCTGCATCATCGGATAACCCGGCGGCGGCCGATTTGCGGCGGGTCGAGCCGGTGAACCCAAGAGGATTCTTCTGCGCCGGGACCCATCAAATTGTATTCACGGACGGCGCCTGGATGAGCGCCGAGGATGTGAACGGATTCTTGCGCTTTAATACCTCCGGCACAATGGCGATGGGTTACGTCCACATCGCGTCGCAAAACGGTCAAACACAACAAGGATTTGAAGATGACATAAGCAGCCATGAGTTCCTCTTCAAATACGGTCGGCAAATCAGTCCGGGCATGTATGTCGGCGCCGGCTTTATCTTGAACGATATGAACTTTGATTACAGTGAGCTATTCCAGGGCGTCCCTCGGAGCACTCGCGATCATTCCATCTCGGGAAGCTTCACCATCGGGAGCCTCTGGCAGCCGAAGCCTAATTGGACTATTGGTATGTTAGTCGGGGCCGGATGGACCGGGAGCGACATCGATGGGGTAGTTCACCTGCCGGGACCCTTTAATGTGCCATTCCAGGCCGACCTTACGACTCGGAGCGTGAATTTAAAAGCGGGATTTGGATGGCGAGCCATGCGAGTGCTGGCACTTTACAGCGATGCGCAATACTTCCGTCTGGACAACAGCATGGCGGCTGAGGGTGTAGGCAGGTTTTACTTTGGCGCGGACGTTTTCGTTTCCGGCAGGATTTCTCTTATGGCCGGGAGCTCAGTGGATACAAATGCGCATGCCACGGCCAGCTCGGGCCTCAGTATCAATATGATGAAACCGGGCACGTTAAGGCCGACTCTGTTCAAAGTAAGCTATCAATATAACCCGCTGCCCGAGATAGAGCAGGAATTCGGCAAAGGGCATCTGATCAGTGCCACAATGGTGTTCAGCTTCTAGGAATTCACTGAAGTACTTGGTGATTCGGCAAGGGGTCGTCAAGAAACGCTCGCGCGTAATGAGCACTGATCGCCAGGCCCTGTATCGCGAAGCCGACGACTGCGAATCCTGAAAATATAATATATATCGGGAAGCGGACGTCCATGTCGCGAACGGCTCCGCCGGTGTCAAACTTCATAACGCCTGATAAGACTAGGATGAACCAAGATAGCCAGCCCATGACTACGGCGATGTTTGTCCAAAGTGCCCATACACGATTTCGGCGCACCATGAATCCTGAAAAAAGCAGCCACGCATCAAAAACCAGGAAACTCATCATCAATGAGAGGAACTCGCGCAGGCGTATATGCCCGAATGCGGTTATCTGGACTCCCATGCGCATGGCAATGCCAATGAGGACTGCCGCAATATGGAAGGGCGCGAGGATGACTCCGATTGCGATGGCGAGATTACCGGCCTGGATCAGACGTGCGGGGCGGCAGCACCATGACTTCAACTTGCCGATCCAGTTCAGGGGGCGGGCCCGCAATTCCGTGCCTTGCAGCAGACAATCGATATCAGAAGCTAATTGCCCTGCATCCGCATAGCGGTCGGCGGGATTGGGTGCGAGACATTTTTCAATCAATGCATCCAGGTCATCCCCGATGTGAGGATTCATGTCTCGGGCGGGGTGTATTTTCTGTTCTGAAAGTTGCTGTTGCCATGAATTGCCTGCGCGTTTCAACTCATGAGGGAGTTTGCCGGTAACGAAGCGATAGATGATGACTCCCATGCTGTAGACATCGGTTGGATAGCCAATCAGGTCTTCACGTCCCAGGGCCTGTTCGGGTGCCATATAAGCGGGCGTGCCGATGACATTCCCATATCGAGGGCTTTTATCGCCCGGAGTATTGCGGACCAGCCGAGCCAGTCCAAAATCCACGATGATCGGTTTCCCCTCGGTTGTGACCATGATATTGGAAGGCTTGAGATCGAGATGAAGGACGTTCCGCGCGTGCGCATATTGCATGGCCCTGGCGATTAAAGCCATCATCTCCAGCATCTGGCGGAGCGTCCAATGTTTATTCCTGGCGTATTCGTCTAGTTGTTCGCCCTGGATGAGTTCCATGGCATAGACATAGGAGCCTTCAAGCAATCCACTGTCGTATACGCGGGCGATGTGGGGATGCTGCAACAGCGACGCCCAATGGATTTCTTCCTCAAAGCGTGAACGGGCGCTAGCCGATTCCAAGGCCCCTGCAGGCAACTCCTTAAGCGCGACTTCGCGTCCCGTGCTCATTTGAACCGCTCGCCAGACAGAACCCATTCCGCCCCGGCCAATCTCTTGTATCTTCTGGAATCGTTTGGGCGATGAGGAGGAGGACGCGCCGACAGCAATGGGCACGCCGCCTTCTGTTGTTGCCGTGGCTGTGAAATTCCGTACAGGTGGGCCTGTCACCACCATGTTCAGCTCTGCTGGCGTGAGTTCAGAGAATTCGTTCCGATAGTCATCAACGGAAGGGTTTTCGCCGGCTCGTCGCCGGTAATCCGCGTCGAGCCCGATCAACTCCATCAGCACGGAGCGGCGGGCCTGGACCGGTGCCAGTGTGACGAACTCCGATACTCGCGGACGAGGGCCGGTTCTCCATTGAGTCTCAAATCCGGCTGTGATCCGACTCACTTCTGCCAGAAAGGGTTGAAAAGCCTGGTCCTGAGTCATATGGGGATTTTTCCTCAGGATTAAGCGCCTCGCTTGTCGATTAACAAGCAACGGCTGTATTACGCAAAGGTATTTCTGAACGGACAGGAAAAATAAACGATTTCAGTTTCGGACAAATAGCGGAGCAAGTCAACGGCGAACGCAAACCCTGCGGTACGGGATTCCCATATCGGCGATAAAGGCGTAAACCGGCGCCGAAGAAGATTCCTCTGTTCTGGTTTCAAAGAGCACCGGCGATTTGCCGGCGCTCCCGTCAACCCTCAGTTGTTTAGCGCCACTTATCGATCGGGACGCTTTGACGGCATGCCATTCCGCCATAACTCCAATAATTATTATTCAAGCCGCCGGTCACAACGATGGTAAGCGGTAACGCCCCAAACGGTCCCGGTCCTTTGGGTGCCGGTCCCTTGGCGGCAGGCGTGCCTGCAGGCTGTCCGCCGGCCGGCGGCAGCAGGTATTGAGTCAGCTTGTCTACGGTATCGTAGCCTTGCTCCTTGATGTAATTGGCGACAGGCGGGCTCAGGACGGCAATCGCGCCGAACAGACCGTCCTGATCGTTGACGATCTTCTTCAGTGTCCCGGCGAAATCCATTTCCTTGGCCCAAACGCTATACTTGGAATTTTTGGCCGAGAGGACACCCCAGCCTTCGCACAGGGTCACGACACTGTCATTCGGTTTGAAGCCCTTACGAACGTGATAGGGCGGCCAGGGAGAGTCTTTTTCGTTTTCGGCGATGATGACGTTATTCCAGTTCATCGGATTGCCCACAACGCCCATGTAGGTCGTGCCGACTCTGCCGCAATTGCCGGCGTTTATCGAGAGAAGATTCCACGCTCTGCCGATGGTGGAATTGGCCTGGCTGAACGGCCCCATCGCCCCGATGCCGTAATTGAGTTTGATTTCGTCACGGATCGGCCCGTTGATGATCAGACCTTCGGTGAACGAGTTGTCGGACACCGAAATGGCTTCCTTGCCGGTGGATGCCACTGCGAGCAAAAGGGGCATGTATTCCGGTCGTGCTCCGGCCATGACTGCGTTGATGGCGACCGTTTTTACCGTATAGGACCAGTGTTCAAAAACCTCGACGTTGTTGTCGCCGGGCATTGCCGTGTGTGCCGCCATTTTGCCGACCAATTCCTCGGCAGGATGGCTGGTCCCTTTCAGCATCTCGGCGACTTTTTCCTCGGTGGGAAGGATGACCGGCATGTAGTCTGTCATTCGCCTGTCCATAAAAATCTGCTGCAGTTTATCCGGAGTGTCCGTGAAGCGGTCGGGACCCGTTTCTTGTTGAACGGTGCCGGTCCTCTTTTCGTCGGCCGTCAATGGTTTGGTGAGTCCCTCGACGATTTCCTGCATGATGATTTTCCCGCTGACCGGGCTTTTGCTGACGATGTCTTTGCGCAGGCGCTCCGCTGTTTTCCCCCAGACTGGCGATATGAGATAGGTGACCCTGAGACCGGGCATCCCTTTCTGGATTGTGTGGTGGGTTTTGACCTGTGTGTAGAATTCGGAGGTAATGAGGGGAACGGTGGGAACGCCGAGTTTCGATTCGATGTTCACGCAGTGGCCAACGACCGCGGCCACACAGAGGCTTCAATGCCCCATTCCCATGATGACGCCGTTTGCCTTTTCTTTGACTTCGGCCCACAACTCGGGGTCTTCCGCCGTAAAACCGCCTCCGCCTTTCTCCCTGTAAACGATGTTTACTTTAGGCATGTTTGCCTTGAACCAGGCTTGCATCTCGCCGAGAAGAATATCCGTTCCCAGGTAACCGTCGTTGATGAGATATATTGTTTTGCCGTCCAGCGTATTCAGGCGCGGGGCCATCGGCTTTAGTTGCACAAGCGGCGGTTTGCCCACGGGGCTGAGCACGGTAATTTTTTGTTCCGCAGGTTTGGCCTGTGCCAATGCCGGATTATTTTGAGCGGACAGACCGCAAATAAATCCTAGGCACAAAACGGCGACCCAAAAGGCACACAGATGCCATTTCATTGATCCATCCTCCTTTGATTTATCTTGTTCTTGTAGATCAACTCTAGGCGCCCTTCCTTTGCCCTGTCAACAAAAGATAGCGGAAAATCACGGACGCCACTTTCTTGATCGATAAAACCTGTGTTCTCTGCGTTTAGCTGCGTCCAGGCACACCCTCAGTGCCTCACTTTTCGCCAGGTTGAAACCTTCTTTATAGACGCGCATCTTTATTTATGTAAGCTGGGAGGTGCGTATGAAAAGTAATCCAGCAACAAAAATTTTACTAACACTTGCCCTGGTGGCATTCACTGTCCTTGGCTCCGTTACAATCTCCGGAGCACAGGGACAACCAAGCCCAGCTCAGGAACAGCAATCGCAGACAGTCCCGGCGGCGCAACAAATGTTGTCCACCGATCAGCTCGATAACCTTGTGGCGCCGATCGCCCTTTATCCCGATCCGCTTCTGAGCCAAATCCTGGTAGCCAGCACATATCCGATTGAGGTTGTGGAAGCAAGCCAATGGCTGCAGCGGAACAAAAATCTTCAGGGACAAGCGGCAGTGGATGCCGCCAAGCAGCAATCCTGGGATCCCAGCGTGCAAGCATTGGTGGCCGTCCCGGACGCGCTCGAGAAACTAAATCAGGACATTCGATGGACCACCGATCTTGGCAATGCCTTCCTCGGACAGGAATCAGATGTCATGAGTGCAGTTCAGCGGATGCGTTTGCGGGCACAAGCCAACGGGCGGCTGGCCTCGACGGCACAACAGAACGTCATTACCCAGGACCAAGGGGGACAGCAGGTCGTTGTCATTGAGCCTGCGGACCCGGATGTGATTTACGTCCCCGCCTATGATCCCTTCTATGTCTGGGGACCTCCGGTCTATGGCTTTTATCCTCCGCTTTTCTACCCGGCGTTCGGTTTCGGGTTTGGAACCGGCTACGACCTCGGCTACTGCTTTGCCGGCTGGGGAGGCTGGGGATATTGGGGATGGGGCCCGAACTGGTATGGGCGTTCCGTTTTTGTCAACAACTACTTCTTCAATCATTATGGATACCATCGTCGCTGGGACAGGGATTCCCGCGGCAGACAAGCGTGGGTCCATAATCCGGACCATCGATTGAACGTTCCTTACGCGAATGGCCGCGTTGCCGCACAATTCGGCGGACGATCATCGAATCTCCAGAATTCATACCGGGCAGGATCGCGACCGGAAGCCGGCGCAGTGCCCTTTGCCGGACGCAATGCGGAACCGGTAATTCGTGGCGGACAATCACAGGGGCAGCGTTATCAGAATGCACCGAGGCAGGAGTATCGAGCCCCGCAACAATATCGCTCGGAGCAGCGGGTGTACAGCGCACCCCGGGTTCAACAATATCAAAGCCGTCCGCAAATGAGAGTTCAGGCTCCGCAGCAATTCCGCCCTGCTCCTCAGATGTCCGCTCCCCGATCCGGTGGCGGCGGATTTAACGGCGGTGGATTCAGCGGAGGTGGCTTCCGAGGTGGCGGCGGATTCAGCGGAGGAGGTGGTGGAGGCCGTCATCGATAATGCCGCACAATAATCGAATCACTGATTCGTATGGCTCTTCACGGAAATTAATCTGTGAAGAGCCATTTTAGTTAATGTCCTGCTCTTCGAGGCCAATCTCGCGCGCTCCTGTTGGGATTTGCACTGGACAAATATTTTCATTCGATCCGTCACTCCACCCAATTGCTTCAACTGAACGAAGAACGTTGGCAACAGGCGCTTGAGGGCAATTCGCAGGGAGTATGGGATTGGAATGTGCAAACCAACGAGGTTTTTCGCAGCATATCCTGGAAAATCATGCTCGGTTTCGAACCGCACGAAATCAGGGACACGTTTTCCGAATGGGAAACCCGCGTACATCCTGAGGATCTGCCTCGCGCGCAAGCAGAAGTCGAGCGTCACCTTAGAGGCCAGACTGCAGCCTACAGCAGCGAGTACCGCATCCGCTGCAAGGACGGAACCTACAAATGGATCTTGGACCAAGGCAAGGTGATGAGCCGGACTCCCGATAGGAAGCCTTTACGGGTCATTGGCACGCACTCCGATATTAGCGAGCGCAAGAAAGCGGAACAGGATATCCGGGAGAGCGCGGAGCGTTTTGCCGGAATCTTCCAGACCTGACCCCATGACCCTCCACCGCCGATTCCATTCAACCTATTCCTTTGTCTTTGCCGATTTGTTGGCGAAGTGGCTGGCCTTATTAAACGCATCCTGATCGCCGTGATAAGGAGGGTCGCCAAGGGTTCTGCCCTGAGCATCTACATAGTCACCGTCGGCATTCTGCACCCGATAATAGGATCGCGTACCGTCCATGATGAACTTGTATCCGCTCGAATGCTGGCCTTCCACTTTCTTCCCGCTCTCGCTGATGTCCCAGAATCCGGCAAAGTTGATTTGCAGACCTAATCCCTCAGCGAATTCGCTCACGGTCAGGGATTGCCAATGCTTGCCAAACATTCCAACTCGTATCGGGGCGTTCTCCTGATTTTCCAGAAATCCCTGGAACTGTTTCTTCGTTGCCTCTTTGAGCTTTCTGCGTTCCTCATTGCTCAACTCGCGTGCCATAGGAGCCTCCTGCGGCAGCTATTCCCGCATCAAGAAATTACTATCCCCCTGCAAAATCCTGTCATTGAGAGATTTTATGGTAGGCATGTCAAAAAGACGGGATGCTTCCAGTTCACTGTAATCCCGGGGCGAGCGCAGTTTGTCCGTGAATTCTGAGCAATTTCTGCAATAAGACCGGCGAGAGGCCCTGAGGGAAGCGGCTCAGCGTCTTCAAGCGCGCAAGCTCATCGGGTTTCGGGGATCGCTGCTTCGCCAAATGGCCCGGCGATGAGATCTTCTCGAACTCCAATGCGAGAATCGTATCGTATTGAAACAGCCGCAGCTTCTGGCTGCGTGGATCAATCCCTAGCCGCTTTCCGGACATCCCCGGCGCTAAAACGATGATACCGTCATCCCGCACGTCGATTGATTCCCCCATCAGGATCCCTTTGTCAGTTTCGATCTGGACCAATGCGCCCTCCGCATTATGCGCGGTGGGAAACTTATCGAGAGTCGTTCCTGTCGTAACGGCCCGGCCGACGCCCGCCCCCACTGCCACGGCGGAGCCTATCATCGAGACGGGCAGCAAGGCCGCGGTCTTGCCTCGGTTCACGCGGTCCCGAAAAGTCTCCATCGCGGCAATCGTATCGAGCGAAACCGGGGTAAGAACAGGGTTCGTAGGGAACGGTTGCAGCGCGATATCATAAAAAATTCCCTTGCCCCGCAACGTTCCCCCTGAAATATTCGCCCCTTCGGTATACAACCCGGTTGAGCCATCCGTCAGGTGGACCTTGAGCGGCGTCTCTATAGCGACACCGTCCCGCCGATCGATCGGTACGACATCAACACGATGGGATACCACCGTACATGCAGAAGTCGACAAGGCCAACAGGCTTAACACACCGAAAACTTGAAAATGCAGCGAGCGGAGCCCCTTTGAATTACCATTGGGGAATGCCTTTTTCATAGTGACCCCGGTTGGGGAGGATCTGTTTCTGCGAGATTGCTATAGCCCGACCATAATAGCGATTTTTGCGGGAAAAAACTGCATCAAAATGTGGAGCTTCATAAGATCGACTTACCAGCTTATGCTTTGCCCGCCCGTTCGGTTACATGCTAGACTCATTCTTTGGTTTGTCAGACGAATGACCGAGGAGAGGCGACACCGATGCCCGATTTTCCAGAACTGTACGAGGCGATTCTGAATGGCGATGAAAAACTGTCTCTGCGGCTCATCAATGAAGAGCTGCAGAAAGGAACCAATCCGTCCGAATTGATTACCAAGGGAATGATTCCGGCCATGGATGAAGTCGGGAGACTCTTCGAAGCGCAGGAATATTACATTCCGGAAATGCTGCTGGCCGGACGCGCCATGAAAGCGGCGCTCGAACCGATCCGCCCGCTGCTGGCGGCCAGCGGCGCTCAGCCGACCGGCAGGATCGTTCTCGGCACCGTGCAGGGAGATTTGCACGATATCGGCAAAAACCTGGTAGGCTCCATGCTGGAGGGCGCGGGGTTTGAGGTCTATGATATCGGTATTGATGTCCCCGCCCCAAAATTCATAGAGAAAATTCGCGAAAAAAATCCGCACATCCTCGCCCTCTCCGCTCTCCTTACTGTCACGATGCCGGAAATGAAAAAGGTCATCGACGCACTCGGCCAGGCAGGTATTCGCAGCCAGGTGAAGGTTCTCGTCGGCGGCGCACCGGTCACTCAAAAATATGCCGATGAAATTGGCGCCGACGGCTACGGCGAAAACGCGGGCTCGGCCGTATCCGTAGCACGGGCTCTCATGCTTCCGTAGCTGTGCCATCTGTTTGGCATGCCCTTTCGCAGCAGACGAGCGTGCATGGACACAGGCTCGATCGATTCCAGATTCCAAATTCCAGATTTCGGCCCTGGGAGATGGATTTTGACTGCGATTCCGGAATCTGGAATTTGGAATCTGGAATCCTAATTGTAGCGCTATCCCGTGGTATGATTTTCGATGCAGTATAGAGAGCTTTTCGTCCATAAAGGAGAACATGTTGGCCGGCAAACAAGTTAAACCTAAAACTCCAGACACGGAGATCATCCGGACTACTGTCTGGTCTGCCGGTCCCGGCTGTCATGGAACGTGCGGCGTTCTGGCGCACATACGAAAAGGGAAGCTCGCAAAAATTGAAGGGGATCCGGACCACCCATGGAACCAGGGCCGCCTTTGCGCTCGCTGCCTGGCAATGACGCAGTACGTGTATCACCCTGACCGCCTGACGCGCCCGCTGAAGCGATCGGGAGAACGCGGCGAAGGAAAATGGCAGGAGATATCGTGGGAAGAGGCATTTGACCTGATTGAAGAGAGGATGGGCAGGATCCGCAGGGAGCACGGCCCCGAAAGCGCCGTATTCAGCATGGGTACGGGGCGGGATATCAGTCCATGGCTGTGCATGCTCGCCTATGCCTATGGCAGCCCGAACGTTATGTTCGCCCTGAGCGGCAACGCCTGCTACAGCCCGAGAATAGCGGCCGTGGAAACCGTGATGGGCGATTATTGCGTGCCCGACGCCGCGCAGTGGCTGGAAAAACGGCTCGAGGACCCACGGTACAAACTTCCAAAGTGCATCGTGATCTGGGGCTACAACATTCCCAACACCTGCCCCGACAACATTTTCGGGCATTGGTTCATCGATCTGATGAAACGTGGCGTCGAAATCGTCTGCATGGATCCGCGGCTCACGTGGTTTTCCTCCAGGGCTAAGCACTGGCTGCGACTCCGGCCCGGGACGGACGGGGCCCTGGCGATGGGATTTCTAAATACCATCATCAACGAGGATCTCTACGATCATGAATTCGTGGAAAAGTGGACGAATGCGCCTTTCCTGATAAGAAAAGATACCGGCAAGTTGCTCCGCGAATCGGATCTCGTCAAAGATGGATTTCACGAAAATTTCGTGGTCTGGGACAACAAAAATAAACGCGCCGTGGTTTGGCAATCGGGAAAAGCCGCCTATCGGACCGGAAATCCCAAGCCTTCTTTGACCGGCAATCATCGTGTGGACCTTGCGGACGGGACGAAGGTGGAATGCGGTACCGTGTGGGATGCGCTTTGCGCGGAAGTGGAGCAATACTCCCTGGACCGTGTCGCTGAAATCACCTGGGTTCCCAAAAAGGAAATCCAACAGGCGGCGCGGTTTTTTGCACAGAGCAAACCTGCCGCCATCCACTGGGGATTGCCGATCGACTCCACTCCCGGCATTACGCCGGCGGCCCAGGCCATCACCGCTCTATGGTGCATCACGGGCAACCTGGAAGTCCCGGGAGGAAATGTGATCGCCCGGAATGCATTTGAGTGCGTTTCGTATGCGCTGCCGGGAGCAGAAGGAATTATCAAGCTGCCCTCGAAGGAAGCCGACCGGAAGCGCATCAGCGTCGATAAGTACGGGCCTTTCCAGAAATTCATCTGGCGTTCGCAGACCGATACGGTTCTCGACCAGATCTTCAGCGGGAAGCCTTATCCCATCAAAGCTCTCTGGATGCAGACGGGCAACATCATCGCCGGCATCGGCTTCGAACCGAAAAAGTGGCGCGAGGCTTTCAAAAAGCTCGATTTCATCGCAGCCGTGGACCTGTTCATGACGCCGACGACGCAGTTTGCTGACATCGTTCTGCCCGCTACGACGTTCCTGGAAAAGGACAGCGTGCGCAGCTGGTGGGTGCCGTTGCAGACAATCAACAAAGCAATCTCCGTGGAAGGCTGCAAGCCGGACGTGGAGATTAATTTTGAGCTGGCAAAACGATTCGATCCGAACCTGCGATGGAAATCCGTGGAGGAGTTGTTCGATTCCATCCTGCAAAATTCCGGAATGAGTTTTAAAGAGCTGCAAAAGAAGACCTGGGCGATCCCGCCGGAAGGGAATTCGAGCGCTCCGTATCACCGGCATGAAAAAGGACTGTTGCGCAAGGACGGACAACCTGGATTTGAAACCACATCGGGCAAGGTAGAGCTGTACTCCATTCTGCGCGAAGAGTGGGGCCTGGATCCGCTCCCTCACTACGAAGAGCCTCCGTTCACGCCTGTCAGCAGGCCCGATCTGGCAAAAGAGTATCCGTTAATCCTTTCCACCGGCAGGCGTTCGTTCGCTTTCTTTAATGCCGAGCACCGGAATATCCCGTGGCTGCGCGAGATCGATCCCGACCCGACCGTGGAAATTCACCCGGACACCGCCCAAAGCCTGGGCATCGGCAGCGGGGAGTGGGTGTGGATCGAGAATTGGCTGGGCAGGCAGAAGTTTAAGGCGAAGCTGACGCTTGCTGTGCTTCCGCAAATGGTAATGGCGGCTCACGGATGGTGGTTTCCCGAAGAGGAAGGCGCAGAACCGTCTTTGTTCGGTGCCTGGAAATCCAACATCAATCAATTGATACCGATGGGCAGTCAAGGCAAGGACGGCCTCGGCGCGCCGATCAAAAATCTGCTGTGCCGTGTCTATAAAGTCCAGGACCGGGATGCATAGTATGGAAAAGAAAAAACCTGAATTCGGTTTATTGATCGATTACGAATACTGTACCGGGTGCCACAGCTGCGAAGTCGCCTGTGCCCAGGAATACAAACACAAGCCCGGCGTCCGGGGCATCCGGGTATTCGAAGTGGAGCAAAAGCTGCCGGACGGGAGCATGTACCTGGCTTACTTCCCCTTCCCCACAGAAACCTGCATCCTGTGCCCTCACCTGACCAGGGAAGGGCTCGAACCGGCATGCGTGAAGCACTGTATGGCCGCCTGCATGAAGTACGGCCGCGTCGAGGAACTCGCAGCGGAAGTCGGCAAGAAATCGCGGATGGTGTTGTGGGTCCCATAATTTGAATCGGGGTCGCTGCATTGGCAAATAGCAGGACTGCTTTTATTGCAATGGCTGGTGCTGCCCTGATGATGGCCCATCAGGTGGCTGGGAAGGCCGTGCGCGATTCCTTCTTTTTATCCAACTACCCGGCATCAGATTTGCCTAAGGCAGTCATCGCGGCCGTCATCTTATCCATCGTACTGGTTTTTCTGTTTGCCCGCCTGATGAGCCGCCTCGGCCCTTCTAGGGTCGTGCCGGCAGGATTTATCCTGAGCTCGGTCCTGCACTATATCGAGTATTCCCATGTGCACGATTCGCCGGGTCCATGGTCCCTCGTCATCTATTT
The DNA here is from genome assembly GCA_035506515.1 of Acidobacteriota bacterium. Lineage (GTDB taxonomy): Bacteria > Acidobacteriota > UBA6911 > UBA6911 > UBA6911 > UBA6911. The sequence continues at coordinate 13,230 of DATJPG010000053.1, forward strand.
TCACGTAGTCGCATTGGGGGCGATCCTTCTTTCCGGCTTCTGGTCGCTCATGGCTGAAGCCTTCGACCCGAGGACGGCAAAACAGGTTTTTGGGCGGATTACGGGTTTCGGCACACTGGGAGGCATCCTGGGAGGCATCCTGGCCGAACGCGTTGCAAAGCTTTCTTCCGCCGAAAGCGTGCTTCTGCTCCTGATCGTATTTCACCTATTCTGTGCGCTGCTCCTGCTGTTTGAGCGGCGTATATCACCGCAATCCTCTACGCAAGTGTTTTCCCCCGTGGACGACATCGTCTCGCCCGTAAGAATTTTCCGGCGTGCTCCCTATCTCGTGATGATCGCGCTGGTTGTGATGGCAGGCACCTCGTCCGCCACCATATTGGATTACCTTTTCAAATCGGGCGCGAGCGTGACTTACGACAAAGGCGCCGATCTGCTGCGCTTTTTTGCGCGCTTCTATATTTCAACCCAGATCCTGACCTTTCTCGCCCAGACGTGGTTGGCGCGGCGGACGCTTCACAATGTGGGAATCGGGCGCACGCTTTCTTCACTGCCGCTGAGTGTTGGAGTCGGCGCTCTCGGCTCCCTGCTCGTGCCCGGCTTCCCGGTGTATACGTTGGCCCGATCGACGGAATTCGTGCTGCGGGGATCTTTGTACCGGTCGGCATATGAATTGTTGTACACGCCCGTGCCCAAAAACGAAAAGCGGGCGGCAAAGACGCTGATTGACGTTGTGTGCGACCGGGCAGGCGACGCATTGGGCAGCGGAGTGGTGCAGCTTCTCCTGTGGGTGGAGCCCCCGCTCATCCCGACGGTGCTCCTCGGCGTTGTTCTTGCGCTGGCCGCATCGGCGATCTGGATTTCGCTGCACATGGACAAGGCTTACGCCAGGCTTGTGCAACAGCGGCTTGTGGACCGCGCCGTGGAATTCGATCTGGGCGAAATCCAGGATTTTACGACTCGCAGCGTTCTGCTGCCCTCTCGTGCGGCGATGCTTCCGCGGCCGATAGCGCCGTCGGATCTGTCGATCGCATCACCGCGGGCAACCGATGCGACGCTCGACCTGATCCGGGAGCTTCGGTCCGGAGACAGCAAGCGCGTGATTGCGGCGACAAAAGGCATCGAAAAGCTCACGCCCGTGGCCGCCACTCAATTGTTGCGCCTTCTGGCCTGGGACGAAGTTCGGGACGCAGTTCGCGAAGTACTGGAGCGCCACCCGCAACCTTTCACGGGATTACTGGTGGATCATCTCACAAATCCGGACACCCCGTTCGGCGTAAGACGGCGCATCCCGAGAATTCTTGCGCATACCGACTCACAGCTGGCCGTCCACGGACTCCTCGCGGGTCTGGATGATGCCCGCTTTGAAGTGCGTTTCCAGTCCTCGCGCGCACTGGACTTGCTGCTTTTGCGCCGGCCTAATTTAAAGGTTCCCGCGGATGCTGTCTTTGCGGCGGCAGAGCGCGAGCTGCGGGTCGCCCGCCCGCTGTGGAACTCGCGCCGGTCGCTTGAAAAGCGGACGGAAAAAGACGTGAATGCCTTTCTGGACGAAATTCTTCGTGAGCGCGCCGACCAGAGCCTCGAGCACGTGTTTTCTCTATTTGCGACCGTGCTGCCGCGCGAGCCGATCAAAATCGCTTTCCGGGCCCTGCACACCGACGACAAAACATTGCGTGGTCTGGCCGCGGAATACCTGGACAGTGTCCTGCCTCAAACAATTCGCGAACGTTTGTGGGTGATGGTTGAATCGGGCGCGAGCAAAAAAAAGTCGAGTCAGGATTCCGGACAGATTGCGATGGACGCGCTGCTCAACTCCAGCGAGTCCTTGAGGATGATGGTCAAAAAGCTGTGAACGGATACAAACGCTGGATCGCGCAGACAATTTTGAGAAGTGCGATCCGACAAAATTGAATCGCGAAGACCTCGAAGACCGCAAAGAAGAAATATTTTTTTGTATTCGACGAGCATGCATTCATCAACCCAGCGATCGGCCCGATATCCACCATCTAGCACAACCTCTTTGTAGCCGATAGGGATTATTTGCTCGGCAGCTAAATGAGCCAAAATTTTTTCTTCGCGGTCTTCGCGGTTCAAAATGCAAAAAACAAATCAACGCCATGTATCAGCATGTTGTGAACGGACACCGAGATTTTCCCCCAAAGCCGGTTAAGTCAGGTTCTAACGCCTTGGCACCGGCTTTCCGATTTCAAGCTTCCGGTGCTCCGAGTAAATCCGGCCGGCCGCCAGCAGCCATATCACCGTCATGGTAACGTTCAGCCATGAAAATCCCGTGATGCCGATACCCGCAGAACTCCCTACAAAAACGACGCCCGCCTGGAGGACGTCTCCGCCGCGCATGCAGAAAGTATCAATCGCTGCTTTGGCCTTATATTTCGCCTCCCGCGAAGTCGGCAGCCAGAGTGCATGCCGAACGGTATTCATGATCGAATAGTCCGTGCTGTTTTCCAGGATCTTCGTCCATCGCACGACGACCAGGAGAGGCACTAGCGCCAGCGTCGAATAACTGACCAGTGCCAGAAGCGGCAGCACAAATAGTGCCCCGCGAACGCCGATTGTGCGAATGATGCGGGACGTGGCGAAGGCCTGCAGCATTAAGCCCAGCAGGTTGACCGCGCTGTAAAAGTGGCCATAAAACTCGCTGATGAAAACTTTGGAATTCCCTCCCGCCTGGACCGCTAATTCCTTCACCAATTTGCCCAGAATGTACTCGCCGGTCGTGTTCACCAGATTAAGCAGAACGATCAGAACCGCGATCCAGAAAAGATACTTGTCCCGTAGAATGAGCTGAAATCCGCCCTCTTTGCCGAGCGGTTTCAGGAAGCTCTGAGCGGCTTCCGCAGGCGCCAAGCGGATTTCGCGCGCGTTCACGGTCAGGATCAGGCTGAGACTGACCAGCAGGATGCCGGCAGCGATCAACATGAGAGCGTACGGGCTCAGATGGAATTTTTCGATCATCGGCGAGACCATGGAGGCACCCGCCCACGCACCCACGCTCATGCCTACGCCTATTAGAGGAAACACCCGCTTGCCCTGTTCCTCAGTATAGATATCGTTGGCAAAAGCCCAGAACTGGGACACCATAAAGACGTTGAAAATACCCAGCCAGATATAAAAGATCACGCCTTCCCGGAACCCCCGAACGCCCAGGAACCAGAAGATGGCCAGGTTCATGGCGAAAAACACCGTCAACCCGGTCAGTAATCGTGCCCGGTTCACTTTGCTCGCAACCCAGCCGTACAGTGGAATAATGCACAGCAGCAGCAACGCTTGCCCTGCGGCCGAATACGACTTTACCTCTGCGCCGTTTTCGGAAAGGATCAGCGCCTCCCGGACCGGCTTTAAAAGGTAATATGCACCGAGCAGAAGGAAGACGGCGAACAGGAGCAGCAGGGCGCTCGCGCTTTCCCCGGCGCGGACGTCGGAAAACACCGACAGCAGTCGTTCAGACCAGGGTTTGGAATTGCCGGCAGGCAAATTGTCTGGCAATGACGATTTTGGGGGTATCCGAGTTGCGTCCTTCATAGATTCTGAAATTGCGCCCACGGTTCAGACATCCGCCATTCTCCGTTCGGCGGGCCGTTGCGATGATCCCGGCTCTGAATATCCTGCCTTACATGATCCACCCGGGTCAATTCATCTTCCTGACCGTCAGCAAAGCGGCTGGAATTCCCGCCCGAACAGGCGCCTTCGACGGGCCTTACAGATGGAGCGAGAAGCTGCCGCAGTCTTGACAATAATCATTGAAAGAGTTATAGATATTGGCTTAAATCTCTCGTGATATTAGGATGTGGACATTTGGATTTGCCTCACCGGATATATCAAAAAAACGCAGCTAGCTCGCTTTCCGATCCATATCCAACTGCACTAATAGTTTCGCAAAATATACGGTTCCTCAATTGCGCTTGGCGTACTGGGAACTAATTTAGGAGGAGTGAATGTCAGTAGATGTCAACAAAACGCAACCTGCGGCGGAGGAGCTTTCGAGGCAGGAAGCGTCCGTCAACCAGGAGAAGCCGTCCGTGACGGGAGCCGAAGTAAAGGATGATGAGAACAGTTTCGAGAAACTCCTGGAAGCCTACGAAGGAAGAACTCAGAGTTTCTCTGAGGGAGAGGTCATCCGGGGAAGAGTCATCGCTATCTCGGGCAGCGGAGTGATTGTCGATGTGGGATTTAAGTCTGAAGGGATTATCCCGATCGAACAGTTCACCAATGACCGCGGCCAGGTCACCGTCAAACCCGGCGATGCGATCGACGTGTTTCTCGAACAGACAGAGGATTCCAACGGCTATGTCGTCCTTTCCAGGGAAAAGGCCGAGCGAATGAAGATCTGGGATGAGATCGAGCGCGCCTACAGGGAAGGGACCGTCGTGAAGGGGCGCGTGATCGAGCGCATTAAAGGCGGCCTCGCGGTCGACATTGGCGTCCGAGCTTTCCTGCCCGGATCTCAGATCGATGTCCGCCCGGTGCGCAATCTCGACAGCCTGCGCGGCGAAGAGTTTGAAATGCGCGTTATCAAGGTGAATAAGAAACGCGGCAACATCGTGCTCTCCCGCAAAGCAGTTCTCGAAGAATCCATGAAGGAAGAAAAAGCAAAAACCATGGAAGTCCTCGAAGGCGGAAAGGTAATGGAAGGCGTCGTTAAAAACATTACCGACTACGGAGCTTTCATCGACCTGGGTGGCGTGGACGGTCTTCTGCACATTACGGATATGTCGTGGGGACGGGTCAACCATCCTTCGGAGTTGTTCTCGGTCGGAGATAAGCTTACCGTCAAAGTCATCAAATTCACGAAGGAAGACGGTCGCGTTTCCCTGGGTTACAAGCAGTTGAGCGAAGACCCCTGGCTGCATGCCGATATGCGCTATCCCAAGAATATGCGCGTGCAGGGGAAAGTGGTTAGCCTGACCGATTACGGGGCATTCGTGGAACTGGAACCCGGAGTGGAAGGGTTGATCCACATCTCGGAAATGACCTGGAACAAACGAGTGAAACATCCGTCGAAAATTCTGAACGTCGGCGACACCGTGGACTCCGTCGTTCTTGACATCGATGTCGATTCCCGGCGCATTTCCCTCGGCCTCAAGCAGACGGAACCGAATCCGTGGGATGTCATCGAAGCCCGCTATGCCCCGGGAACGGTGATCACCGGAAAAGTCCGGAATATTACCGATTTCGGCGCCTTCATCGAGGTTGAAGAAGGGATCGACGGACTCGTTCATGTTTCCGATATATCCTGGACCAAGCGCACGAAGCATCCTTCGGAAATCCTGAAGAAGGGCGACGAAGTGCAGGCGGTTATTCTGAGCATCGATGCGGCGAACCAGAAGCTTTCCCTTGGCATCAAACAGCTGGAGCCCGACCGCTGGGAAGATTGGTTCAGCCGGCATAACATGGGCGATACCGTGAAGGGAAAGGTCGTTCGCATGACGAACTTCGGCGCCTTTGTGGAACTCGAAGAAGGCATCGAGGGCTTGTGTCATGTTTCCGAGTTGGATGAAAAGCATGTCGAAAAACCGACCGAGTTCCTCAATGTCGGCCAGGATATCGAGATGAAGGTCATCAAGCTGAATCTGCAGGAGAAAAAGATCGGTCTGAGCCTGAAGGCGATGAAGGAAGATGAGCCCAGGCTGGAGTTTACTTCTTACCTGGCTTCCGCCGATTCGGGGAATGCCTCAATGGGCGAGCGTCTGGGCGAGCAGTTACAGCGTTTTAAGAAAACTGAAACGGAGTAACCTGCCGCTGCGGCTCGATAACTGAAGATGCCACAGAAACGATCGAACCTGTTGCTTTGGATTATCGTCGGAGGGGGAGCTTTTCTGTTTGTCGCCCTTTGCCTGCTTGCCGCCGTTGTGTACCTGGCCGGCGAAAACTCCCCCGGTTTATCTCTTTCTGGAAACCAGATCGCCTCCCTCGATCTGGAAGGAGTCATTTCCGACTCGAAGGATTTTGTCGATCAGCTCAAAGATTTCGGCAAGCGCACCGGAGTCAAGTCCGTCGTCATTCGCATTAACAGCCCAGGCGGGGGTGTCGCAGCTTCCCAGGAAATTTACGAGGCGATCAAGAAATTCCGCACGGAAACGAAGAAGAAAGTGGTCATCAGCATGGGATCTGTCGCCGCTTCGGGCGGGTACTACGTCGCGTGCGGCGCCGACAAGATTTTCGCCAACCCGGGGACTGTCACGGGAAGCATCGGTGTCATCGCGGAATGGTATAATTACGGCGATCTGCTCCGATGGGCTAAAATGGAAAATATCGTCATCAAGAGCGGCACCTTCAAGGATGCAGGTTCCGGAACGCGTCCGCTCACCGGTGAGGAAAAGATCTATTTCCAGTCTCTGATCAACAACATGTACACCCAATTCGTTTCCACGGTCGCAAGCAGCCGGAAAATGAAGGACGAAGAGGTGCGCAAGCTTGCCGACGGGCGAGTGTACACGGGCCAGGAAGCGAAGGCGGACGGGCTTGTGGATGAACTGGGCACCTATCAGGACGCCATCGACTACGCCGCAAAGATATCCGGCATTGAGGGTGAACCAAAAATCGTCAGCCCGGTAAAGAAAAGCTTTTCCATTCTCGATATCCTTCTGGGAGAATCCAGGTCGGCCCTTTCGCTGAGCCCCGACCGTTCGGAATCCCACATACGGTTTCAATACCTCTGGAGATAGAAAGTAATGACAAAAGCAGAACTAGTAGAAGAAGTTGCCAATGAATCGGAACTGACCAAAAAGGATGCTGAGGTGATCGTCCAGACTGTTCTGGACAGCATTACCGAATCTCTCCAGCGTGGCGAGAAGATCGAATTGCGCGGATTCGGCTCCTTCAGGATTCGCAATCGCTCCTCCCGCCAGGGCCGAAATCCCAAAACGGGAACCGGCGTAAGCGTCCCGGCCAAAAAAGTTCCGTATTTCAAGCCGGGCAAGGAAATCAAGGACCTCGTGAACCTGTAATGGACCGTCTCTGGACCCCCTGGCGTTTCGCGTATATCCGCAACGCTGACCAGGAGACGACGTGTGTCTTCTGCCGTATGCTCGAGGAGAGCCGGGATGAGGAGAACTTTCTCCTCTGCCGCGGCCGCACCTCCTACGTGATCCTGAATTTATTCCCATACACCTCCGGACACCTGCTGATTGTGGCAAAGCGCCACATCCCCTCGCTGAGCGAAGCCACGCCCGAAGAGCTCCACGAAATGATCGAACTCGCCCGCCTGTGCGAAGACGCACTCCGCCGCGAATACCGGCCCGGCGGGTTCAACATGGGATTCAATCTCGGCCGAGCGGCCGGCGCCGGGGTAGAACATCACCTGCACATGCACGTGCTTCCCAGGTGGGCGGGAGATTCGAATTTTGTTTCTGTTGTGGGTGAAACCCGCGTCCTTCCTGAGGAACTACCCGCCACGTACCAGAGATTACGTCCCTATTTCAAGGAATACCCCTCGTCATCGCCGCATTCTTAGTGTGCTTCGGCCCAAAGGCCCGGGGGGCCAATCCGTGCTAAATATCGTTCCTTCCCGGCCGGTTGCGTTCATGTCCCTTGGGCAGGCCTTCAGGAGTTGGCGTTTTTCGTGAACGTGGTCCGCGGGCAGGAATTATGATCAAATATCCTATATTTTTTTTAATAGGAAGTATAATATTGTCCGAGCCCTTATTTTCCCTTTATTTACCGGTGTTTAATAGATAGAAGGCCCATAAAACCCGCATGGTTACTGGGAATTTATAATGCCGAAGAAATTTTTATTCCAAGTCTTTTTTTTGTTGAATGTACTAAACGCCGTGTGCTACCTTTCCCGCCGTTGTTGAGGAAGACAAAACGCGGAATCACGCGAAATCCTGACATTTTGGTTTTTCAGGAAGCAGCAAACGGCATGGAGTTGTGCTGCTGAGAGGCACCGTTTTCCACAGCTGTGGAAAAGTCTGTGGAAAACAGGATGCCTGTCGGTGGTATTTTTCCATATGCCTGCCGGAAAAGCGATCATGCACTCTTGGAACCAAGTCCTTTCGGCAATAGAAAAACACACTAACCGGCAGTGTTTTGATACCTGGTTCAGGCCGATTACCTACCAAGGCTGTGAAAACGGGGTTCTGCGCCTGGCGGTTCCGACGGAAAGTTTCAAGCAGTGCCTGATTGAAAATTATTCCGACCTGCTTCAGGAAGCGGCCGGCAAAGTTTACAAATCCGCAATCACACTCCACGTCACGTCCGATGCTGCTACCGCTCCTGAACCCGTGGTGGCCAAAGCCACTGCCGATTCATTGGACTCGCCCCCGCTTTTGATTCCGAAATACACTTTCGACACATTCGTGGTGGGAACCAGCAACCAACTGGCGCATGCCGCTGCCCTGGCCGTGGCGGAACGTCCATCCAAGGCTTATAATCCACTGTACCTCTATGGCGGTGTGGGATTGGGAAAAACCCATTTGATGCACGCGGTGGGCAATCTCATCCAGAAGCGCAACAAGAGTGTCCGATTGACCTATATGTCGTCGGAAAAGTTTATGAATGAGCTCGTAAACGCCATCCGCTTTGACCGCACGATTCAATTTCGCCACAAATACCGGAATATAGACGTGTTGTTGATGGACGACATCCAGTTCATCGCGGGCAAAGAACGAACCCAGGAAGAGTTTTTCCACACATTCAACGCTTTGTACGACGCCCAGAAGCAGATTGTGATCACAAGCGATTGCCCGCCGAAGCAGATTCCGACCCTTGAAGAACGACTGCACTCCAGATTCGAATGGGGATTGATTGCGGATATTCAGCCGCCGGACCTCGAAACCAAACTGGCAATTTTAAGGAAAAAGGCGGAATCGGAATCCCTCAAACTCCGTAATGACGTCGCGCTGTACATCGCAGGCGGCATCCGCTCCAATATACGGGAGCTGGAAGGGGCCCTGAACCGGCTCAGCGCCCGCGCTTCGCTGGATGGAATGGACGCATCCGATATCGACGTCGCTTACGCCAAGGATGTTCTGAAAGGATTTACCACCGAGGAAAACTCCTCCGTCTCTTCCCAGATGATCCTTCGTGCCGTCGCCTCATTCTTTTCCCTGAAGCCCGCTCAACTGAAGGCGAAAAATAACTCCAAGCCGATTGCGGTGCCGAGACAAATCGCCATGTACATCTGCAAGGAGCTCACCAACGAGTCCCTGCCGCAGATCGGAAGAGATTTCGGCGGAAAGCATCATACGACCGTTCTCCACTCCATCCGGAAAATCGACTCCTTGCGAAAAAAGGATTCCGAAATTTCCGCCGCCGTAAACGCGATCGTCAAATCACTGCGCTGAAAAAAAATTCTCGATTTCGGATTTTCAATTCCAGATTCAATTCAGCTCTATCGGCAACCTGATTCCAGAATCGTGAATCTGGAATCGAAAATCCGAAATCTTTTATACACAGGATTCTCACTGCGTTTTCCAGAAATCAAAGGTATGAATTCAAAACGATTCGCCTTTTTTCAACAGGGTGTTGATCCACCGGGCCTGTGGATTTCCGGTTGTAGGCATCCATCCACAGAATATTTCTCTTTTTCACACTGCGAGTATCTTTAAATTCACAACCTATCTCGCTTATAGTATTGGGCGTAGCGCATATTTCCACAAATTCACAGGACCTACTACTACTTCTAGGTAATAGTTATTGAATTGATTATCAGGATAAGTAGTAATAAGCCATGCACACACTGTTTTTTCGTGAAATTGAAACGCGAGTACGCGGTATAATCACCGCGACAGCTGTGGCAGTTTCCCGGTTATTTTCCAAGGAGCGTCCTTCATGAAATTCACGGTATCGAGAAACGCATTGTTGAATGAGCTCAATCTTGTTCAGGGCGTCATAGAGAAGAAAAGCACCATTCCCATTCTCTCCAATATTCTTCTGGAAGCGACGGAAGGACGTCTCGAAATAACTGCCACGGACCTGGATGTAACGATTCGCTGCGGCTGCGCGGTATCGGTTGACAGAGAAGGAACGACGACCATTTCGGCCAGGCGTTTATTCGATATTGTTCGACTTCTTCCGGACGGATCCGATGTGGGTTTTGCCCTTCTTGAAAACGACTGGGTGGAGTTGCGCTGCGGAAACTCTCATTACAAGATCGTGGCGCTGCCCAAGGAAAATTTCCCGTCCATTCCGGAAGCCGCGCCCGTAACTGCGCAGATTCCGGCCGGCCTATTGCGAAGCATGATCCAGAGAACCATGTTTGCCATCACGCAGGAGGAATCGAGGTACTCCCTGAATGGAGCGCTTCTCGCCTTGCTGCCGGGTGAAATCCGGATGGTCGCAACCGATGGCCATCGGCTCGCGCTCGTAAGCAAAAGCATGGAGGTCCCGGGATTGGATGTTGAGGTGCGCGCGCTGATTCCAAGAAAGACCCTCATCGAAATCATGAAGCTGATTGGCGATCAGGACGCGATGTTGGAATTCGGAAGGGATGAAAATCATCTCTTCTTCGCTCTTGGAAACCGTAAACTTGTGTCGCGAGTGCTGGCCGGACAATTTCCGAATTACGAATTGGTCATTCCCCGTGAAAACGACAAGTTTGTCGTCGCATCGACAAGAGAGTTCGGAGACGGGATTCGCAGAGCTGCGATCATGTCGGACGAGAAACTGAAGGCTATCCGTCTGTCCTTTAAAACAGGATCTCTCGAGTTGACAGCCAGTTGCGCCGAGGCAGGCGAAGCAAGAGAAATCGTGGCCGTGGAATTTGGAGGAGAAAACCTCGATATCGGATTCAACCCTCTGTATCTTCTGGATTTTGTCGGCATTTGCGGATCAGACTCCATATCGATCGCCCTGAAAGATTCGGAGACACAAGGCCTCCTGCGACCCATCGGAGGCTCCGATCTGGATTATCGATATGTCGTCATGCCTATGAAGTTTTAGGAGTGAAGCTCACAAGACTGCGTCTCTTCAATTACCGGAACATCGGCGAAGTGGAGATCATCCCCTCCGCGGATGCCAATCTTTTTTCCGGCCGGAACGGCCAGGGAAAAACGAATCTCCTGGAATCCATCTATCTTCTCGGATACGGGAAGAGTTTTCGAACCGCGAATCCCAAAGACTGTATTCAGCACGGCCGGTCCGAATGCCGGGTGGAGGGGACCGTGGAACACGGAACTCTTTCCCGCACCCTCCAGGTTACGATCACGCAAATCGATAAAAAACTGTTTCTGCTGGGAAAGCAAGTGCCGCTGGATGAATTTGTGGGACACCTGCATATTCTGGCCTTTACACGCGAACACCTGAACGTCGTTAGAGGTGCGCCTGCGGATCGACGCGCATTTTTGGATCGGGCAATGGTTACCCTGTTTCCCGGTCACGTTCATTATCTTGCAGCCTACAGCCGGTCTCTGAAACAGCGAAACAGGGTTCTCTCATCCCTGCGCGAAGGATCCAATCCCATGGATGAAAATCTGATGGATAGCTGGGACGAGGCCGTTATAAAACCGGGCGCACGCATTCTCTCAAATCGAATGCGCTACGTGGAACAGATGAAACAGGAGCTTCCTCAGGGTCTTTTTGGCGCGGAATCTTTGAAAATGCACTATGTCTCGACAATAACAGACGAACCGCTGGATGTGCCCGCAATCGAGGAGTGCTTCAGACAGCGGCTGTACCGGGCAAGAACGAGCGACAGAAAAACCGGATACACGTCCGTGGGACCGCACCGCGATGATCTCAAACTGTATGTGAACGGCAAGTCTCTGGTAGATTTCGGTTCGTCAGGACAACAGCGATCGTGCCTGCTCTCCCTGTATTTTTCCCAAATGGAAATCCATCGCAAAACACATGGTCATTATCCGGTGTTTCTTGTGGACGATGCCGAAGCCGAACTGGATACGGTGAGAATCGATGTGTTTCTGAAATTCCTGTCTCAACGAACTCAGACTTTTTTAACTTCCGCAAAAGATTTTCTTCTCCCCTCAATCCCTGAACGAACGACGCATTTTGAGGTAAAAAACGGCGAAATTTTACCTGTTTTGGACGCCCGTTGATCTGGCAAGTCGTTTCACTAAAGCAATAAGATGCCGTCCTTAGTTTAAATATATGTAAACAAACAACATAGATGCTGTATATCCTTAAGAATTTCCCTCCGCTTCACCGCTGCTTTGTGCTATAATTCAATTGCTGTAAACGCTTAAATAATTTATTGGAAATAAATAGGTTGTAGGGTTTTGAGTTAACCAGGTTTCTCATCCAAATTGAAGAAAATCCGGCATGAATGAAAACATAATTTCGCCCGAAAATGAAAATATCCGCATGCCCGGAGAGCCAAACGACGAAGGTGAAGCTTACGGGGCGGATAAAATAAAAGTGCTGGAGGGTTTGGAAGCAGTCCGCTTGCGTCCGGCGATGTATATCGGCTCCACCGGAATCGAGGGTTTGCATCACCTGATTTATGAGGTGGTCGATAATTCCGTCGATGAGGCGCTCAACGGTTTCTGCGATCGGGTCGAAGTTACGATTCACATCAACAACAGTGTTACAGTCATCGATAATGGACGCGGCATTCCGACGGATTTTCACGAGCAGACACAAAAATCGGCGGCAGAAGTTGTATTGACGGTTCTGCACGCCGGCGGAAAGTTCGATAACGATTCCTACAAAGTCTCCGGGGGCCTGCACGGCGTCGGCGTTTCGGTGGTGAATGCCTTAAGCCAGCGCCTCGATCTTGAAATCTGGAGAGGCGGAAACGTTTTCGAGCAAAGCTACGAACGAGGAAAGCCTGTAACCGAATTCCGCCAGACGGGAACGACCAAGCGCCGCGGCACGAAAATTACTTTTGTCCCGGACAGCGAGATATTTGAATCGCTGGAGTTCAGCTATGACACGATTGCCGCGAGATTGCGCGAGCTTTCCTTCCTCAACAAAGGACTCGAGATCGTCCTCGAGGATCTGCGCTCGGATCGCCGTGAGGTGTTCAAGTATGAAGGCGGCATTTCTTCATTCATAGAGTACCTGAACAAAAACAAAAACGTTCTCCACCCCAAGCCCATTTATTTCGAGACGAAGAAGGAAGAAGTCATCGTGGAAGTGTCCATGCAGTACAACGACGGATACAGCGAGACGATCTTTTCCTTCGCGAACAACATCAACACCCACGAGGGCGGTTCACATCTGTCGGGATTCAGGGCGGCGCTGACCCGCACGATCAATGCGTATGCCCAGGCGGAAGATCTTTTGAAAGATCTGAAGGAGAATCCGACGGGGGAGGATGTGCGAGAGGGTCTGGTTGCCGTCGTCAGCGTCAAGCTGAGAAATCCGCAATTCGAGGGGCAGACCAAAACCAAGCTCGGGAACAGCGAGGTCAAGGGGCTTGTGGAGAATGCCGTCAATGAGAGCCTCGGCGCTTTCCTGGAGGAAAATCCCGCGCTGGCGCGCAGGATTCTCAGCAAAGCGATCGAGGCGGCGCGTGCGCGCGAGGCTGCGCGCAAAGCCCGGGACCTGACGCGGCGCAAGGGCGCCCTGGATACGGCCCTACTGCCCGGCAAGCTCGCGGATTGCCAGGAACGCGACCCCAAATTTTGCGAAATCTTTATCGTCGAGGGCGACAGCGCGGGAGGATCGGCGAAGCAGGGCCGCGACCGAAAGTTTCAGGCAATTCTTCCGCTGAGGGGAAAAATCCTCAATGTGGAGAAAGCGCGCTTCGACAGGCTGCTCGGCAACGCGGAAATCGCGACGATGATTTCCGCCTTTGGAACCGGCATCGGGAAAGAAGATTTTACGACCGAAAAGTTGCGGTATCACCGCATCATCATCATGACCGATGCCGATGTTGACGGCTCGCACATCCGGACGCTGCTGCTCACGTTCTTTTACCGGCAGATGCCCGAGTTGCTCGAGAAAGGACACATCTACATCGCGCAACCTCCTCTCTACGGCATCAAGCACGGCAAGTCCATCAACTACCTGAAAAACGAGCATGAGATGGAAGAGTACCTGATGAAACGCGCGACCGAAGGAGTTGTGATCGTTGCGGAAAAGAGCGGGAGACAATACAGCGGTCCGCAGCTGGTCAAACTGATGCGGGGCGTGCACGAACAGACAACAGTTTTCGAGAAACTGAATCGGCGTCTTCAGGACAAAAACCTGCTCAACCGCGTGCTGCAGTTTGTGGCGGGTGAAGGCGGCCTCCTGAGCAGCGGATTTTCGCTGAAACAGCTTTTCAAGGACGAAGAGGTGCTTGCCGAACTTGGCCGGGTTCTGGAACAGATCGGCTATGAATCCACAGTCCTGGTCGACGAAGAGCACGGGCTCCGCTCCCTCGTCGCCGACAACAAGTCCAACGGGAATAGAGTTTCTCTCAATTGGGAATTTTTATCCTCGGCAGAGTGGCAGCGCCTGTTCGAGCTTTATTCGGAATTGGTGCCGCTGGAAAAACCGCCGTTGACCGTGAAGGAAAATGGAAACGCGGTTGCCGTAAATTCGCCGGGGGAACTGTTGAGTTACCTGCTCTCCCTCGGGAAGAAGGATTTGACGATGCAGCGTTACAAAGGTCTGGGGGAAATGAATCCGGTACAGCTTTGGGAAACGACCATGAATCCCGAAACGCGCACTCTTCTGAAAGTCTCGATCGACGATGCCGTTCAGACAGATGCCATTTTCACAATCCTTATGGGAGACGCCGTGGAACCCAGGCGCCGCTTCATTGAGGACAACGCTCTTAACGTTCGAAATCTTGACATTTAAGCGCCATCTCTATGAATGAAGCTCTCGAGCAGATCCCCGTAAACATCATCGATGAAATGCGCAAGTCCTACCTGGACTATGCCATGAGCGTCATCATCGGCAGAGCCCTGCCTGATGTACGCGACGGACTCAAACCCGTCCACCGGCGCGTGTTGTATGCCATGTACGACCTGGGCAACACCCACAACAAGCCATACAAGAAATCGGCGCGCATCGTCGGCGACGTCATCGGTAAGTACCACCCGCACGGGGACAGCGCGGTTTACGACACGATTGTGCGCCTGGTCCAGGCTTGGTCCGTCCGGTACCCGCTGATCGACGGGCAAGGAAATTTCGGATCCGTCGACGGGGACAGTGCCGCGGCCATGCGCTACACGGAAGTCCGAATGGCGAGGCTCTCAGATGAGCTTTTGGCCGATCTGGACAAGGACACGGTCGATTTTGGTCCGAACTATGACGAATCACTGACCGAACCGCTCGTTCTCCCGGCCAAATTCCCCAATCTCCTGGTCAATGGTTCTGCTGGGATCGCGGTCGGGATGGCAACCAATATCCCCCCGCATAACATATCGGAGATCATCAACGCGACGGTCCTCCTCATAGAAAACCCGGGTGCGTCGCTCGACGAACTGATGGCGTTCGTTCCGGGTCCGGACTTCCCGACGGCTGGATTTATCTATGGGCGCAGTGGCATACGAACGGCATATGAGAGCGGCCGCGGCATTGTGGTCATGCGTGCGCGCGCCGCGATCGAAAAAATGTCCCGCGAACGGGAATCGATCATCGTGACGGAGATTCCCTACCAGGTCAATAAGGCGAAGCTGATCGAGCGCATCGCCGAACTGGTCCGCGACAAGAAAATCGAGGGAATTTCGGATCTGCGCGACGAATCCGACCGCGATGGCATGCGGATCGTCATCGAGCTCAAAAAAGACGAGCCGGCGCAGGTGGTCCTGAACAACCTGTACAAGATGACGCCGATGCAATCGAGCTTCGGCATCATCATGCTGGCGATCGTGCAGAACCAGCCCAGAATTCTGACTCTGCGCGAGGCGCTTTTCTGCTTTATCGAGCACCGGAAAGAGGTCGTTCGAAGAAGGACCATCTTCGAACTCGGGAAAGCCACGGCGCGCGCCCACATCCTCGAAGGACTCAAGCGCGCCCTGGACATGCTGGATGCGGTGATCGCCCTGATCCGGGCTTCCAAAGAACCTGCCGTCGCCAAAGAGGGACTGATGACGCAGTTTCAGTTCAGCGCCGAACAGGCGCAGGCCATCCTGGACATGCGCCTGCAGCGGCTGACCGGGCTCGAGCGGGAAAAGATCGTTGCCGAATATGAAGAAATCCTGAAGCTCATCGCCCGTCTCAAAGAAATCCTGGCAAGCGAAAAGGTTTTGGAGAGTGTTGTGGTCGCGGAACTGCGGGAGGTGCAGGAACGGTACGGCGACGAAAGGCGGACGCAGATCGTGGACGAAGAGGTGGAACTTACGCTCGAAGACCTCATTGCAGACGAAGATGTCGTCATCACGGTCACGCACTCGGGATATATCAAACGCACGGCGGCGTCACTCTATCACCCGCAGGGCCGCGGCGGCAAAGGACGCATCGGGATGACGACGCGCGACGAGGACTTTATCGATCACGTATTCGTCGCCTCCACGCACAGCTACCTGCTCGTGTTTACCAACCGGGGCCAGGTCTATTGGCTGAAAGTGTACGAAATCCCGGATGTGGGGACGGCGGGAAAAGGCAAGGCGATCGTCAACCTCGTCAACATGGGCAAAGATGAAAAAATCGCCGACATCATCGCCGTAAAAGGCTTCGACACGAACGAATATGTCGTGATGGCTACGCACAACGGGTTTGTCAAAAAGACAGCACTGGATGAGTTCGGCAATCCGAGAAGCTCTGGGATCATCGCAATATCCGTCCCGGACGACGACGAACTGATCGGCTGCCAGCTCACGGACGGGAACTTCGATGTGCTCCTCGCCACGCGGATGGGAAAAGCGATCCGCTTCTCTGAAAAGGGCGTCCGCGAGATGGGCCGCACCGCCAGAGGCGTCATCGGGATCCGCATGACCGGCGAAGACAGGGTCGTGGCGATGTCCGCCTTCAAGGGACCGGGACAATTCCTCACCGTGACGGAAAAGGGATTCGGCAAGCGAACGGATGTCGACGAATATCCGTGCCAGGGCCGGGGCGGATCCGGCGTGATTAACATCAAGGTGGGCGAGAAAAATGGCGCCGTTGTGAACACCTGCCACGTTCAGGAAGATACGTCCGTCATGCTGATCACAGCTCAGGGTAAACTGATCCAGCTGTACACCGAAGATATCCGCAACACGCAAACCAGGGCGGCCGTGGGTGTCAAATGCATCGAGCTGGAAGAAGCCGACTATGTGGCCAGCGTAACCCTGGTCGCCGGCGAAGTAAGCAGTGAATAGTCGGAAGAGACTTGACAGTCGGGCGGCCGGAGAGTAATTTATGCGCTCGTCGTGAAGGAGGTGTTAGCGATTGGCGGAAGTCATTTTAAATGAAGGCGAATCCCTTGAAAGCGCATTAAGGCGCTTCAAACGCAAGGTTCAGCAGGAAGATATCATCAAGGATGTCAAAAAACATTCCTTCTACATGAAGCCTGGCGAAAAGAAGCGGATTAAACAAGCCTTAGCCCGCAAGCGGCTGCGAAAAAAACTGCGCAGCTTTCGTCCCTAAGTATCGATAAATGCCGGATGTGTTGATGGATAGGCGAAAAAACACCCCGTAGTGGATGTCAGTGTATCCAGCAATCAATGAAACGGTTGATTTCATACGAACACATTGCCGGCGGGCACCGGTGCTGGGGCTCATCTTGGGCTCCGGCCTTGGTGCCTGCGCGGATTCCTTTACGGACCGCATCGTAATCCCCTTCAGCAATCTGCCGCATTTCCCTTCCTCCACGGTTCCTGGACACCCTGGTAATGTGATTATTGGAAACTTCGCGGGCGTGCCTTCGATCGCGATGCAGGGGCGCCTTCACCTATATGAAGGTTATTCCGCCGCACAAGCCGCGTTTCCTGCCAGAATTCTCGGCTGCCTGGGTATTCTCCGGCTCATCATTACGAATGCCGCAGGCGGCATCAATACGGCGTTCCTCCCCGGCGACCTCATGCTCATCACCGACCATATCAACCTGACGGGAGCGAATCCGCTGATCGGCCCCAATCTCGACGCGCTCGGCCCGCGGTTCCCGGACATGAGCGAAGCCTACGATGCCTCGATGCGCTCAGTGACCCTGGAAGTTGCCTGTGAAAAAGGAATTGTGCTGCGCGAAGGGATCTATATCGGGCTGCCGGGGCCAAGCTACGAAACCCCGGCGGAAATTCGCATGTGCCGGGCGCTCGGCGCCGATGCCGTCGGCATGTCGACCATCTCGGAAGTGATTGTCGCGAATCACATGGGAGTCCGCGTACTCGGCATATCCTGCATCACCAACATGGCCGCCGGGGTTCTTCCCGGGAAACTGACCCACGGAGAAGTCATGCAGACGGCCGAAGGCGCAGCCGCCAGGCTTCTCTCGCTCTTGGAAGCCGTCGTCCCGCGTCTCCGGTAATCCCGCATAGTTATTCGCAATCTTGCTTACGCTTTGAGGTTCCGCGTTTCAGGTTTCCCGTTCCCCGTTGACATCTCCTATTCGAAACCGGGAACCGGAAACGGGAAACACATAAACGATTGAAGCGGTAGCAAGCCGCCGCAGTAGATGCTTCACGAATCATGCGGGTTAAGACTTGCGCATAATGTGGATGTCCGGCAGGTTCCGGTATCGCTGGTCATAATCGAGGCCGTAGCCGACGACGAATTCGTCCGGAATATCGAAGCCGATGTAATCCACGGCCACATCTATTTTGCGGCGGGCGGGCTTGTTGAGAAGCGCCACGATTTTCAGTGAATTCGGATTGCGTGCTTTTAGATTTTGCGCCAGATAGTGAAGAGTCAGGCCTGTGTCGACAATGTCTTCGACGAGCAGCACATCCTTGTGTTCCAGGCTGTCATCCAGATCTTTGAGAATGCGGACCTCGCCGCTGCTCGTGTCCATTTTACCGTAGCTGCCAACGGCGATAAAATCGATAGACAAAGGCAACTCAATGGCGCGAACGAGGTCGGCGTGAAAAATGCTTGCGCCTCGGAGAACGGCGACCAGGTGCGGCGCCTTGCCTTGATAGTCCCAAGCGATCTGGAATCCCATTTCTCGGATGCGATTTCGTATCGTCTGCGCGTCCAGAAGCACAGGCCCGATCGAACCATCGGATCCGTCCGGCCATTGCATGCTCACGGGGGTTCTCCTCCGTATGAATATGCTCGATCAGAGATTTTTTTTCCAGAACTCGAGCATGGTTTTATAAAGGTGAATCCTCGCCGGGGCATCCCCGATAGTGTGTTTGCGCATCGGATACACCATGACATCGAATAATATGCCGGCGTTAATCAGCTCGTCCATGAATGCCTGGCTGTTCTGCGGGTGAACATTGTCATCGTATGTGCCGTGGACCAGGAGAAGCCGGCCATGCAGATTGGCAGCACGTTTCACCAGGGATGTCTTCTGATACCCATCGGGATTGTCCTCCGGGCGCTTCATCCAGGTCTCTGTCCATTTGGTATCGTAGTAGCGCCAGTCGGTGACGGGAGCGACGGCTATTCCGGCCCTGAATTCCGCAGTGCGTGTGAGAGCAAGCAGCGTATAGGTACCGCCGCCGCTCCATCCCCAGATCCCGACGCGGTCCGGATCGACGAAGGGTTGTGATTTCAGCCATTCGACTGCGGACTCCAGGTCGTGAAGCTCCACATCGCCATACATCTGGCCCCGGATGCTTTTTTCATATTTCTTACCGATGGTGGCGGAACTGCGATTGTCGATGGAGACGACGAGAAATCCTTCGTTCAACAACATCTGGTCGAAGAACACGCTTTGGGACCACTCGTTGGCGTTCCACTTATTCCGGACCGATTCGGAACCGGGTCCGCCATAGACATAGATGATCACCGCGTACTTTTTTGCCGGATCAAAATTCGCCGGCCTGCTGATCTGTGCCGGCAGCGGAAAACCATCGCGGGCTGGAATGGTCAGGAATGATGGAAATTGCATCGGGAACGGCGCGATCAGATCGGTTCTTGAAGCCGAGAGGACCTGCAGCTCCGTGCCATCCGCCCGGGCGAGCATCAGCCTGGGAGGCGTCGCGGCATTCGAATAAGCATCGAGATAGAAGCCTGCATCCGGACTGAATTGAGGCAGATGGCTGCCGGCGCCCTGCGAAAGACGTGTGAATCCGGTCCCGTCAAGGTTGATCCTGTACAGCTGGGACTCAAGAGGCGACGCCTCCTTTGCAGTGAAGAACAGGGATCCGCTTTTCTCATCGAGTGCACGGATGGGCGATTCCTTGTTCGTGGAGAATGCTCCGAAAGGGGATAAGGACCACTCGCCTTCCGTGATTTTGTTGAGCAGCTGGCCCCCCATGCTGTAGCGGTAGGCATGTGCGTATCCGGATCGCTCGGAAACCCAGATGAAATATTTCGCGTCCTTGGCGAAAAACGGGTCATAGGAGTGCATCCAGCAATCATCGTTCTCTTTTAGGATCGTTGTACCATTGCCCGTGGAACGATCGACGAAGGACAACGTGACTTCGGTTTGAGCCCGGTTCATTGTTTGAACGGCGACCCTGTCGCTTCCCGGCAGCCACTTCACCTTCACGATATACTCGTAGGGTGCCGCAGGAAGGCGCATCCGCGTCGTTTTTCCGGCAATTACATCGGTGATCCCGAGATTCGCCCGGGGATTTTGCTGGCCGGCTTTGGGATACCGCTGAATGTGGACTGTCGGCTGGTCAGGCTTGAAATCCGGAAAAAACATTGTGCTGACGGAAGATTCGTCCGTTCTCAAATACGCGATGCTCCTTGAGTCCGGCGACCACCAGTAAGCAGCCTCCTGATGGTCGAAAATCTCTTCCCAATAAACCCAGGAGAACACACCGTTCAACAGACTTTCACTGCCGTCGCGTGTCAGGCGCTGCTCTTTTCCGGAAGAAAGCTCGAAGACATACAAATCGTTGTCGCGCACGAATGCAATGCGCTTGCCGTCCGGGGAGATCGTTGCCGCCTTCTCGACGAAATGAGTTCTCGTAATGCGCGTGAATTTTGCCTGAGACAGATCCAGCAGCAGCACATTTCCGGAAAACAGAAAAACAGCATTTTTACCCGCGGCATCGATGGAGGAGGGCCAGGGGAGAACGGCAGGCGATTCTTCCGGAAGGACCGTTTTAAGACTCGCAAGGGCTTTCCTCATATCGAACGCCGGTAGGCGTTTGCCGGACCGGGGATCGAGTATCTCGAAGACCTGTTCTCCGGCCGGTCTTTGCGTGTCGAGAATAAGAACGGTGCCATTTTCAAGCCATGCGTAGGATGGGGGTGTTGAGACCCGTTCGGCGGAATCGCCGAGCATCCATTCGACCGTCATCTTTTGCGGCTGCTGTGCCATAGCGGCGACGTGCGACAGCATCTGCATACCAAAGAGAATGAAAACAGCATGGAAAAAGTGACGTTTCATTAAACAACCCCCTGAAATCCAGTATTCTGCGATGGACGGACTTGTCCCACTTGCAACCAGCTGCCGAGCAGGTGCAAAAAGATCTTTTTACCGACCGCCAGTCCGATTCAGCGCTTCCGCAATCGGCGCGACCATAGCGTCAGCCAGAGCACCGGCAGTGCCAGGAGCCAAAGGCAGAATTTGAAAATCGCCATCAGCCAGAACCAGTCGTGCCCGAGCGTATCCCAGCTGATTCCCGGTCCCCATAAGGAAAGCAGCCAGGCCGGCTTTAAAAACATCAAAAAGAGATATGCGATCCATTGAAGCGTTAGAAAACCCGCGGCGATCAGCAGTGTCCACCAACCGGCTGTCGCCGCTGAACGGATTCTGATCTCAAATGCGTCATTCATAACCACTTCGCCCCTCACAAGAATTGCGCGGGTTGAGACCGATGCAAATGGCCCGCAACAGCATCCGATAAATCTTCGTTCCATCTTTCAGAGAGCCGCGTGCATAATATTGTAATCCCCGAAGGAGGCCCTCGCTATGGAAAGTAAGGATCCGATTCGGCGAGAACCCGACAACAAGACTGCGTGATTGAAGAAAAAGCTCGGAGGTAAGCATGAGGCGTACCATTGTTGTGCTGGCATTATTGGCAATTCCATGCATTCTACGCGTAAGCTGCTTTGCCGCGGCGGCCGGAGAGGAATGCCCTCCCGTTGGCGGTTTGAGCTTCGTGTGCGGCCCAATAGCCGCCGAGGATCTCGCCCGCGTGCCCGGCACGCATTGGATCATCGGCAGCGGCATGGTTCAACAAAACGGCCCGGGGAGACTCCATCTTATTGATTCGGCCAAGAGGACCTGGGAAGTACTTTATCCCGGCCCAAATCCTCTGAATGAACTCGATTCTAGGTCGTACGCTCTGTGTCCCGGGCCGCCCGACAGCAAAACCTTCGGCGCGCACGGCATCGCCATCCACGACGACGGGAACCGGAAGTCCACGCTTCTCGCCGTCAATCACGGACGCGAGGCGGTTGAAGTTTTCAAAATCGATGCCGCAGGCGCAAAGCCTGCAATCCGATGGATCGGATGTGTGGTGATGGAGAAGACCGTTTCTCTGAACTCCGTCGCATTTCTTCCCGGCGGCGGCTTTGTCGCCACGAAATTCTACGATCCCAGCTCAAAAGATAGCATGGGCGCCCTTTTGGCCGGCAAGCTGACTGGAGGCGTTCTCAAATGGCAGCAGGGAATCGGCACGAAACCATTGGCCGGAACGGATCTTGCGGGCGCGAATGGAATCGAGGTGTCCAGGGACGGCAAGACAATCTATGTGGCTGCGTGGGGATCCCAGGAACTGGTGCGATTTTCGGACATGGACGGCTCACTGAAAAAAACCGTCGTAAAAGTGGATTTCTGGCCGGACAACCTCCGGTGGGCTCCCGACAGCACAATTCTTGTCACAGGCCAAAACCCTGCGCCGGGCACATCCGGCACCTTTGCCGGGTTTAAGGGATGGACCGTGGCCAGGTTGGATCCGAAAACGATGCAGGTAAAGGAAATCCTGAAGGACCACGGAGAATCGCCGCTTCAGAATGCAAGTGTTGCGATCGAAGTTGACGGCACGCTCTGGATCGGACCTTTCAGCGGTACCCGTGTCGCCCTCAAACCGCTGAAATAATCACTGTCCCCGGTTATACTGTCCCCTTTTCCGGAGTTTATTATGGACCCTGAATCGACTGTGGGTACACCGGCCGAAAGCCGGCGGAAATATCGCGCACGCATCGTGAACCTGTTTTGCATTGTGGGTTCCTGGTTTTCCCGTTTTTGGGCCGACATTCGGCCAGGGCAGGAAGCTCGCCGCGGCGCCGCCTGGGGAAGCATCTCTGCCGCTGTCCTCGGCGCTATCATAGCCGGACGATACTTGCGCACAGGTTTTGGGTTGTGGGTTGATTTCGCTCTGTGTTTTGCTGCCGGAGCGTTCATTATCCTCCTCTCGATACTGCTCGTTCCGCTGGCTCTCACCATTTTGCGGAAACTGCCGCGCCTGGCCTCAGGATTGATCTTTGGCAGCGTCATCGTCATCTTGCTGGCGTTCTTTCCGGTCGGGATTTTGGCGGGCCCAGTTGCGTGCCTGTCCGCGGGATTGTTGGGCGCGGCAATCGCGACGCTCTTGCACCGGAACTTCGGCAGGGCAACTGCAAAAAAGAAGGTTATTGCAATCACGCTGATCGTTCTCTCGCTGGCCGCGATCGCGGGTGAGATCGCATTCCTCGCTTCCGACGGTTCCCTGGAAGGCCTGATGAAGGTGCAGCTGAAATCGCCGCAACCGGAGGCTTTGCGCGCCGCCAATCCGGGCGAACCCGGCCGCTACAAAATCCGCATGGTGTATTACGGCGCAAAAGGCGGCAACCCGAGGCGTCCGGAGTACAACCATCCAACCATTGCGACGCCTGCTGTCGACGCTTCGAAATTCTTCAAGGAATTCAAAGGCTGGAAGCGAAATCTTCGAAAGAAATATTGGGGCTATGATTTCGATAAGCTCCCGCTCAATGCGACTGTGTGGATACCGGAAGGGCCGGGGACTTTTCCACTTGTGTTGATCGTTCACGGGAATCATGAGATGGCGGAATTTTCCGACCCGGGGTATCGGTACCTCGGTGAATTGCTTGCCAGCAGGGGGTTCATCCTGGCCTCGGTGGATGAGAATTTTCTCAACGGCGGGCTCTTGAGCGATCCTCCCAATCAGCAGGCGGTCCGAGGCTGGATGCTGCTTGAGCATCTGAAGCTGTGGCGAGACTGGAGCAGAAACCCACACAATCCTCTCGGAGTGGCGATCGACTTCGACAGAATAGCGGTGATGGGCCATTCGCGCGGGGGCGAAGCCGCGGCCACGGCGGCACTCTTCAACAACATGGAACACTATCCCGAGGACGCGTCTATCCGATTCGACTATCATTTCCCGATTCGTTCCGTCGTGGCGATAGCCCCGGCAGACGGCCAGTACAGACCGGCAGGCCAGTGGCGCTGGATCGAAAACGTAAATTACTTCACCCTGCAAGGAGCAAACGATTCGGATGTCTGTTTCTTCATGGGCAGCCGCCAATGGGATCACGTGCGATATGCCTTGAACGGAGATTGGTTTAAGTCGGAGCTGTATATTTATCGCGCGAATCATGGACAGTTCAACACCGTTTGGGGGCGCAGCGATTTCGGATACCCTCTTGGATGGTTTTTAAATCTGAAACCCCTAATGGACCCGGAAGATCAGCGTCGGATCGCCAGGATCTATCTCTCGGCGTTTCTCGAAGCCACGCTGCACGGCCGCCGGGAATACCTCCCGCTTTTCCGCGATTATCGCTGTATCCGTTCCTGGCTGCCGGAGACGCTGTACATGAATCGCTATGAAGATGCCGGATATAAGCTGGTTGCGGACTTCAACGAGGATCCGGATCTCTCCAGCACCACCCTGCCGGGCGGAAGAATTGATGCCAAGGATCTCTCGATGTGGAAAGAGGGCCGGATCCCATTCCGAAGCGGAGACCGCGAATACAACGGCGCCTTTCTGGGATGGAATCGGGAAGATGAGAGGGGGAAGGAAGATTCAAAGATCAGGCCGGCGTATACGATCACTCTTCCGGAAAACATCTCTTCCGCATGGAAACTGACGAGTGCATCCGTGCTTTCGCTCTCCCTGGCCGCTTTGGATGAAGACGCTCCGCTGCTGAACGCGAAGGAGGACAAGCCGGATGAAAAGGCAAAAAAAGAACCCCAAAAGGAGCGCGAGGCCCCCGATTTCACCATTGAATTGGGAATGGCCGACGGAGCCGTTGTGGAGCGCCCGCTGAGTCAGTTTGGACCCTTGTTGCCTCCGGTGAAAGTGCGATTCACCAAATTGCAGCTAATCGACGATCTGGTTTACCAGAAAGCTTCCGAGCCGGTGTTTCAGACCATCTCGATCCCGCTGTCCTCGTATGCCGGGCAGAATGGATTCGATCCGGGAAAACTCAAAACGATCCGGCTGCGTTTTGATCGGACGCGAGCGAGCGTCATTTTGCTGAGCAAGATCGGCTTCGAGGTTCATTGAATCATAAAATACTGCAAAGCTTTTTCATCCTGGCAATAAGGAATCATGCGACCCGGCACCAATTTCCGAAATTGCGGGCATTTGCTGATATAATGCAGGTTTTGGCCCTTCGGGGATGAGCGGGACATGATGCAACAGAGAAGAAAATCGATCGGCGTGGATGTCGGCGGCGTGAGGGTGGGCGGTGGTGCTCCTATCGTCGTGCAGTCGATGACCAACACGAGCACGGAAGATATCGAAGCCACGACGCGCCAGGTAATCGCGCTGGCGGCCGCCGGATCCGAGCTGGTGCGCGTCACGGTGAATACGCCGGAAGCGGCGAAGGCTGTCCCGGAAATAGCGAAGAGGGTGCAGGACCGGCAAGGTCCCGTGCCCATCATAGGCGACTTTCATTACAACGGGCATCTGCTTCTCGCACAATATCCGGAATGTGCGCGCACGTTGGCGAAATACCGCATTAATCCCGGCAACGTGGGCGTAGGCGCCAGGCACGATGAGAACTTCAAGCGCATCGTCGACATTGCGATTGAAAACAAGAAGCCGGTGCGGATCGGCGTCAACTGGGGATCGCTCGACCAGGCGCTCCTGGCGCGGCTGATGGACGAAAACCTGAAGAGCGCCCAGCCGAAAGACAACCGCGAGATCATGATTGAGGCGATGAGCCGAAGCGCTCTCGACTCTGCCCGGGCGGCGAGGGATTATGGTCTGTCGCCGGACCGCATTATTTTGAGCGCCAAGCTTTCCGGCGTTCAGGATCTTGTGGAAACGTATCGCATCCTGGCCGCCCGGTGCGAATACGCGCTCCATCTTGGGTTGACCGAGGCCGGAATGGGCGCGAAAGGCATCGTGGCCTCCACCGCAGCGCTGGCCGTGCTCCTGCAGGAAGGCATCGGCGACACGATTCGTGTTTCCCTCACGCCTGCTCCGGGCGGGGACCGCACGGAAGAAGTCCTGGTAGCGCAGCAGATTCTTCAATCGCTCGAAATCCGAAGTTTCACGCCGCAGGTTTCCGCCTGTCCCGGCTGCGGGCGCACGTCGTCGTCGTTTTTCCAGGTAATCGCGGACTGCGTCCAGGCGCATATCCGGGATGCCATGCCTGTTTGGAAAATGCAATACCCGGGTGTCGAGCGGCTGACTGTTGCTGTCATGGGTTGCGTGGTCAACGGGCCAGGAGAGTCCAAGCATGCAAATATCGGGATCTCGCTCCCCGGAACCGGAGAAGATCCGAAGGCGCCTGTGTACATTGACGGGATGCTGGAAACGATCCTGCACGGCGACAACATCATTCCCGATTTTATCGCGATACTCGACAAGTACGTGGAATCTCATTACGCTGCTGCAGCAAAGCCGAAAACCGGGAGCCTTGCCTGATTTCGGGAACCGCGGTATTCATGTTAATCATGTTATTCATGGCGGGTTTTGTTGTATCTTAATGCCTTTGCATGGCAACAACTATCGGATTGGAACAGTCGAATATGCTGAAGACGCACAACTGTGGTGATTTGAGATTATCGGATGCCGGCAAAACCGTGAGTCTCGCCGGCTGGCTTCAGGGAAGAAGGGATCATGGAGACCTGATTTTCCTGGATCTGCGCGACCGGTCCGGGCTCGTCCAGGTGACAGCGGATCAGAGTATGGGCGAAGCCTATGAAACCGCGAAGAATGCCAGGAATGAATATGTGATCCAAGTGGCAGGCAGAGTGCGCCCGAGGCCCGAAGGGACCGTGAATCCGAACCTGGAAACCGGCGAAGTGGAAGTCCTGGCGCAATCGATCACCCTCCTGAATCCGGCTAAGACAACTCCGATGCCGATCGATGACGACGGCTACAAGACCGACGAAACGACGCGGTTGAAGTACCGATACCTGGACCTCCGACGCACGCGGCTTCAGCGCAACCTGATCCTGCGCCACAAGACGATCAAGTTCATCCGCGACTACCTGGATCGACACGGCTTCCTGGAAATTGAAACGCCGATGCTGATCAAGTCGACTCCCGAAGGGGCGAGGGATTATGTGGTTCCGAGCCGTGTCCAGCGCGGCAAGTTTTACGCGCTTCCGCAAAGTCCGCAACAGCTCAAGCAGTTGCTGATGGTTGCAGGCTACGAGCGGTACTTTCAAATCGCCCGCTGCATGCGCGACGAGGATCTGCGTGGCGACCGCCAGCCGGAATTCACGCAGCTGGATCTCGAAATGTCTTTCGTGGAACGCGACGACGTCCTCGCGGTGGTCGAAGGCATGGTTACGGGCCTGATTCCCGCTGTGGTGCCGCAGAAACGCATCTTCAGCCCTTTCCCCAAGATGAGCTACACGGACGCAATGGCCCGCTACGGCTCGGACAAGCCGGATCTGCGCTTCGGAATGGAAATAACGGATATAACGGACGCAGTTCGGACCTCAGATCTGCGCCTTTTCACGGAAACGCTGGAAGCGGGCGGGGCGATTAAATGCATTCTGGCCCCGGGCTGCGCGTCCTATTCCCGCAAAGACCTGGATGTGCTCACGGAACGAATCCGTTCGGCAGGCGGCAAGAATCTGGCGACACTGGCGTGGACGGCGGACGGCATGAAGGGGACGCTGGCGAAATCGCTCAAATCCGAGGAAGTTTCCGAGGTCGCCCGCATCATGCAGGCGAAAGAAGGCGATCTGGCCTGCGTCGTTGCCGGCAACGCTCTAACGGCTTGCAAAGCTCTCGGCGCGCTGCGCTTGGAATTTCGCGATCGTTTGAAGCTGGCGCCGCCGGACCTGCTGGCTTTCGGCTGGGTCGTGGACTTTCCCATGTTCGAATGGGACGAAGAAGAAAAGAAATGGACTTTCGTGCACCATCCGTTCACGAGTCCCCGGGCAGAGCATCTGGATAAGCTCGAAAGCGATCCGGGTTCCGTCATGAGCGACGCCTACGACCTGGTGTGCAACGGATATGAGCTCTCGAGCGGTAGCATTCGTATTCACCGCCGCGACGTTCAGGCGAGAATTTTCCGGTGCCTGGGCTATAAAGATGAAGAGATCCAGAAGCGGTTCGGCCACATGCTGGACGCCTTTGAGTTCGGCGCGCCGCCGCATGGAGGCATGGCTCCGGGGATCGACCGTCTGGTGATGTTGCTGGCAGACGAGCCGAACATCCGCGAAGTTATCGCATTTCCTAAAACGGCGAAAGGAACAGACCTCATGTTCGACGCTCCAGCGGATCTGGGGCCCAAACACCTGCGCGAGCTACACATCAAGATCACGGAATAATCAGGAAACGTCCCGGGAGCGCTGCCGTCTCGGCTAATGCCGCATAGTTTTTGCCAGGGAGGGCCAAACCTGAGTCGAAAAGTTGGCCGCGGCAGCGGCCTCCAAATGGCTTAAAGGCGCAAAAAGTATGCGGCATTAAGCGAGACGCCGGCGCTCCCGGCGGTTAGGCAAACCCAAGTTTCAGAAGCAGGGCGTGAAGGTAGTCTGAGGCTTCCGGCGAGCCTTCCGCCGGCGCCCAGGGGGCAAAATTTTTGTCGGAAAGCGGAGCGTAGGGACCGGGCTTCACCTCGTACAGAACGGTGCCCGGAGCAAGCGAAATAATCGTGTGCCATACCCGGGGTTCAAATTCCACGCCATAGACGCCATTTGTGTTGTCGAGAACCGCAGATTCGACAATAGATCCATGATCGTTGAACCGCAGCGCCACGGCTTTGCCCGTCAGGATGATGAACACTTCGCATTTGTCCGGCGATTCGTGTTTATGAGGACGGACATACGTTCCCGGCTCGAACGCATTCAGCATGCGGTTCACCGGATCGGCGAAGTCGATATGAAAATTGTGATTCTTACGCAACCGCGGCGAACTCCTGGCTTCTGCTGTCACACTGGAAACTAAGTTCCTATCGATAGTAATCATGCATTTTTCCTCATCCTTGCGCCGTTCGGCAAAAACAAGAATCATTCTACATCAATTCGTAGAAGTGAGCCCGGGCTGACGGTTGATTTTCCTGGGAGGCGCCCCGGTTAATGCCGCAAAGTTTTTGCGCTTGGATAGCACGCTGGAGGGCAGCCGATGGATACCGCTTTTGAAAACTTGTGAGGACGGCTCTCCAGAGACTGTCTCAAAACTCAGGACCTGCTGTGTTATGCGCCAGGGCAGGTCCGAAGGACCGGCAGAGAATAGGCCCGACCGTAAGATCGGGATAGACGAGTAGCATGAGACCGAGCGCCGAAGGTGCGACACGAGGCTAAGGAATAAGAAACCGGAAGGATTGTATATAAAACGTTAACAGTGCCGCGCCCTCGGCGCTCCGTCATTGCGATAACCTAATCCCGACCCTACGGTCGGGCCTATTCTCTGCCGGCGCTTCGCGCCTCAATGATTCCGATTTTGGGATGGCGCCGGGTTTTGAGACAGGCTTTCCAGAACCGTTCGATGCAAGGAAATCAGCAGCCGGACGACTCTGGAGAGTCGTCCTCACAATCTGTTCTTAAAAGCGGCAGCAAGCTGCCGCAGCAAATTCAAAATCAATATTCCTATTTATTAGGTGCGCCGAGACCGGCGGATCGCCACTCGCGAACATGAGCTGCGCACGCGATCGGATCGCAAATGC
>DATJPG010000054.1:0-11658 GCA_035506515.1 Acidobacteriota bacterium
GCTCGTCTCAGACACGGGGACTGGTCAAGGGCAGGTGATTAGCCCGCTGCTGGCCAATATATATCTTCACTACGTTCTCGACGAATGGTTCGAGGTTGTGGTGAAGCCCCGGTTGAAGGGGGAAGCCTACGAAATCAGATACGCGGACGACTTCATTTTGTGCTTTCAGTATATGGAGGATGCGGAGAGGGTCAGAGATGTGCTGACCAAGAGATTTGCTAAGTACGGTCTGAAGCTCCATCCGGGCAAGACACGGCTGATGGCGTTCGGGCGACAAGCCCTGGTGCAATCGGAGAAGCCGGGCGGGCAGAAGCCGACCACTTTTGACTTTCTTGGATTCACGCATATCTGCCGACGAAGCCGGAAGGGGAAGTTTACGGTCCACGTACGAACGATGCGGAAGCGGCTCAGGCGCAGTCTTGTGAATGTAACGGCCTGGTGCGAGAAGCATCGGCATGATCCGTTTGATAAGCAACAACAAGCTCTAAATCGGAAACTGCAGGGTCACTATCAGTATTACGGGCGCCCGTCGAATCTTCGAAGTCTTTTGGAGTTCTATCGGACGGTCCGTCGCATCTGGAAATTTTGGCTCAATCGTCGGACACGTGGCTACACCCTGAATTGGAATAAGTTTGCAAAGCTTCTCATGCGTCATCCGCTGCTTACCCCTCGCATTACGCGGTCCTGGGCCTCGCGGCCAGTGGTGGGGAGTTCAGTTTGAAGAACCGAGTGCGTTAACGCGCACGCTCGGGTCTGTGAGGGGAGAGGTTACTGACCATTACGGGATTCCTATTCGGGCACGCAGCTGGAAACGGCGGATACAGACAAGGCTTTTCCTACGAATGCTCAGTGGCTTCTCCTACTCGGCGGAAACTTCTAATTGGGCACCAGAATCCGTCGAAAGCCGCCGTAGGGTCCCAGAATGCCGTATCTGGGGGGAATCAGTCTTGAGCCCCTCATTTTCGTTGGGAACCTTTGTCTTTCTGAAGGTATCTAAATCAAGGCGCAACAAAGAACCATTTGGAAAAATCAGGCCGCTTCAAACAAGGGAGTTTACAATGAGAAAATCGTTTGTTGTGGTACTCCTGCTTCTGCCAGTACTCGCTTGGGCACAAAGTCCGATTGACGGGACCTGGAAGGTCGACCTCGACAATGCTCAAATCCAAGAGAAGCCCACTGTAGAGGTGCTACTAAACGGCACCTATCAGTGTGTTAGCTGCGATCCAAAGATCAATATCAAGGCCGATGGCGCTGACCAGCCTGCACCGCCGGAGTGGAAAGCCTACGACAAGGTAGCTATTAAGGTCGTCGACAATAAAACGATAGAGTTTGCGCGCAAAAAGGGTGCGAGCTTTCTCCTTTTGGAGACGATCACTGTTTCTGCAGACGGCAAGATGCGCACAGTTGACTCCACTGCCACCGTCAATCCTGGGGCTGGTCAGGAGTCTCTTAAGTTTAAATCAACTCAGATTCGCGTTGCCGCAGGTCCAGCCGGATCCCACGAGATTTCTGGAACTTGGCGGGTGCAAAAAATGAACTATCCCCAAAAAGAAATGATGGTCACGTACAAAAGTACGCCAAATGGCCTGACGATGTTGTGGGAAACCGGACAATCGTTTGATGCAAATTTTGACGGCAAGGATTATCCAGTCAAGGGTGGTGCTGAAGGCGCGGCCGTATCGCTGAAGAAGGTGAATGACCGCTCAGTCGACCTGATCAATAAACGTGACGGCAAGATTGTGGCTGTGACTCACATAACCGTGTCTACCGATGGGAAAACTCTCACCATGAGGACGGAAGAGATCCAGGAGGGCGGCACATTCACGCTTACGGGCACCAAGCAGTAGGAACTTGCCATATGTTGATTGGATCCAGGAGCCTCGATTTTACCTGCACTCTCGATATATTTCGATTGTGCGGAATAGCGCACAGGATAGTTTTGCCAAGATTCCAGGCCCGCGAATTTTTTGTTATTGTCCAGATGTCGGATTCTGGGACATAGTACCTGCTGGGGAAGAGCGCGAGCGCGCGAGGATTCACGATTGCGCTGCTAAGTATGCTTTAATCATCGTGGTTTGAGGTTGTTGTCCAGAAACGCAATCATTCTTTTCCATGCATCGGACGCGGCTGGAGCATTGAATGCCCCGGATGGCTTAAAATCAAACCCGTGCTTGGCGTTTTTGTAAAGCACAACATCAAACTGTTTATGGTTCTCTTGCGCAACTCGTTGCATCTCGTAGGCATTTCCGATGAATTCCTGAAAGACATCGGCATCTCCCTGAAATGCCAGCACCGGAACTTGCAGGCTCTTAACGATTTCTGGATATCGGTAAATGCCATAGTAGATGACCACAGCATGGATCCCGTTTTCCTCAGCGCCAGATGCAAGATGGATAGCAAATGCCCCGCCCAACGAATACCCGATAATCCCGATACGATTAGGATCGACTCCTGCCTGATGCCTGAGATTGTCAAGACTGTCTGATATCAAGCGCGTTTTGCGATTGGCTGCGTTCTGATCGCTCAGAATCTTGCCGGAAATCCGTTCTCCATAGCTTACAGCCTGCGCTACATACCCTTCGCCCGCCAAATTGCGGGCTGTTTCATCCGCATGGCTGGAAACCAAAGCACCGGCTTCGGGCAAAACCAGGATCGCAGGGTAGGGGCCTTCAGTCTTTGGATAAAATACCGGTCTCACGGTCGACTGCGGGTCCCCCCTAGACAAGACGCCCCGCTTTGTCGTCTGTGTGCCACAAGCAAAACACAAAAAGATTAAGAATGAACCCAAGCAATACGCAGGATGGATTCTCATTGCCCTATCTCCTACCTTGCCTTTTAGAGATTATCGACAGGGAAAAGTTCCAAAATCCCGCCTAACTCCCAAGACCGCTTCTGGGACATTGTGCCAAACTGTTAAATGCTCGCGCCAATGCTGATTCTCGCCGCTGTTTTTCACGCTTCCCCGATGGCAGGACAATTACTGGGCGAATCATCGTCTAACAAGTTGAGATTATTGGAGATAGACAGTCGGATGGTCTTGCCAAGCCTGAATTGCAACGGATCACTCTGACAGGTTT
Source organism: Acidobacteriota bacterium (assembly GCA_035506515.1). Lineage (GTDB taxonomy): Bacteria > Acidobacteriota > UBA6911 > UBA6911 > UBA6911 > UBA6911. The sequence continues at coordinate 3,078 of DATJPG010000054.1, forward strand.
TTCCCTCGGTACGGCCCCGGGTGCGTCGTAGAGGTTGGGTTAATGCAGATGAATCAAATAAGACTCCTGTTGAGATCAGTCCGCCTTGTGGGCAGAGATTTTGATTTCAACTCCGAGCCTAGAGAGATAACCCGCAAGTTTTTCCGCGCTCATTTTCGAAAGTTTTCCGTTCAGCAGCTCGCTGATTCGCGGCTGCGGTCGATCGCCTTCCTGTAGCCTTCTTAGCTCTGCCCCCAAATCCTGTTTTACCGGGCCGGGGAAACGGCGAATCACATCCAGGGAATCACCTTCCGACACAACTATCCCGTGCTTCGGATAATCACTCCCATCATAGTGGATGTTGCCTTGGCAATTCACCGCGTTTTGATAATTTTTGCATAACGCAAATTCGGGCTTTAAGAATATGGGACGCCGCACGCGTTTACAAATTTCTTTGCCATCCCGGCGGCATTCGCTGTTTCCTATAAGGGGTTCGGGTGGGGCGTCCCTGGTTTCATCCGGCTGCTTCATCGCTTGAAAAATGCCGGATGGGATGCATAATATGATCCGCTATTCAAGACTGCGGAGGAATGGCCGAGTGGTCGATGGCGGCGGTCTTGAAAACCGTTAGGGGGGCAACTCCCTCGTGGGTTCGAATCCTACTTCCTCCGCCACAAATTCGCTATGACGAATCCCTCGAAATCTGAGATCAAGCGCGCCTATAAGGAGAATCCGCCGCCGGCCGGAATATTCCGAATAACCAATAGCGTCAATGGCAAGATTTTTCTTGGCAAGGGCGTCAATGTGCGCGGGATTCTGAACAGCCAGCAGGCGCAATTGCAGTTCGGAACCCACCGGAATCGGGATCTGCAGCAAGAATACAATCGGTTCGGTGCGGAAAAGTTTATCTTTGAGGCCGTCGATCAGCTGGAGACTTCCGACAGGACGCCCGAGCAAATAAAAGAGGATTTAGAGGCGCTGGAAGAACTCTGGTTCGAAAAGCTTCAGCCTTATGGCGACCGGGGGTACCACGCCCGCGGGTCGAAATCCTAGAGGGACGAAAGATCGGAAGAGAGAAGAACAGATTTGGAAAGCGGCAGCTGGCGCACTCCGAAGGCGCCCTGCGGGCGCAAAAGCAATTCGGTATCAGGCTTTTTCGAAGGGGAATGAGTATTTCAGGCCGAGTTCGTCGCGCATGGCGCACAGTTCCTTCTGAATGGAGATGTCTATCGGAACGCCCCGATCCTTGTTCTTCTGCCAGCTGAGATACTCCTTTTCGCCGCAGGTGTAGATGCGCTCTTTGCCCGGCCGCTTCCTGGAAGCGCGCAGCCCGCGCAGAATGTCCCCGGTGGTCTTCTTGAACGACGCAATATCCGTGAAGCACTCGATGTCGATGGCCATAAAGAAATGCCCCAGCCCGTAGGGAACCAATTGGCCCTTTTCATCCACGCCGTTCAGCTGCTTTAGGAACGGTCCCTGCTGCAGCGATGCCGACAGGATCTCGACTACCGTCGCGAACCCATACCCCTTGTGGCTTCCCGTTTCCTCGTCCATGCCGCCCACCGGCGTAAACGCGCTCTTGCCTTTGATCAGGTCCACCAGAATCTTGTTGGGATCCGTTTGCGTCTCTCCGTCTTCGCCAATCACCAGTCCTTCGGGACACTTCACTCCCAAGCGGGCGTACTCTTCCACCTTCCCGCGCTGGATGATGGAAGTCGCATAGTCGTTGGTGAAAGGGAATTCTTCATCCGTCGGGAAAGCGAATACCAGCGGGTTGGTCCCCAGCATGTTTTCCGTGCCGTGGGTCGGCGCGATTGAGGGGCGGGCGTTCGTCGCAGTCAATCCGATCATGTTGGCCCCGACCGCCATCAGCGCATAATGCGCCGCGTAGCCGTAGTGAGTGGAATTCCGCGCGACGACGGTCCCCACTCCGTGCACTTTTGCCTTCTCGATAGCCATTTCCATGCAGCGCTTGCTGATCACCATCCCCATGCCGTGATGCCCGTCGACCACGGCCGTGGCCTTGTAGTCGCGGACCACCTCGAAATTGGTGACCGGCTGCTGCACCTTGCTCTTGACAATGCGGTCGTAGTAGATCGGCTTCATCCGCCCCACGCCGTGCGAATAAATCCCCCGTTTGTCCGCGCCCACCACCACCTCGGCGCAGATCCTGGCATCGGCTTCGGGCACGCCCACTCCTATAAAGACATCCGTTATGAAGGCTTCCAGCAAGTCAAAAGGTATCCATGAAGTTGTTGCAGTCACTGTATTCTCCTAGCGCGGCGAAGCGCCGACGGCTTTCGGCTGTCTGCTCTCGGCTGTCAGTCAAACCCATTCAAAGGACAGGAGATATATTTTTATGCCCCAAAGATCTGTCCTTGTTGCCCGGATCGAAAAAGACAGGTTGCCGCAGAGCCGTTTTCGAAATCCGATGTCAGCGAAAGGATTAATATTACCATCATTTCAGCTTCGGGAAAGTATCCATGTGCTTAATGAAAAGCCGGCTGCCAGAAATGCGGGTTATTTCGAGTCGCCTTGTTTTTCTCTGTGATATAGTTAGCACCCGGGATCGTGGGGATTCGCCCTGATCCCACTTCCAAAATGGCAATTTAAACTTCATATTCGCTAATAGTGGTTCGCTGCGAGAGCAAAGGGCAAGGAGATCGACAATGGACAAGGCAACCGAGCAACTCTACCGTGAACGTGAAAAAAGATACATCGATGCCGTGCAGTTGAGGGTGCCGGATAGGGTTCCGACTTCCGTTCATTTAAGCTATTTTCCGGCCCGGTTCACAGGCATTACCTACAAGGACTGCTATTACGATTTCCCGAAATGGAAAGAGGCCTACATCAAGACGGCTCTCTGGCTGCAGCCGGACCGGTGCGAGTATTTCCCGACTCAATCCGGCGCGGTCATGGAAGCACTGGATTCAAAGACATCCGTCTGGCCGGGACACGGGATCGGCGTCAACTCCTCGCACCAGTGGGTCGAGGGCGAGTACATGAAGGAAGAGGAATACGACCTGTTCCTGAATGACCAGTCGGATTTCAACATCCGGTATCTGCTGCCGCGTTCCTACGGGTTTCTGGCGCCGCTGACCAAACTGCCTCCGCTCGAATCCATGCAGATGATGCTTCCGTTCCACGTCCTGGCGACGCCGGAGTTTGCCACGATGATGGAAAAAATGGCGAGGATCGCCCGCGAAGCGGTCGAGTGGCAGAAGCAGATCATGGACATGTTCTCGTCGCTGAACGAATGCGGCTTCCCCGGACGCAGCGGCATGGCAGGAGGCGGAGTGCCGTACGACATGATCTCCGATTTCCTGCGCGGCATGCGGGGCGCCATGCTGGATATGTACCGCTGCCCGGATAAGCTGATGGCCGCCATCGAAAAGATCTCGCAGCAGACCCTCAAGAGAATCGCCATGAGCCCGAAGGCAACGGAATTCACAACTGCCTTCATCGCCCTGCACCGCGGGGCCGACGGCTTCATGTCGCTCAAGCAATTCGAAAAATTCTACTGGCCCTACTTGATGAAGCTGGTGCACGCCCTCGTGGAAGCGGGCTACACGCCGGAAATCTTCTTCGAAGGCGATTACACACATCGTCTCGAATACCTGCGCGAACTGCCAAAAGGAAAAGTGATCGCGCGATTCGACCGTTCGGATATGGCCAAAGCCAAGGAGATCCTGGGCGGACACATCTGTATTTCAGGAAACGTGCCGTCGTCGCTGCTGCAAACCAGCGATGTGGATGGAGTCAAGAAATACTGCAAGTGGCTCATCGATGTCGTTGGCAAGGACGGCGGATTCATTCTGGGCCCCGGCTCGGTAGTGGATGAAGTAAAACCGGAAAATCTGAAGGCCATGGTGGACTTTACCCGCGAATACGGCCAATACAGGTAGCGCGGGCGTTTGCGGCCTTCTTGTCGATAAACGGAACGAATACTCCAGGGACAAAGGAGGTTGCTATGGCTTTTTGTGCGCAGTGCGGTTCTCCCGTCGAAGGTGATTTCTGCTCCAAATGCGGTGCGAAGGTAAATGCCCCGGTGGCAGCCGGCGTCCAGGCTCCGCCCGTTGCGCCTGCGGAGTCTCCCATCGTGATTCCCGCTCCACAGGCACAGAAATCCAAGAAAGGACGTGTCATTTTCTGGGTGCTGGGCGGCTGCCTGGGGTTGATCATCATTGCCGGGATCATCTTTTTTGCGGCAGGTCTTTTCATTGCCCATAAGGCAGGAATCGATTCCGGGTCGTTCGCGAAGAATCCGGGAGTTGCCATAGCGAAAATGATGCTGAACAGCAACCCCGATGTCGAAATCGTGTCCGTGGATGAAGACCACGGCATCATCCGGGTCCGGGAAAAGAAGACCGGAAAAATCCTGACCGTGGACATGGAGAACGCACAGAAGGGCAAGATCGTTTTCACGGACGAAAAAGACCAGAAGGTGGAAATCACCACACAGGGAGAAGGGAACAACGCCGCGATCGAGGTTAAATCCGCCGACGGCAGCCTGCGCATCGGGGCGGAAAGCAAAAACCAGCTTCCGGAGTGGCTCCCTTCCTATCCGAATGCCGAAAGCGCCACAGGCACCGGATTCAGCGCCAACCAGGGCAAGTCCGGATCCTTCTCCTTCAAGTCCAAGGACTCCGTTGAGACGGTTGCCGCGTTCTATGAAAAGGCTCTGAAAAGCGCGGGATTCCAGATTCAAAAATCGGCGAGCCAGATTCCCGGCCAGGGATCGATTGTGATTATCTCCGCTTCGGACAGCCAGACCAAGCGGACCGCGAACGTGACGGCCGCACGCACGGAAGAGGGTACAACGATCAACCTGGCCTACGAAACCAAGTAGCGGAGTGAAGCGCATCCCATTCATTCACCCTATTCGCAATCAGGGGAAAAGTGTGCAATCATTTAATAAGCGCCCGGACTCGGGATGTGAAGCATCCGGGTCGATAGAGAATTTGTGAGAACGGCTCTCCAGAGCCGCTCGATGCAGCAAAATCACTGCCGGCTCTCCAGAGCCGGCCTCACAGAGTGCTAAGATGAAAGCGGATGGTTCTCCGCAAAACAACCTTGAATACCCGGGCAGAGTTGAAGGAAACGGAAATTTCGGATTCGCGGAATATTGAGGTGACGGACATGGACGACCTGGATCATTCTTCGATAACGGCCGTTGCACGCCGCCTGGTTACGGCAAACCAGGAACTTGCATTTAAAACGCAGAACGTGAAGACGTGCAGAGCGGAGCTCCCGTCGCGGGTCAGCTGCCTGAAGGTCATGCAGCAGCTCCGGTCCATCCTGTTTCCGGGTTACTTCCATCTCTCGGAGTTCAGCGATGAGGGCATCGGGTTTCACGTCGGCGCCATCCTGGACCTGATTTCCATCAACCTCCGCGAGCAGATCAAGCGCGGATTCTGTTTCGGGTGCGTGGACGACGGAACGGAACACCGCTGCAGCGAAAGGGCGGAAGTCCTCACGCGGGAATTTCTTGCCCGCCTTCCCGACGTGATGGCTCTTCTGGGCGAGGATGTGCACGCCGCTTACGAAGGGGATCCGGCCGCAAAGAGTCCCGGCGAAACGATCCTCTGCTATCCCGGAGTTTTCGCAATCACCAATCACCGGATTGCGCACGAGCTGTATAAGCTCGACGTGCCGGTGATCCCGCGCATCATCAGTGAGGATGCGCACAGCGTGACCGGCATCGATATACATCCCGGCGCCCGCATCGGCAGGAAGTTTTTTATCGATCACGGCACTGGCGTCGTCATCGGCGAAACGACGATCATCGGGGATCGCGTGCGCATCTACCAGGGTGTGACGCTCGGGGCGAAGAGCTTCCCGCTGAATGAAAAAGGGAATCCCATCAAGGGAATCGACCGGCACCCGATCATCGAAGACGACGTCATTATTTATGCGGGCGCAACCATCCTCGGCAGAATCACGATCGGCGCACGCTCGACAATCGGCGGGAACGTCTGGTTGACGGATAGTGTGCCGCCGGACAGCTCCATCTCCCAAGGCCGGGAACCGCGCGCTCGTTAGACGCCGTCCTCGGCCAATGCCGCATAGTTTTTGCCTCAGTGGCAGGCCGGGAGCGCCGGCGTCCTCGCCGGCTTGTTACTGTAATACAAAAACTCTCAACAAAATGAGCCCTTTTTGCTTCACCTCTTGGCTTTAACCTAAGTGTGCCGCCGAGAGGACGGTTAATGCCGCAAAGTTTTTGCTTCCATGGCATCCTTGGGAGCCTCGAAGAGGCGATAGAGAGTAGGCCCGACCGTCAGGTCGGGATAGGCATTTTGTTTTATATGAGCGCCGAAGGTGCGACACCTGTTGTATCGCGCCTTCGGCGATCGCTTTATTTTATCCTTCTGTCCCGACCTGACCGTCGGGTCTACTCTCTACCGATCCTTCGGACCTCAACACTTCCAGTTCCACGTTCCTGTAACAAAAACTATGCGGCATTAACCGAGGATGGCAGCGCGCCCGGGGGAGGCTCTCTCTTCCCTAATTTTTCCCCAAAACCATCTTTTAATTGTCGCAATAGGCGGAAATATGCCGATAAGGATTGTGCCAAGACGGTAAAGCTTTGTTCAGGCGGTGAAATGCTACGAAGGGCCGACGTCCAAACGATACTTAAGCAAAGGCTGCTCGTTTTACAGGAGCAGATGACCGCTCCTGCGCCGGAACTTTCGTCGGAACCTTCGCCGCTCTTCGATTCGGCAAATCTCAGCGGCAACTACTTTCCTTCCAAAACATTTCCCTACTCTGTGACTTGCCATGTGATCGGCATCGTCCTGGCGGTGTTAATTTCCATCTATCGCCATAATCCCGATCCTCCGTCCGTCGTGGAGCAGATCACATATATCGATCTTCGCATCCCCAACTCTGTGATTCTGCCCCCGATGTTCGCCCCGCGGAATCAAGGCATCGACCCTCCGGTACCGAAACCCGCGCCGGGTCCCAACAAGCCGGCGAAACCTCGTACGATCAACACCAAAGGTTTGAGCTATCCCGGGCCGCAGACGATCGTTTCGGATCCGCCGAATCCGACGAACAAAATTCAGACGGTGCTGCAACCCGATATTAAAAATCCTCAGATCCTGGTGCCACCCATCCCGCTCCCGAATGTCGTACAGGTGGCGGAGGTAGCCATGGTCGCGCCGAAAATTCCCGAGCTGGCTCCTGATCCGCCCAAACCGGTCAAGCCGCCGGAAGAGCCGAAGCCCGCGCCGGCCCCGGATCCTCCGCCTCCGCCCAAAGCTCCGGAGCCGGCGATGGTGCTGCCGGCGCTCGAACTCGCTCCGCAAGCGAGGATGGATAAGCCGAAGATCATTCTTCCTCCCAGCATCCCTGCGCTTGTCGAAACGAAGCCCGCGGAGAGGCCGGAAAAGGTCGAATTGCCCAGCCTGGTAAAGGCGCCAGCGCTTGCACCCCCTCCCGAGCCGGAACCCAAACCCGCGCCGGAGCCCAAGGCGAGCGAAAAGCCCAAGGAACCTCCCGCCGTCGAAGCGTCGGCCGCCGCTGAGGGGAAAAAGAATTTGCTTGCGCTGACGCCTATGCCGGCTGCGGCTAAAGATCCTGGCAAGATCCCTTCAGGCGAGGCGCGAGGCCGGTTCGCCATCTCTCCTGAACCGAACCTGTCTGCATCGGAAAAAGAGCCCGGCTCGAAGACGGGAATCTCTTCCGAAGCCATCGGAATCGGAAATAAAAAAACCGACGGCAGCGATGAAGCGAAAACTCCAGGCATCGCTACCGGCGCCGATGCGAAGTCCGGAAACGGCAAAGGCGCGGCTGCAGGGATCCAGGGGGGAGGCGCCGGACTCGGCCCTCAAATCGTGTCGGGATTGGGCAATTCTGGTTCCGGTGCCGGAAAGGGAACGAAAAAGCCGTTCGTCGGGATTACCATCGCCGGAGGTTCTGTCGAGCACTCCGGGAATTCGAACAGTCCTCCGATATCCATAGCGAAAAGGCCGCTGCAAACATCCTATGGTCTCAACATTATATCCACCGAAAACAGCGGTGGAGGACTGCCCTTCTATGGCGTGTTTTCCCAGGAGCAGATTTACACCGTCTATCTCGACATGAGACAAGTGGATGTGGATCAGGACCCTTCCTGGACTCTCGAGTTTGCCGTGGGCTCAAAATCCGGCTCGCATACAAGTTCCGGCAGAAACCAGCAGGGGCTCATCCTGCCTTTCCCGGCCGAGAAAGAACGGCCCGCTTTTCCTGCCGAGGTGGTCCGCAAATATTTGCGCAAGATGATTATCGTCTATGGCATTGTGAACCTGGAAGGCAAGCTGGAACAGTTGTCGGTCAAGGACACGCCTGACATCGCATTGAACGAGCCTGTACTGAAGGCCTTGAGCAAATGGGCCTTCCGACCGGCCCAGCTCAACGGCGAACCCGTCACCGCGAAGCTTCTGATGGGAATCCCTCTCTGGCTGCCGCGATAGGCGAATGCGATCAATCAGCTAGCCATACGACCCTTGCAGGCTAAGCCTTTCCGGCGAGCCGTTGGCCGCGGGAAAACTCTGCACAAGAACGTGAAGGACAACCATTGTCGTCGGAGTCGGAATCGGGGTCGAATTGAAGGCATTTTAAA
>DATJPG010000055.1:0-7268 GCA_035506515.1 Acidobacteriota bacterium
CGTCGAAGCTTTCCATCGAATCGGCTTGCAGGACGTTGCGCTGCGAAAAATTGACGATCCATGAGGCGATATTCGCCATGGTGAAGGGAAGCGGCAAACGGGAAACAATGGACCGATAACTGTAGAATCGCGCGTACAAATCCCGCACTCCATTTTCCAGTTCCTCGCGGGAAAAGTGCAGAGGCTTGATATAGCACTTGTCGCCTGGATAGCGTCCCATGGCATCTATATCGGTGATGCGGCCATCTTGCTTCATTCGGTCATACAGAGGTGTCCCTTTGTCCGGCGTGAGGATGTTGAAATAAGCCGCGGGCACCTTGTATTTCTGAAGAAATGCGAGCGTTGCGTCGAAGACATCCGGGGTTTCCGTATCCCACCCAAAGATAAAGTTCAGAGAATAGCTGATATTCCGCTTTCTCAAACCCTTCAGAATTTGTTCGTATTCCTCGACCTTGTTGGCTCGCTTGTTCATGGAAGCTAGAGTTTTTGTATCGATGCTCTCCATCCCGATATTCAGATGCAGCAGTCCGCTTTTTTTCGCGAGGTCCATGAAGCGGTCGTTCATGCAAAGATGGGCGGACCACAACGCCGACCAGCGCACCTTCAGGGGAATGAGAGCCTCCATCAATTCCATCGTATGGGACATGTTTCCGGCAAAGTTGCTGTCGGCAAACAGTATGTCCCTCGATTTAGTGAAACGGATTTCTTCAACAACATCCTGCGTTGGGCGATAGCGGTAGCTGTGTCCAAGATAAAGCCGCTCGGAACAGAATTCGCACTTGAAAGGGCACCCCCTAGAGGACTGAACCGAATAAGTTTTGAACCAGCCGTAATGCCGGGGATTGATCATCTCGTATCGGGGCATCGGCAAGTTTTCCAGATTATGCAAGCTCTCGGCGCGGTAGAACTTCCTGAGCCGGCCGGCTGCGGCATCCTCGAGCATCTGAGGCCATATCATCTCGCCTTCGCCGGACCCGACCGCGTCGGAGTGCTCAGCCGCTTCTTCATCGTGGAAAAATGTATGCGGCCCCCCCATCAATACCGGGATGCCACGTTCTCTGAACCGGTCCGCGATATCGTATGCGCGCAGCGAATTCATGGTCCAGGTGGAGATGGCGACCACGTCCACAGGAGCGTTAAAATCCACGTCGCTCAACTGCTCATCGACGATCGATACATCCCAATCTTTCGGCGCCAGAGCCGCGAGATATGGAAGCGTCAGATTGACCACGCTTCTCTTCTTGGTCTTATGCAGTGATCGATTGGAAGGGGACAGATAATGTGTTGGCTGAATAATAAGAAGTTTCGTCATCCTGGCATATACCCAAAATTAACAAAACATTCCATTTCTTGCGCCGGCTGGCGCAGCGTGTGAATAAATGGATGTTTCATGGCCATATCTTGTTCAATCTTATATAAAACTTCTTCCGCGCGCAATTGATGTCAGGTTTGAATTACCTCAATCCCTCACAGGCTTGCTGATGCCCTGAATCGGGATAATTCTAACCTGACAGCAATTGCCGTATAATGGCGGGCAAATTTATCAGGGATGGAGGGGATACTGTGAAGATTGCGGATCTTTTTAATGTCAAGGGGTATGGAGTCGTTGTCACCGGCGGAGCCAGTGGAATCGGGCTGGGTTATGCGGAAGCGATGGCCACAAACGGCGCGCGCGTGACAATCCTCGATGTTCATGCGCAGCGTGTGGAGAATGAGACTGGACGGTTGCGGGGTGCAGGACTGGATGTGCGAGGAGAAGTCGTCGACGTAACGGATCACAAAGCCCTCGACGCGGCGATCGACGGGGCGGCGCGCCTGTATGGCAGGTTGGATGTCGTGTTCGCAAATGCCGGCATCGACCCGGGAGTCGGTTTTATCGGCGGCTGGCCCGGATGCGAAAGACCGCGCGTTCCTGAGGGAGCATTTGAGAACTACACCGATGAGCGTTGGAACCGCTTGATCGACGTCAATCTGAACGGCATATTTGCGACCGTCCGGGCGGCAGTGCGCCACATGAAACCGCAGAAATCGGGACGCATCATCATCACGACCTCTGTCGCATCCACCCGCGTTGAACCGGCGATCGGCGCCGCATACATGGCGGCCAAGGCCGGGATCAAGAATCTGATGCGAAGCGTCGCGCTGGAGCTTGCTGCCTACAACATCACGGTCAACGCAATAGCGCCGGGCTATATCGTTACCAACATCGGCGATGGACATGCGCATAACCTGGCGGAACAGAAAGCCGTGGCCAGGACGATCCCTATGCACCGCGTCGGCTTTCCGGAAGACATGCAGGGGCTGGCGCTCTTCTTCGCTTCTCACGCGTCGGATTACATCACGGGAGAGGAAGTGATCGTCGACGGAGGACAGAACCTCGGCGAAGCCGATTAGTGTATCTTTGCTTTTGCTGACGGCTGACAGCTGTCAGCTGACAGCCGTTGTCTTTACTGCCGGATGAGTGGCTTGTACTTGATTCGATGCGGCTGGTCTGCGAGCGCGCCCAGACGGCGTTTCCTGTCCGCCTCGTAATCCTGATAATTTCCTTCGAACCACACGACTTTCGAGTCTCCCTCAAAAGCCAGGATATGTGTGGCAATCCTGTCGAGGAACCACCGGTCGTGGCTGATCACGACGGCGCAGCCCGCGAAGGAAACCAGAGCATCCTCGAGTGACCGCAGCGTATCCACATCCAGATCGTTCGTGGGCTCATCGAGGAGAAGCAGGTTGCCTCCGCTTTTCAGAACCTTGGCCAGGTGCACGCGATTCCGTTCGCCCCCCGAAAGGTCCTTCACACGCTTCTGCTGATCGGAACCCTTGAAATTGAAAGCCGCGGCGTAGGACCGGGCAGGGACTTCGCGTTTCCCGAGGACGACGATGTCCCGGCCATCGCTGATCTCCTCCCACACCTGGCGCTCGCCGTCCAGAGTATCGCGGCTCTGATCGACATAGGCGATTTTGACTGTCTCCCCGATTCGAAGGGTTCCGCCATCCGGTTTTTCCTGGCCGGCGATCATACGAAACAGCGTCGTTTTCCCCGCGCCGTTCGCGCCGATAACCCCCACGATGCCGCCCGGAGGCAGCTTGAAGGTAAGGTCGTCAATCAGCAAATTTTCTCCGTAACCCTTCCGAAGGCCGCCGGCTTCCACTACGAGATCTCCCAGCCTGGGCCCGGGAGGTATGTGGAGATCCGTAGCCTGAGCGCGTTTCTCGGCTTCCTGCTCGTCTGCGAGAAGCTGCTCATAGGCATTCAGGCGCGCCTTTCCTTTGGCCTGTCGGGCTCGGGGCGACATGTGTACCCATTCCAATTCCCGCTGCAGAGTGCGCCGTCGCGCAGATTCTTGCTTTTCCTCCGCTGCGAGCCTTGCCTGTTTCTGATCGAGCCATGAGGAGTAATTGCCCTCCCACGGAATTCCTTCGCCGCGGTCCAGTTCGAGAATCCAGCCGGCAACGTTGTCCAGGAAATAGCGGTCATGGGTAATGGCAACCACCGTCCCCGGATAATCCTTGAGAAAATGCTCGAGCCATGCCACCGATTCGGCGTCGAGATGGTTCGTGGGCTCGTCGAGCAGCAGCAGATCCGGCCGCTCGAGCAGGAGACGGCAGAGAGCGACGCGCCGGCGTTCGCCGCCGGAAATCTTTGTCACATCTGCATCGCCCGGCGGAAGCCTTAGTGCATCCATCGCGATGTCGAGCGTACGGTCAATCTCCCACCCGTTGCACGCGTCGATTGCATCCTGCACGCGCGCCTGCTCCGCCAGCAGCTTGTCCATTTCCTCCGGAGACATTTCCTCGGCAAAGCGGGCATTGATTTTGTCAAATGCTTCAAGCAAATCCCGCGTAGCCCGGACGCCTTCTTCCACATTTCCCAGCACATTTTTGGAAGGATCGAGTTGTGGTTCCTGCGGCAGGTGACCGACCCGGGTCCCATCGGCGGGCCAGGCTTCGCCGAGGAAATCTTTGGTAACGCCGGCCATGATTTTCAGGAGCGTGCTCTTTCCGGCGCCATTGGCACCGATCAGCCCGATCTTGGCGCCAGGGAAAAAGGACAGCCAGATGCCCTTCAAAACCTCCCGGTTCGGCGGATAGACCTTGCGCAAATCCTTCATCACGTAAATGTATTGATGTGCCACGGAACATCTCCTTCATGGACCGGAAGCGAGCCTCGCCTGCCGTCCAGGTTTATGCCGATGCAATCGATCGCGGGTTACAGGTTACAGGTTGCGGGTTACAGGTTGCAAGTTGCAGATCAGGGTTTGCCTTGTTTGGGTCCCCGCTTCAGCAAGTCCGGCAGAAATTCCTTCATTACTCCGAAGCCGATGCTCCCGCCCATGCTAATTCCGAATCGGATTGCCGCATCTGCAGCGGAACGATCGCTTGGCGGTTGCCAGAAACGCGAAAGACCAGCGGCGCTCGCAAACCCGAGCAACAACGACGCAGACGGATAGCGCCTGCCATTGTCATGGCGAGCCATTACGCCGCTCGACAGAGCGTATCCCGCGCGCGACCAGAACCCTTTCTTCCCGGAACCCAAGTACCGGTTATCTTCATGCAGCAGACTCTCGAAGCCGAAGGTGACTGTTTTCCGGATCGCATACTGCCCCGTAAAATCGGCAAACCGTTTTCCGTAACCGGATGCGCCTTGTTCCCAATCTCTGGGTGTGTCGGCCCACTGGTTGACGCCTGCGGACAAAGCTGCATTGGCGATCCAAAGGGGATTTGTCAGGATTTTTGCGAACTCCCGATTCCGTTGTTTTTGAGTACGCGGTTGGAACTCAAAAGGTTGACCCTCATTCGCCACATTCAGATAAGCGAACAGGTGATTCCGCAAGTGTGAATCGGTTTGCACCTCGGCGCCAAGACCCTGGTTCGTCCCGGCATCCTGGCATGATGCGGGAGAAGCCGAAAGAAATGCTATGGAAAGGAGCAGGAGAGAGACTGTGCCTGAAATAAAGCAGGGCGGCGTTGCACAACGGTTGCGCATCCTCTTCGTTACCAGCAATCAACAGCCTCCAGTCGATTTCGGATCCGAGACCCGAAATCGGCCGTCATTATACATGTTTTTGCAGGTTGAAGGCGACGAATGTGCTCTAGCTTAACTGCTCAATGCCGGGACTGTTCTTTTTGACAGTTATGTTCATCGCACGGAAGAGATATTTTCCGTCAGAGTAGCAGATGAACAAATGCGTTTGTCATCACGCGATTTTGCTGGACTCGCTGAAGCGGCCACACTCAATTGAGATAGCGATTCGGAAGGAGGCCGGATTATGAAGTGTAATTTTAATAGACTGATTGCATACCTGAATAGTGAATTGAGCGAAAACCAGAATCACGATGTTGCCGCGCACTTGCGCGATTGCGATATCTGTCTGGAAGCTGTTTCCACGATATTGCAGGATCGGAGCTTCGAAAGTCAATTCCATCGCATGTCCCCTTACAAAGGGGCTGACTTGCCGAGTCATGCAAACGGGAGAAACTTGTTGATGTAGCAGCCCCGATTTTTATTCGTCAAGGGCGTAGCAGCCCGGATGGACTCGAATCGAGACAGATGTCGTTTCATCATTCTCTTCGGGATTCTTTTGATCTCGCGACCATGCTATATGCGATCTCCATGCGGGTTGGTCTTCGCGAGGAGCGGAGGATCCTGATCTTGATAAATTGGTTGGAGGAGTTTCCATGGGCGCGGACTCAGGCTCACCTCAATTGCTTCAAAAATTTTTGCGAATGATTCCTTTTGCATCAGGCAAGCCTTTCAAATCGACCGAAGTCATCCTGGACTCTCTTGCATTCCCCATAGCCGTCGTAGATCGGCTGGGCAAGATTGTTTGCATCAATAAGTGGTGGACGGAACCCGTTTGGCGAAACGGAATCCTCGGCGATATTCCAATAGCTCTTGGGGATAACTACCTGGAGGTGTGTAGCCGGGCAGCTGCTGCGGGAGTCCAGCTGGCCGACGATGCGCGGAAGGGCATTGAAGGTGTCTGCAACGGATCCATGCTTTCCTATTACCTGGACTATCGTTGTTCTTCGCCGGACGGGAAGCGCTTGTTTTCCATGACCGTCAGGCCGCTGCTGAGCCGTGATGGTGGTGCTATCATCGCTCACAGGGACGTTACGCACCGTCGGGCAATCGAGGAAACACTGACGGATCTCAGCGGACGGCTGATCAACGCCCGGGAAGAGGAACGAAGTCGAGTTGCGCGAGAGCTCCATGACAGTCTGAGCCAGAAACTGGCATTGCTGTCGATAGAAATAGAGCAACTTACGCAAATTCCTACGCAGTCTTTTGCGACAGTAAATGCAGGTTTGTCCAAAGCGCTCGATAGAGTGCACGACATCTCATCCGAAGTTCACCGCTTATCCTATGCACTCCATCCATTCAAATTGGACAGGCTGGGATTGGCCGCAGCGGCATTGAGCCTCTGCAAGGAAGTGTATAGCCAGCAGGGCTTGCAGGTGGATTGTGATTTCAAGAACATCCCGAATGATCTGCCGCGCGACATTGCTCTCTGCCTGTATCGCATAATCCAGGAATCCCTGCAGAATATTGTAAAGCACAGCGGAGCGTGCGACGCTACGCTGGAGTTGCATGGATCTCCGTCCGAAATCCAGTTGTGCATTACGGACGAAGGCGTGGGGTTTAAGCCTGATGCAGCATCGCGACAACATGGAATGGGATTGCTCAGCATGCGGGAGCGATTGCGACTCGTAGGCGGGACAATGTTCATCGAATCAAAATCATTGCGCGGCACGCGGATCACCGCAAAGATCCCGCTCAAGATTGCGAATCCAGAATCTGCGTCAACAATTCAATCTGGTGCTTGACACTCGGGATACGGATCGCGGACTCGTGGGGAATATGTCCGATGCCTGTTTGACAGCGGTCAATATACTCTACGGTCGGGCCTGCTCTTTGCCGGTCCTCGATTCCGAAGTTGGCCGCGGCAGCGGCCGTCTGAATGTAGCCGGGCCTTTCAAGGCCCGGAGCAGGGCGGCACAAAAAGAGTCCGTCGCGGTCAGCGACGGCTGAAATGAGACTGTCTCAAAACCCGGCGCCATCCCAAAATCGGAATCATTGAGGCGCGAAGCGCCGGCAGAGAATAGGCTCGACCGTAAGATCCTATGTAAGGTGATACAAAACACGGGTTGCTCTTGATAAGCTCTTAACAAATTTTTCGAAAGGAGCTAAGAGCCATGACCAAGAAAACAACCCGCAGTAATCAGTATACAGAAAATCAGCAAATTTTGTTTGTTGCTTTAGAGTTGGG
>DATJPG010000056.1:0-5245 GCA_035506515.1 Acidobacteriota bacterium
AGGTTCTGACCTTCGAGGAGTTCCATGATGAGGAATGTGCGGCCATTTTCTTCCCCGATGTCGTACAGAGTGCAGATGTTCGGATGATTGAGCGCCGAGATGGCGCGGGCTTCGCGCTGGAATCTTTCCAGGGCTTGTGCATCGGCGGCGAGTGCGTCGGGAAGGAACTTGAGCGCAACAAAGCGGCCCAGACGGATATCCTCCGCTTTGTATACTACCCCCATTCCGCCTCCCCCGATTTGTTCGAGGATGCGGTAGTGCGTGACCGTGGTTCCCAACATTGGAGCAATATGATATGCAAAGCTTCTCGCCGATGCATCAAAAAACAGGGACAAGTGGAGTCGGCAATAGGTGTTATCCGTCTCTCTTAGTCATAGCCCTGCCCCAAAGCATTGAATAAATCACCCCAAAACGAAAAACTTTATGTCCGCGGCTCCAGAAGTTATACAGGGCGCAGTAAACCCAGGAAATTGCCGCCGACGGATCTGAAAAAAAACCGTCCCACCGGAATCTGTTGAGTGTTCAGCTTTGGCCGAACGGCGCTCCCGGATTTTTCATCTCCAATTACGAGGTGGATACCGTTTCTGAGGATTGAGCAGGAAGTGCACGACAATATATTTTCGTTCCTTTGCCGGGCTCCGACCAGATTTCAAACTCCCCCCCGATCAGCCGCATTCTCTCGCGCATGCTGATCAGCCCGAGTCCTGCCGCAAGCCGGCTTTGTTCCACGTCGAAGCCGATGCCATCATCCGAGAACCGAAGCGTAATACCCTCGGCCGTGGCGATTGCGCTCAGAATTATGTGCGTTGCCTGGCTGTGCTTGGCAGCATTATGAAACGCTTCCTGCACGACTCGAAGGAAGCTTAGCGCGATCGCGGGGTCCAGCATCGCGGGGATATCACTGCAGGAACAAGCGACCGGGATGTGGTACCTTTCGGAAAATTCCCGACATTCAGCCTCAATCGCTTTCGCTAGCCCGAAATATTCCAGCGTAGGAGAATGCAGTTGGCGGGAAAGGCGGCTGACCCGTAATGCTATTTCCTGCATTTTCCGGTATAGCTCTCTAATTTCAGGATGCTTTTGCCCGGGGGCACCGGAAACGGGCTTGCCCGCCCTCAGCATCTCAATCCCGAGAATTGACAGCGAATAGCCGATATCGTCGTGAAGTTCCCGTGCGATCCGGGAGCGCTCCTTCTCCTGAGCGTCAATCAGACGTGCATTGTCCTGAGTGCTTTCGGTAATGTCAAAGCAAGATCCGACGCAGCCGGCGAATGAACCATCCGTTTCATAGAATGGCACACCGGTTTCGGATACCCAACGAAACTCTCCATCATAGCGGCGCAGCCGGAACTCCATTTTGAATTCGCGCCGTCTCTCAAAATTCTCGGCGTAGATGCCCAGACAGCGCTGCACGTCGTCGGGGTGAATACCGCTAATCCATCCATTGCCAAGTTCGGATTCGTAGGGGCGGCCGGTAAAATCAAGCCAACGCTTGTTGAAATAAATGCGCAGCTTATCCGGGCCTGAAATCCAGACTAAAACCGGCGCATAAGCCGCTATTATCCTATAGAGCTTCTGGTCTTCCATTCTCATGATCTTTCCTGATTAGCTCCAAACACCTAGTACCTAACCACAGTGAGGAGAAATAGTCAAATCCGGAAGATAAATCCGCAGTACTCCCATTAATTTTATGTCAATGCGACAGTCTTGAATCTCTTCACGGTTTTGTTGCTGCATCCAGCTGAACCTTTTCACAGAACTCCCATAATTTCTTTGGAATAAAACAATTTTAATTGCGAATTACCGCCTCCTAACAATCGGGGAAGGCATACAACTGATAGTAAAGCTTTTCTTACTCAATGGCGTTTCTTTCCGGGTCGGTATTTTACAGCTTTTAAACCGCAGGATATCGAATAACGAATGATGAATTTCGATACAGCATGTCCGGGTTCCGGGAGCTGCTGGCTGTCGATTGGGAGGCTCACGCGGCCGAGACATTCAAGGCCAATTTCCCGGATGTTCCGGTATATCACGGAGACATAGCGAAGCTATCGGTGGAGGAATGCCTGGAAATGATCGGCCTGCAGCCGGGTGAGTTGGATGTTCTGGACAGGGTAGGAAGCACTGGCTGCCGGTTTGGCTTCAAGTCTCTTCATTGGAGCTCGGGCGTACATCTATAAGCGGCTGGCGGTAAGTTGTTTGTTTTCACACTGCGATTCCAAACTGCCGGCTTATCAAGGTAAGCAAGGTACAGCTTTTGATTCTATCCGCGGCACCTCACAGCGTCGTAATCACCTTCCCTTCCGCTATCCGAGCGCGGTCCGCATTCCTACCAGCGTGAGTCGGGTTCAGACGAACCATCTGCTACAGATTCTCAGTTTCCCACGTGCCCGTTTCTAATCCACTCGGTCGGTTTCTTGGGAGTTAAAAAACCACTGGTCCGGTTTCGCGACTATACGTCCAGGTTATATCAAATTGGCTGAACGAGTAACTTCCGATAACGGGAATTCAGGGGACCTACCTTCGAGTTAGCGAAATTTTGACCGAAATATTCTCTCAGGGCGTGACTGGCGTATCCCGGGGTGGATTTCCGCGACCGAAAAAAGCGGGCAGAGTAACGATTACGCGCAGCTCATTCGGAACATGCGGAGCCTGCAGCCAATGCTCCCCATCCATGCCGCATGCCCCAAAATAGGGCGAAAGTACCGCGCCCGCCATTTCGGCGCAGGTTTTACTTCCGCCCCGTTTTAAGCTGCACGGCAGGCGATTCCAGCTAAGAAATCATCCTGCTGGGTCACCGTTTCGGCGCCGGAGTGTCGGCGCTGGTGCCGGTGGGGCCCCGGAAGTCGGTCATCTTGAGATGCGTCAACGTGTGTACGTAGCGAAGCTTGCCGTTCTCCATCCGGAACAGGTGCGTGTCGGGTGCGCCTGTCATGCCGCCGGGGCCGCCGGCGCCAAAAGTACACCAGACCACTACCGAGCCGATCACTTCATCCACCACGAAGCGGCGGTTGGCGATGTTGACGCCGGCCGGCAGGCCGGCTTCGCAGGTATCCGCTTCCGTTCCCTTTGCAGTGGTCATGCCGCCTTCGACCCGCACGCACGGATAGCCCCAGGGAACCAGGTCGGCCTTCCCCTCCAGGAAGGCGTCAAGGTAGGCACTGGCCCCGCGCACCAGCTCGGCGTAGCTGTTGCGCCGGTCGGCGGGGATGGGCCCCCAATTCTCTTTCGACGAATACTCAAAATAGTTGTCGGCGTTGAACAGCCACTCCCCGGTCGTAGTCGTAATCAGTTCGACCTCGGCGATCTTGTCGTGATCGATGCGCAGCCGCACGCCGATCACGTAGGGGTTTGCCTTGTCCGTCACGATGACCTCGGTGAAGGTCTGACACGAAGCATCGTCATACAAGCTCATGCTCTTATCGATGGTGAGCGGCTTGGTGATGAAGCCGGTCTTGATGTCGGCGGGCTTCATGTTCTCCTGGTAGCCGAGGCCGTTAGCAAGCGGCAGAATGGAGATGTCGCCCTTGGCTTGCGCGGCCAAGTAGAGCCTAACAGCATGTTGCAGGCCGCCGCGCTGGCAGGACACCATCGGAACCTGCGTGGCCTGCACCCCCGGAGGCGGATCCCCTGGCTTCGGTGTTTTAGCCTTCGGCAACTGTGCATGTCCCAACGCAGGGATCAGCATCGCGGCGCAGAGCGCGATGCACATCGTGACTAAATTCGTATGTTTCACTGGTTTTCCTTTCCTGATGATGGTTGTATGGATAAGACGGAGCGGCCGCGTTTCTGTTCTCGCCCCGTCGCATCATGACCTCTAATAGGCAGCCCTTGAGTCGCGCGCGCAAATGCCTGCCGCCGCTTTCCTAGGCCTGCCGAATCGGGATTTTACTGCAAAATCTAATGTATATTGCGAATATTCCGCAGCGGAGTGTCCAGAATCAAATGCCGCTTGAGATTGTCCGGTGTTCCCAGTGCGCGAAACATCGGCACCCGGGAAGTCTCTACAGGGAAGATAAAAGCGTATTTGCCGTTTAACATCAACACCGGGATTTTGACGCGCGACGCAAAGTTAACTTCATCGACCTCGGGCAGGTCGCCACTGCCAGAACTGCGCTTCCCTCATCCTGCGCCGCTAGGGGGATCCAGCGCATTCACTGCCAATACGGGATGGGTGACATGCCGGGATGAAAGCCTTGCTTTTTTCACTTTCGCTTTCCCATGGCGGGCGACAGCCGTTCCTTGCTTCTTTGGATATGTAATTCAATTTACTTCCGGAAGGGATCAACGTCCGCCGCCAGGCATTCCACCGCCGACACTGCGCTTTAGCTTGAGTTCATCGCCTGAAAGCGTTCCTGTCCATGATATTTTCATATCCTGGCCGCCAACCTGACGCATATAGCTAAAGGAAATTGTGTTTCCTTCCAGTTTGCCGTCCTTAAACTCGATCGCTCCTGGGAATTGAGTATTTTCAATTGTTCCCGACAATTTCGAGCCCTCGACCTTAATCTCCAGCTTCACGTCGTTGTTGCCTTCTTTTGCAAGCCACTTCCCGGCAACTCCTGTCGACGGTCCATTGCTTTTCTCTCTTTGGGCGGTTAATTCGACGTTGGCGCTACCGCCACCGCCGGGGCCGCCTTGTGCGAAAGCCTGAAAGGGGATGCCACAGGCCAAAGCCGCGACTGCCAACAGGGAAATAAGCAACATTCTGTTTTTCATGGTTATTCTATCCTCCGATGAACTGATCAGTTTGCATTTGCCGCGCAATTAGTCACATTAGGATCTAACATATGCGCACGTTTACTGCTTTACAAAGTAAATTCTTGCCCACAATGGACGGCATCGTTGAAGCCTTTAAGCCATAAAATGCTTCCTCACTTGAAATCCGAAACCGCATAAATCCGGAGTTACAATCTCGTCAAATGGCTTATACGAAGACGGGCAGCAGGCTGTAGGCTGTGAATCGTGCATTTTAGTTTCTTAAATTGAAACCTGTAACCTGCAACCCGTCTTGAAGCAGGGGGCTGCAGAGAGCGATCAGGAAAGCAGATAACTCAGCTATTATTTCGGTATCGGATAAACCTTTTCTTCCGATTCCCAGCCGGATTTGATGCCGTAGGGCAAGGTCGCGCCGGGTGCTTCTATTTCATAGATCTTGCCATTTCTAATTTTGAATATGTGCATCGCAGCCATGTTGAAATACCATTGTGTCGCGTTGCTCGTTCCCGGAGGAGCATCTTTGGGC
>DATJPG010000057.1:0-3555 GCA_035506515.1 Acidobacteriota bacterium
GCGCGACCTGGGTACGGCTGGTTTTAACCTGTGGGCCATTTCCGCTCTGGATATCTTCTTTGCCTTGATTGCCTCTGCGAGCTGCCACGCAATAACAAGCTTTATTGCATGGCTGGTCGCCTCTTCGCACAGGCTTCGGCCATTATCCCAAGGCGATTTCGTTGAGGGCGGAAGCCGCCTGCCGCACCTCTTCCATGGTCGTCAGGATTCCCACGCTGAATCTCACAATTCCTTCGGGAAAAGAGCCCAGATGCTTGTGCGCATACGGGGCGCAGTGCAATCCTGCCCGGACGGCGATGTCAAACCGGTCATCAAGTATTGCCGCCAGCTCTGCCGGTGAAAGCCCGGGCAGGTTGATTCCCACAAGACCAACCCGTCCCTCTCCCTGCCGCTCCGCTATGACGCGATCGGCTCCGTACCAGGAAAACAATCCCGGATCTCTGAGACAATTATAGAACTCCCCGATCAGGGACCTCTCGTGAGCCAGCACGCTTTCAACCCCGCGGTTCAACAGCAGCCGCACCCCCTCGCGCAGGCCGGCGAGGCCGAAGACATTCGGAGTTCCCCCTTCGAGGCGATAGGGCAACTCCGAAGGCTGCAGCGGAGAAGACGAGTCTCCACCGGTTCCCCCTTCCCGCCATGGCGAAACCTCCACTCGTTCTCCCACCACCAGGCCGCCGGTGCCGGTGGGACCAAGGAGCGCCTTGTGGCCTGTGAACGCCAGCAGGTCTATGCAATCTTTTTCGACCGCAATCGGTGCCACGCCGGCACTCTGCGATGCGTCCACAAGAAAAAACGCGTTGCGCTCGCGAACCAATGGTCCGACGGTGCCGATTTCCTGGATTGTCCCGGTCACATTGGAAACATGGGTCAGGGCTACTAATCGCGTTGAAGGTTTGAAGGCCCGTGCGACGTCCTGCGGATTGATCCTGTGGTTTCCGTCGGCCGGCAGACGGGTCAGAGTGATGACTCCCGCCTGCTCCAGCTGATTCAATGGTCGCGAAATTGAGTTGTGTTCCAGTACGGATGTGATGGCATCGTCCCCGGGCCGCAGCACTCCCTTGATTGCCATATTCAGGGCATCGGTGGCATTCAATGTGAAGATAACCCGTTCCGGGCGCGAGAACCCGAAAAGTCGAGCGAGCAATCGCCTGGTCTCGTTGATCATCGCTTCCGCTTCTACGGCACGGCGATGGCCGCTGCGTCCCGGATTGGCGGCGGAAGAGCGCACAAAAGCGTCCATGCCCTGCAAAACGGACTCCGGCTTGGGAAAAGATGTTGCAGCATTATCAAGATAAATCATCCTGTTGCCTCCGCGGATCCCTAGTTCCCAATGTAGCGGGCGTAAAGCGACTTGGCGATCGACATGTCATACGTGCCGTTGATAATGGCGCGCCCGTCGGCGAATATCGTCAGCTGATAGCCATCGATCACCGCCCGCAGGAGGAACCGGTTCCGCTCCAGCCGGCCGAGTGGTCCAAGTCTGCGGGCTAAACCCTCGAGATCGATTTTCCCACCTTCCCGCCTGCGGATTTGCACGGAGCTGCGGCCACAAAGTGTCGTCGCATCGGCGCCGAGGATTCCTTCCAGGTATGGGAACTTGCGATGTCCGCAACAGGGGCAGTCGGGATGTCGAGATGGCAAGTTGACCTCTTCGTGGCTGTTTTCCCATAAATCGATCATCGTCATTCTGCGATTCACATCATCTCGTCGGCCGGACAGGATCTTCAAGGCTTCCGCAACCTGCATGGCCGCGATCACCGAAACAATCGGCCCGATGACTCCCGCAGTATCGCAGGAGGGTGCGGGGCCGGCTGAAGGCAGGCTTTCGAATACGCAGCGCAGGCAGGCGCTTTCCCCCGGCAAGATCGGAAAGGTCATTCCATAGGAACCTACGCAAGCCCCATATATCCAGGGGATCCCGTTCTTTATCGCATAGTCATTGATCAGAAAACGAACATCAAAATTGTCCGACGCATCCACAATCAGGTCGAATCCTCCCAGCAATCTTTCAACCGTGGCTGCATTGACGTCCTCGACCACTCCTTCAACTTTCACGAGAGAATTCACCGGCTGGAGTTTCTTCTCGGCGGCTATGGCTTTGGGCTGGACGGAGCGCACGTCCTCCTCATCAAATAGGATCTGCCTCTGGAGGTTGCTTTCCTCCACGAAATCCCGGTCGATGATGCGGAGTGTGCCGACGCCCGCGCGCACGAGCAGCGAAGCCTGTACTGAACCGAGAGCTCCGCAGCCGACCACGGCAACGCGCGAAGCGATAATTCGGCCTTGCCCTTCGTTCCCGATACCGCTGAAGAGAACCTGTCGCGAATAGCGCCCGGGTATCGAATAGGTCTCATTGGCTTGATGCATGATTACCTCCAATAAGACCGGATGCGCCATGGCACCGGTCCGTCGTCGTCGCTCCACATGGATAGGGGCCTGCCATAAAGAATTCACTCCCCGGCTCGAACTGAATCGCCTTGCCTCTTTCAATCATCAGAGTCCCCGGTCAGATTCGGCCGGCCCCTTTCGGAATGGTATCTAAGGCATTGCCGAGATCATCCAGAATATCTTCGATGCTCTCCAATCCCACGGAGAGCCGGATCAGCGTATCGGAAATCCCGGCTTCTTCCCGACGCCCTGGATCCATGGAAGCGTGGGTCATACTCTTCGGATGGTCGATCAGCGACTCCACACCTCCCAGCGATTCGGCAAGCGCAAACAGCTTGACCGAGCGAAGCACGTGGTGTGCTTCTGCCAGCTTGCCAAACATCTCAAACGTTACCATCCCGCCAAAACCGGATTGTTGCCGCTTCGCAATCTGGTGGTGCGGATGCGTTTCGAATCCCGGATAATACACGCGCCGGACGGCAGGGTGCTCGGCAAGAAACCGGGCAACGCGCGAAGCGTTCTGTTCGTGGAGCTGCATTCGCGGAATCAGTGTCTTAATCCCTCGAAGCACCAGCCAGCAATCGAATGGCGAGGCTCCCTGCCCGAGAGCATTGCACAGAAACTGCAGGCGCTCGGCGGCTTTCGCTTCTTTGGCGACCACGGCACCTCCGACCACATCGCTGTGCCCGTTCAGATATTTGGTCGTGGAATGAACGACGATGTCGGCATCCAGTTCAAATGGCCGCTGGTTTACGGGCGACAAAAAGGTATTGTCCACGATGGAGAGTGCACCGTGTGCATGCGCAATCCGTGAGAGTTCGCGGATGTCGAGAATGTTTAGAAGCGGATTGCTTGGGGTCTCGATCCACACCGCCTTGGTATTGGAGCGGAAGGCGTCCTGAAGGCTGTCGGGATTCTGAAGATTGACATAACTGACCTGCAGGTTGAATTGATCCTGATACAATCGTAGGATTCGATCCGTTCCGCCATAACAATCATGCGTACAGATGATATGGTCCCCCGATCGAAACAGATGAAGAACCGTGGTAATGGCCGCCATCCCGGTCGCCACGGCAACCGCCCCGGCTCCCCCTTCCAGGGAGGCGATGTTTTCTTCCAGCGCTTTGCGCGTAGGATTTGAAGTGCGGGTGTAATCGTATCCGC
>DATJPG010000058.1:0-19663 GCA_035506515.1 Acidobacteriota bacterium
TATTTTTATGACAGGTAGAGCACTGCACGCTTGTATGGGATCCGGTCAGAGGAAACGGTGTTGTGCTGTGATTAAAGGTTGCACCGGTCCAGACAGTCGTGCTGTGGCAGGTGGAACACTGTTGCGAGAACCCGGCTGCTGTGTGGTTCGGATTGGTTGTCCCGTTGTACTCTGTGAGGTGACAGGAGACACAGGTGGTCGGCAGACCGGCGTAGACGTTGTTCTTATGACACGTAGCGCACTGCACACTCGTATGGGATCCGGTCAGCGGAAACGCGGTCGTGCTGTGATTGAAGGTTGCCCCGGTCCAGGCAGTCGTGCTGTGGCAGATTGCGCACTGCTGCGGAAATCCAGATTGGACATGATTCGGATTTGTTGCAGTGTTGAAGTCTGTCAAATGGCAGGACGCGCAGTCCGTCGGGAGACCGGCGTAGACGTTGTTTTTATGACATGTAGCGCACTGCACACTCGTATGGGAGCCAGTCAGCGGGAAGGCTGTCGTGCTGTGATTGAAGGTCGCCGCCGTCCAGGAAGCTGTGTTGTGGCAGGTGGCGCACTGCTGCGGAAACCCTGCTTGGACATGATTCGGATTAGTTGCGGTGTTGAAGTCCGTCAGATGGCAGGACACGCAGTCCGTCGAGAGACCGGCATAGACGTTGTTCTTGTGACAGGTGGAGCACTGCACAGTCGTATGGGAGCCTGTTAGCGGAAACTGTGTTGTACTGTGATTGAAGGTTGCCCCGGTCCAAACAGCCGTGCTGTGGCAGGTTGAACATTGTTGCGAGAACCCGGCTGCTGCATGGCTCGGATTGGTTGTCCCGCTGTATTCTGTGAGGTGACAGGAGACACAGGTTGCCGGAAGACCGGCGAAAACGTCGTTCTTGTGACAGGTAAAGCACTGCACGCTTGTATGGGCTCCGGTCAACGGGAATGCTGTCGTACTGTGATTGAAGGTTGCTCCTGCCCAGGAAGCTGTGGAGTGGCAGGTCGAACACTGTTGCGAAAATCCGGCTTTGGCATGATTCGGGTTCAACGCACTGCTGTAGTCCGCCAAATGGCAGGACGAACAGTCCGTCGAAAGACCGGCATAAACATTGTTCTTGTGACAGGTAGCGCACTGCACGTTGGTATGAGAACCGGTCAGCGGGAATTTGGTGGATGTTCCGTGGTTGAAACTGGCGCTGGTCCATCCGACAGCCGAGTGGCAGGTCAGGCAGTCTTTGGAAAATCCTGCAGCTGCATGATTCGGGTTTGTCGTTGACGCGTAATCCGAGGCATGGCAGTTGACGCAAGCGACCGACGTTCCCGTATATTTTTGATTTTTATGGCAATCCGTGCAATCGAGCTGCGCATGCCCGCCGGTGAGGCTAAAGCCGGCATATTTATTATGGTCAAACTTGGCGCCGAGCCAGGTATCCATTCCAATGTGGCACGATCGGCAGGTGGTAGGAAGCTGTGCGGATTGATGGTTCAGAGACTTTGCCGCCGAATAATCTTGAAGATGGCAAGAAACACAGTCCGTGCTCAGCCCTTTATACTGGCCGACTGCGCCGCTTTTGTGGCACGATTCGCAATCCGCATTCGCGTGCGCGCCAATGAGCGGAAAGCGGTTTGTATGATTTTGCACAGCTGCCAGGGAAACGCGCCACCCGCTGACGGCATGACACTGCTCGCAGTTGCTTCCCATCTGCCGGCGATGAAAGTCCGCGTGACAATCGGCGCACTGCCTCCCTACGTTGGTAAATACAAGATTGGCGTGGCATTTCCGGCAATCCACCTCGTCATGCATGCCGCGAAGCGGATAACGGGTCTCAGAATGCCGGAAATCAGGGAAAGGCCGAATCGGTCTGTAACTCGTTGAAGTATGGCAATTCTTGCACGCAATCTGAATCGATCCATGAGGACTACCGGCCTTCCCGCTTTGCTTTTTCTCATCCCCGGATGCGGTACCGCCGGAATTGTGGAGCCTATGGCACCCGGAACATAAGCTGTTTGTGACATCGTCGCCCAATGAAATGTGACGCCCGTTCTTCTGGTCCTCCCGGATCGCAGCGTGGCAATTAAGACACTTAAATTCGAGATTCCCGCTCGCCGTGGTATGGCACGTAGTACAGGAGTTCGGATTGTTGAGCATTGCGTGTTTTCCCGTCAGAGGGCCGGGAGCGGTTTGTGCATGAGCGGAAAGGCTAAAGTACAGAACCAGAGCCCAAAGGTGACCGAGTCGCCTGATTAATCGTCGCATTCACTATCCTATGGATTGTTGGTTTCCAGCCTGGTCAACATCAATTGCGCCTTCTTTGCGTTTTCTGAATTTGAATTCAGAGCGACCAGTCGCTTCAAATAGGTCATCGCATCACGCTTGTTTCCGATGTTGGCGTAAATAGCGCCCATGTTGTAGAGAGCATCCTCATAGGTAGGATGCGTATGCAGAATTCCTCCCGTATGCTCGATTGCCCCGTGGATGTCGCCGAGTTGAAACAGAACTTTCCCGAGCTCGAGGTTCGCCTCCGGATTGCCCGGATCTGCCTGGAGAACCTTGCGCAAGTGCCCGGCCGACTCCTGGAGATGCCCGTCTTCGGACTCGATCTCGGCAAGTCTAAGCAGCACGGGAGTATGACTGGGGCTCTTCTCCAGGGCCACCTTTAACATCTCCCTCTCATGTTGGCCATCGTAGACCGGTTGATTGGCGACCTTATGCGCTGCTTGCAACGAACCGATATCTGATTCCTTCCGCTCCAACTGCAGATAGATTCCCGCGGCTATGGCGGCAACCGTTAACAGCAGGGCTCCTTTGAGCAGTCGACGCTTCACAAGTCTCTCCTTTTTGGGGGGAAGCCGGCACTTCGAAACAGGCCCGAAGCGGGAATGTTCAAAAACCCGCCCTTTTCTTCCATTCATGAGCCAATCCGGATCTAGTCACAGGTTTTCCCCCCGTGCGAGCTATAGCAAATCAATGGCCTTTTGAGCAGATTCTGCATAGTCCGGCCTGATGCATGAGAACTACCACATCGTGGTATTGCTCTATGTCAACAGAAAGTCAGGATTTCGGACAAAAAGGGGCCGCTGAAAAAAAAAGATGCGATAACAATAGCGGTGTCTGGGCAAACTATTGATGGTTTTTCGACCGGACTGCAGAAAACGGGAAAATCCGTCCACAATCAGGGAAATTATCCCTGGGGCCGGTATGGTGTATGTGAAGCGTTCGACCCATGGACGCGTCATGAACACCGAGGATTCTCATCCGCACGCCGCAGCAATTGCATTTCATAATGTCCACCGAAAATATTCTCATGAGAAGCTCAGCCCCGGAATTTCTCCGGGGCCTTCAAAAGACTGTTGAATAGCTGCAGGTGCTGGATATGATCTGCGGAGGAGCTTCCTTCGTGGAAGGCGTCAAATGCCGCTGCGTTCGCGAAGACATCGTGTTTAACGACGACATTTTCAACGAATTGGTTCCCGCACTATGGTCTGTGAGGATATTTCAGAGGAGCGGGTAGTGATGGAACCGCAGTGGAAAGGCGCTGAGATGTAGCTACGATATCAGACTCGAAAGATCCCCAGGTGTCATCCGGTATACCATCGTTATTCGCATCATGAAAAGGACCCAAAGCGCCTGGAACGAACCAATAGGTGGCAAAGTTCGTAATCGAATTATTGGCGTCCAAAAATCTCCCTTTTCCTATGGCAATCATCACGTAAGCAAGCGATCCGTCATTGTTTTTGCAAAAGAATATAAAGCTGTTTTCGTAAGTATCCGGTCCAGTCATGAATCCCTGACCGTATGACGATTGCTGCACGGGCGCCGCGTTGGGAGCCAGCCCGTATGGTGGGAACCATTGTGCGAATGTGTAGTTAAAATTTACAAAGTCTGTCGTCATATTCCATGAACGGCCGTTGGCATCTATTGGGGATTCAGTTGAGATAGAGATGGTTCCATAGTTGTCGATGTTAAGCCAAGTGCCACCCGCGGGATGAGCAGACTCATCTTTTTCGCCTTTTTCTCCAGCAACAAGAGTTGATGAGATGCTTAATGCCAATGCCAGCATAAAAACCAAGCTCAAGAGTGTAACAATTCTTTTGCCTTTCATGGTCTTCTCCTTGAATTGAGTGTTTTTTATTCCTACCTGTTAAAGCGGAAATCGCAGGGAAAAAGTTGAAAGGCAGCGAAAAATAGTTGCGAATTCCCGATAATTAAGAAGTTATCGCGCCTGTTGTCGAAACTACTGGTATATAATGCCTAAAATTCAAGAATGGCTTTTCCGGGCTTGCAGGGGGTACGTTGATGCGATCTTCTGCACAGGAAATATCTTCTTTGCTTCATGCATGGTGCGACGGCGATCGGACGGCGCTTGACAGTCTCACGCCTCTGGTCTATGAGGAGCTTCACCGTCTGGCTCATCGCTATATGCTGGATGAGCGCGGCAACCACACGCTGCAGACGACAGCCCTGGTCAATGAAGCCTTTCTGCGGCTCATCGACTCCAGGGAGATCGAATGGAAAGACCGCAATCATTTCTTCGCAATGTCCGCCAACCTGATGCGTCATATCCTGGTGGATTTCGCACGTTCACGAAGATCCCGAAAGCGCAGCGGTAACCTGAAGGAAGTTTCTCTCGATGCGGCGATGCTTGATTCGCCCGGGCCTGATCCCGACATTGCCAGACTTGATGATGCACTGAACGCGCTTTCTTCTTTCGATTCCAGAAAAGCAAAAGTAGTGGAGTTGCGCTTCTTCGGCGGCCTAAGCGTAGAGGAGACAGCGGATGTACTTGGGGTTTCGGCCGACACGATCAAACGGGATTGGAGACTGGCGAAGGACTGGCTGCTGCGTGAGATGAAAGGTCAAGGAAAAGATGAAGCCTGAACGTTGGCGCGAGATCGAACGGATCTACAACTCGGCTCTGGATCTTGAGCCCGCCAGACGCGAAGCATTCATCGAACAAGCGTGCAGGGGAGACGAATCTCTTCGCAGGGAAGTCGAGGGCTTGTTTAAAAATCATACCGAAGCCGACGACTTTTTCGAGTCTCCGGCGGTTGACGTCCTGGCCCGGCAGTTTGCGGCAGATTCGGCGCCCTCGAAAAACAAGCCCTTGGCTCCCCTCTCTCAAGTCGGCAGAGACTTCGGAAAAAAGCCGCTCAAACATGCTCCGTGGTGGATGTATGCGATCGCTGCCGCTTTCCTGATCTGTGCTGCGGTGCGGCATTACGTGGCCTTTAAGACCCCGATAGCGAATATGGGTTGGAATGGGCCAGCCGTAACAGATAAGAGCGGATTGACAATCGGCTATGAAGTCAAGTATTTGCAGGCCGACTCCATAGAGGCGCGGGCAGGGCTGGAAGTTGGGGACATCGTCTTAATCAACTCGGACGGATATTTTCCAATATTGAATCAGCCCTATTGGGGGCATTCGGGACCATATTACTGGAAAACCGGTCGTACCTATCGCTTCGAAATCAAGCGAAAGGGGGAGAGCAGGTTTATATCTCTTACGTTCAAGGGAGTGTCATTGCGCGAGTTTCTGACGCTTCCAAACTATAGGCCCGGAGTGACCTCGCTTTTGGCGGCATTCTTAGAGCTCTTCCTGGCCGTGATTATCGCCTTCCGCCGCCCATATGATCCCGTAGCCAGGTGGGGTGCTTTATTTCTCGGAGTTATAGCAATTGTCATAATTTACAGTATCAACATGGTCTTCGGCGCTTACGGAAATATCCTAAGCTTCCCCCGCATGATCGGCTGGCTGAGCGTGCTCCTCCCCGCTTTTTGCTTTGGGTCTGCCGCAAGTGTCGGCCTGACATTTGCCGCAGTTTTCCCGCGCAGGCTGTTCCGGGGGCGATGGATTTGGCTTTTAATCTGGCTCCCGGCCGTGATTGTGGTGCCTCTTTATATCTTTGCTGATAACCTGCCATTTTATTCATTTCCTCGATGGTACCCGGACTGGTATCTCAATCTTGGCAAGATTGCATCTTCTGCTGCCTGGTGCGCGGTTGGCGTGGTCCTGATCCTGAATTATCGGCGTCTCCACGAACCGAACGAGAGGAGGCGTGTTCGCGCGGTGGTAACAGGTGTTGCAGTCACGATGCTTGGATACTTGCCCATTGTCGCCAGCAAGGCCCTGCCTAATTCGCGTTTTCTCGCGCGGTTGCTTGGACCGCCATATAATTTTGGCCTGGTGCTTACCTGTCTCGGCCTCGCATTGCCGATTTCAATGGCCTATGCCATTCTGCGCCACCGTATGTTTGACATACGCGTGATGATCCGGTTGGGACTGCGATACGCCGCAGCGCGGGGCGTGCTGCTATCACTGGTTCCCATTGTCGCAGTCATTCTGGCAGCCGATCTGGTGCTTCACCAAGATCAACCGCTAAAACAAATTCTGAGTCAACGTGGCCTGCTTTATGCTGTTCTGGCAGGCGGCGGTCTTGTACTGCATTTGTACAGACGGACCTGGCTTGACGCTCTCGACCGGCGCTTCTTCCGCGAGCGATATGACGCCCAGCGCGTCCTCCGCACCGTGGTCGATGATATCCGCGAAGAGCGCAGCTTCGAGAAAGTAGCTTCTTATGTGATCTCGCAAATTGAAGCGGCATTGCATCCGGAGTTTGCGGCACTTCTGACGCGCCGACCCGGGGGTTCAAAGTATCGAGTTCTGGCCGCCAAGGAGAACTCTCCTCCACCCATTCCGGCCGACAGCAAGCTGATGGGACTGGTGCGCTTGCTCGGCAAGCCAATGGAAATCTCGCAAAGCCAGACGGGCTGGCTGAGGAGTCAATTGCCAAGGCAAGAGAGTGACTTCCTGCGGCAGGCGCGCCTGGAGTGGCTGTTTCCCATTTGTCTTACTGAAGGCCAAACCGAGGCTTTGCTTGCGATGGGACCCAAGCGATCCGAAGAGCCCTATTCGCGGGAGGATCAGGAATTGCTTCAGGGGATCACGAGCAGTCTTGCTCTGTTATTGGAACAATCGCCTTCGCTCGCCTCTACGCGCGAAGGATTTGAAGAATGTCCCAAATGCGGAACCTGCTACGACTCCGGCGCAGGCATCTGTGTCAATGAAAACTCGAAGCTCACTCCTGTATCTTTCCCGAGGATGCTTGATCACCGGTATCGCTTCGAACAGAGGCTGGGCCAAGGAGGCATGGGAACAGTGTATCGGGCGTTTGATACGGAACTCGAGCGTGAGGTAGCAGTCAAGCTGATTCGATCAGACATGACGGCGAGCACAGAGGCAGCGGCACGGTTCAAGCAGGAAGCCAAGGCGGCAGCAAGCTTCACCCATCCGAATGTCGTCACGGTTCATGATTTTGGCGTTGGCGAGAACCGGCGGGCGTATCTGGTTATGGAGTTATTGCGCGGTTTGACCTTGCGGCAGGAACTCGGCAAGAGCGTCCGCTTGTCAGCGACGCGTGCATCAGAGGTCATGCAGGGTGCCTGCACGGCGGTGGATGCGGCGCATCGACGGCGGCTTCTGCATCGAGACCTGAAGCCGGAAAACATCTTTCTTTCAAACGCTGGGGATGTGGAGACGACAAAGGTACTGGACTTCGGGGTGGTGAAGCCCATGACACCGGCAGACGGGACCTTAAGTAGCGGACAAACCGGACCCGGGATGCTTCTAGGCACATTGAAGTACATGTCGCCGGAGCAGTTGAATGGTGAGAAACCGGCTGAGAGCTGGGACCTATGGTCGCTGGCGGTGGTAGCCTACGAGATGTTGACGGGAGCTCATCCCTTTGCCGGGTCGACATTATTGGATCTGCAAAATGCCATAGTCGCCGGGCGCTTGATTCCGTTGCGCTCGCATCTCCCCGACGCGCCACAAAATTGGCAACGCTTCTTTGACCAGGCTCTTTCCACCCGCATCGAGTTGCGTCCTAATTCCGCTTTTCAGCTCTACTCCAGCTTCAAGCAGAGTATCCAATAGCCGAGAGATAGGAATTTCAAGCTGCCCTTTTTGCCCGGCGTTGTGAAAGATCTCAGCCATCGAT
This sequence comes from Acidobacteriota bacterium, assembly GCA_035506515.1. Taxonomy (GTDB): domain Bacteria; phylum Acidobacteriota; class UBA6911; order UBA6911; family UBA6911; genus UBA6911. Next base: position 7,984 of record DATJPG010000058.1, read on the forward strand.
GACGGCTGAGACCAAGCGCCGCTGACCGCGACGCGTACCCCCGGCCTTCCATATTTCCGGCCTTGAAAGGCCGGGCAATCACCTGGCCGCTGCCGCGGCCCTCAAATCGCCCAAATGCGAAAGCAATATGTGGGATTAGGCACTCCGGTAATGCTCGATTTGGCCATCGATGCGGTGCGCTTGCACAAGCGGGCTCTTCGGAAAGAGGCGATATGAGCCGCAGGGGCATGGGATTTTTTATTGTGCAGCCAAACGGAGATTCCTGGTAAAGGCCAGCATGAGCGGCAATACTTTGTCGATCTCGGTAAGTTCCTGCATGTGGTCCAGGTCGGCGACGATCCGCACCTGGACTTTTGATCCTTCTAAGGCTGTCTTGTACTCTTGAATCCCGGCCATTGCCGATGTATTTCTCGAACCGGCGAGCCAGAGTGTCGGACAGAGAATATCGCCAGGCTCAATGCTTCCCCATTCCAGCATGCCGCTCGTCCACGCGATCGTAGCCGGCATGTTGAATTTTTGAAGTACGTCCTGATCCTGTTGAGATAGGGATCGGATGTTCAGCGTTCCATCCGCCTGAGCCTGCAAAACCGGCAGCCAATGATCGCGGGAATCGATAATCCACCGGCGCAAATCGCCCGATGCTCCGAGGCCAAACGTGACGCCGATCATGATGAAACTGGTGATGCGGGGGGACCGTGCGGCCAGATACCGCCCGATATTGCCGCCATAGGAAAATCCCCAAAGTGAAAACTGCTCGATGCCGCACGCACAGGCTACGGTCAGAATGTCCTGGCAGTGGTTTTCGATTGTGTAGTCTGCCGGTTTCGTGGGCTTGTCGCTTTCTCCGTTCCCGCGAATGTCTATGGTGACCACTTTGAATTCATGCCTGAGCCGCTCCACATAGCCTGCAGTATGCCAGTCCTGCCGAGTCTTTCCGCCGCCATGCAATAAAAGGATGGGCGCGCCGGAACCGATGACATCATAGGCAATTCTGACGCCATCTTCCGAAACCGCGAAGGATGTGCTCAAAATGGCACCTCTCCCTTGGGATTGAAAGCCATATCCAACGTGCAAGCGATTGCCGGAATGTTAGCACAACCGACATATTGATCCCCTGACATTTGATCGGTGTGAACTAAATCCACCGAAGGCCTCAAAGACAAAAATCGCCACGGATCACACTGATTACACTAGTATTTTGGCAGCGCAACCGAATCGGAATAGACGTAATTGCCCGTAAGCCTGTCTTTGATCCTTACATAAATGCTCTTGGGCTTGGGCCAGCGCGCCGCGGCACTTCGATAGATCAGTTGCGAAACCGCGGTCAATTCCTTCAGATGCGCAGACGCCGTTATTCTGCAGTTTGATGGATAAATAAGCGGCGTACCGTCCATCACCGTGACTTCCATCCGTGTGCCCGTCGCTGTTGGAGATGCTCCGAGGGTGCAGGGCGGCAGTAATTGCGTAGCCGTGAAGAGATCTGCCGGAAATACATCCGCATTCCTAATCCGGACGGTATGCTCATATCGGGATCCGTCCGGAAAATCCGCTTTGATGTTCTTCACCAGCTCCAATTCCGGTATTGGTATTTGGGGAGTATGAATAATCATGCGGGCTTGTTTTGTGTCCGGGCAATCTGCCAGAGACACTCAAAGTCATTTTGCACAATGACCGCCTTATTAGGAAATATTTTAGGCCGATCGATTATTTTTAAACCGGCATCCAGTGCCTTTCTAACGATTTCATCAAAACTCTTTTTTGATGTATGAAATGGTGGTTCTATGATGAGTATACGCCCGTTTGGTTTTAGCAGTGATTTTATCTCATTGAGAAAGCCTTGTTGGTCAGGAACCTCGTGAACCATATAAAACGCTAAAACAAAATCCACCTTCTCTAACAACCCCAACTTATTCGTTTCGCATTTATGGAGCCTTATACGTTCTTCGAGTTCTGTCCCCTGAATTTTAACTCTGATTTTGTGAAGCATTCCTTCCTGTAAATCTGCAGCAATCACCTTGCCGGATTTACCCACCATCCGAGCCAGCTCAATCGAGAAAAAGCCTGGCCCACAACCTATATCCAGGACGGTCATTCCTTCTTCGATATAGGGATTGAGTATTTTGCGGGGATTTTGCAGAAACCTGCGTATTTTGTTGTCAAGACCACCAGCCAATGAAACCGGGCATACCCGGTTCTTTTGCTTACCCACTGCAAATCTCCTCCTTCAACGGCTAACGTTCTAGCTCAGCGGTGGCGAGCCTTTTGCGCCGCCCGCCGGAGCGAATAGCCAGACGACCTATCTTTTATTAGCTCAGTCTGTCGCTGTCCAAGTCATTGCGACACGATGGAAACAACCAAGGTATTCAGGGACACACCTTCAATTTTTGCTCGGGCGATGAGTTGGGCATGGAGGGAGCGAGGAACACGCTGAACGAATCGTCCGCTCACATTCGAAAAGGGCTTTGCTGGCGCATCACCGAACTCGCGCGACACTGCAAGCCATGACTCAAGTGCGTCGCGACCGCTGATGATGGCTTCCTCGGGCGTGGCGCCGTCAGAACAACAACCCGGAAGATCCGGAAATGTGATGGAATATCCACCTCCTTCCTCTTTGGAAAGAGGGCGTATCTCAAACGGATAATCAATTCGAGACGTTTTCATTCTGAAACTCCATATTCGACCAAGCGGACGAATTTCTTTATATAAACGGGCTTGATTGGGCGATGTGCCGGCACACTCAACATTGCACCGTTGGAGTGGCGAAAAATGACATGGCTTCCGCCGGGCTGGCGGAATGCTATAGGGATTCGCTTGAGTTTGCTTCCGTAAAGCCAGAGCTTCTTGACCGCTTTAAGCTTCGAGATGGTTTCTGGGAGTGTATGGATCTGCGCGAATAGTTCCGCGCCGAGATTCTGCAACGGGGAGAACTCGTCTCGTCCGTCTGCGGCGACAGCTTCCACGTATGCGCAGAGGTGATCCCATGCCTCGGAGCTTCTGTCCTGGTCGTCGTTTGGTATTGCGAAGATTCGGTTGCCCATGGTGTTCTCCGGTGTCTAACGCTTGAGCTCCGCGGCAGGCGCCGACGACGACCGGCCGTTGTGGCGAATAGTTAGCTGCGCCGATAGACATCCTTCCGATGTCCAACCTTTACGACTACCACGACGACCTCTTTGTCACTGATTTCGTAAATAATCCGATAGTTGCCTTGCCGTATTCGATACCTATCTTGTCCTGAAAGCTTTTCGATTCCTGAAGGTCGAGGTTCTTCTGACAATGATTCAATGACAGCCAAAATTTTTCGAAGGTCTCGATTCGGAATTGGACGCAAATCCAGGGCAACCGATTTGCGGAAAGCGATTCTATATTTTCCCATGCTTCTTGAGGTCCTTCAGGAGTTCTTCATAACTGATCAAAGGTTCTTTCATTCGGTCATCAAATGCTTCGAAGTCCTCCTGGTCCTCCTGAAGAGCTTGCCGGACTGCGTTATTTACGAGATGGGAAATAGAACGTTGCGTATGTGCAGCCTTTACCCGCAGGGCACGGTGCAGGTCAGGCTCAAAGTAGATCGTTGAACGCGTCGCAGCGTTTTTCATGAAAGACATCCTCCAAACTGCAGTTTAACGCTATAACGCTATGACATCAAGACGCTACAATGGCGCTCATTGTAAAAGCTAACGCTTGAGTTCAGCGGCCGGTCGCTTGGCTCCAGGATACAGGCGCACCAGGCGGATGCGCCATCCGGAATCTGTTTGAATTCCCAGGCCCAACCCATCGTAGTGGAAGAGAGTTTGCGCCGCGCGCGTTTTAGGGTCGATGGACTGGATGTCGACTTGAATGTCGACCGCCAGAATCCCGGGACGGATCACGTCTATATCCCCTGTCGTTGTGACGTGCCGCAAGGGCGGATGGGTCGCGAACTGCCTGGCAAAATGCTGCCTGATCTCATTGCGTCCGCGCAACATGATTCCCTCAATTGGAAACTGGAAGTTGCTATCTTCCGCGAAAACGGCGCTAAAGCGAGCGGCATCCTGCGCGTTATATGCCGCGTCCAGCTCTTGCACGACCGCTGCAAGCGCCTCTCGATCCGCCGAGGTCGTGCTCTGACCGTTCAGTCCGCTAGCGCTGAGAGTCGCCACAAGCATGGCGAGGCCGAGAAGAGCCGGATAATACATACGTATTCGCATGACTGCCTCCTCCGTGATTCCACATCGCCAGAGATGTGGTTTAACGCTTGATTGCACATTATAAAAATTTACTTTATTGATCGACCAGTTCTTTCCATATGGGCCTTACCTCTATGGTTGCCACCTTGGCCATTGGATGCAGTGAGGCAATTTCAATTGCTTCTGTGTCGCCTGAACACTCAATCAACTCGTATGCACACATCTTTTCCTTTGAGTTGGCGAATGGTCCCTTTTTCAGCACTACCTTGCCTTCCCGCACTCTAACGGTTGTTGCCTCATTAGGCGGCCGCAAGGGGTTGCCAGAAACTCGGACGCCGCGATTCTTCATTTTTGCTATCCAAGTCCCAATGTCCTGCAATAAGTTTTCATTCGGAGCAAAACGGTTATCGTGACTAATGATGAGCAGGTATTTCATCCATTTATTCCTTATAGGCATAGCGTTCGAACTAAGGGGTGGGGCGCGCTGCGCATGGTCCGCTGAAGCGAGTAGTTAGCTGGTGTTTCGCTTCCGTCGAATATTTCTTGCATCAATTGCCCATGCAAAGCGTATTGCCAGTCTCATAGCCGCCGAAATCAAAATATCTCTGTTCTGTTCCTCAGCTTTGTTAATTTTGGCATCTTCCCTTTCAAGAGAATCGGGGGCCCAATACTTGCGCACTTCTCCAACGGGCAAAAAATCTGTTTCCCGGGCAATTGAAATGAATATCTTCAAATCCTCATCGCTTTGCAGACGAGTCCATGACGCCAAGAGATCCAATGCGCGCGCAGTTTCGATAACTCCCGATCTTCCGTCGATAAGATCCATTGCTCGAGCATGAATCTTGCGGCAGTTGTTTTCCCAAAAATCAATATTTAGAATATCGCTCGGAGGTTTCATTCGTTTCTCGTGACCAGCTAACGCCTGAGCTCAGCTGCGGCGCGCTGTTTGCGCCGGCTTCTGCAGCACAAAGTTAGGCGGCCTTGTTTTCTTTGGATTTCCAAATGATATGATTCTCTCCGTCGAAACGCCTCTTTAACTAAACCCATTCAACACGACCATGCACGATATTTGGAATCTCAATGTTGCATATCGGACACCTTGGCTGAGCAGCGAAAGTGAAATGGCCACCGAATGGACAATCTATCAGATTCCTTTCGATAATGGATTGCTCTTGTGCGTTGAGCATCCAGGGATGTTTATGATCGACCAGACTCATATAGGTTTCGTCATACGAATCCTAAGTCACCAGATCACCGTTTTCATCGCAATAACAAAAGCCAGAATTGTTAAAGCCCGCATGGATAATCTGCGGATGATTCAGTTCGATCAAATATTGACGAGCCTTATCGCAGGTTCTTTTTAGCTTTATCGCCCAGTTTATGCTTGATGCCTCGTTCCAGCTTATGTCTTAATCGGCTATTGGGAATCTGTACTGCGGACAGGTCAGGAAATATTTGACGCCATCAAAAAGCTCCCGGCGACACCGTCTAAAGAAAAAAAGATGGTGGGCTTTTTAAAAGCAAACTTTCTGACTACAGCTTCGCGGCTGAATACGTGGATTATCAGAGTTAAAACATCAACAAGGATGCTCTTGAAAGCAACGCAATGAAAAGAACCATCAAAGAATACAAGGTATTCGATAAGACGGCGGATGACTCCATCGCCAAGCTTGCCAGTCTATGCTCTCTCGACAACACCGAGTCCCTCATGCAGGAAATACTGACTACCTGCGTCAAGCTGGGCATGGAGTCCGGCGACATCGGCGATCTGAAACTGATTAATAATTGCCTGAAAGAATTGCGCTATTCTTTCAAGATATTCTCTCCATATCGAGACGCAAAAAAGGCCGTCATCTTCGGGTCGGCAAGGTCCGGGAAGGATTCGGCAGAATATAAAATGGCAGAGGAATTCGCGGAGAAGATGACTAATAAGGGTTACATGGTGGTCACTGGCGGCGGGTCTGGAGTTATGGAGGCCGGCAACAAGGGAGCCGGACCGGGGAAGGATTTTGCCCTGAACATCCGCCTTCCTTTCGAACAAAAACCTAATCCCTACCTTGACGAAAAAGAGCGGTTGATCAACTTCAAATATTTTTTCACCCGCAAGCTTATTTTCATCAAGGAGACGGATGCAACGGCGCTTTTTCCCGGCGGTTTCGGCACAAATGACGAAGGGTTTGAGGCGCTTACCCTGCTACAGACCGGGAAATCGCGTCCTCGCCCGGTGATCTTAATGGAACCGAAGGGTTCAACCTATTGGGCCGGCTGGATTCGTTTTGTACAGGAACAATTAGTCAAAAGCCGATTCATCGACAGGCACGACCTCAGTCTTTTTCAAGTCGCTCGCAGCTCCGATGAGGCGGTCGAGCAAATCGATGCTTTTTATAACGTGTACCACTCGCTGCGATATGTGGAAGGTCTGACCGTGTTGCGCCTGAACAAGCCGCTTTCCCAAAGGGTCTTACAATCGATCAACCATGACTTCAAGGATATCCTGACCGAAGGCGGGATCGAACCTTCTCCCGCGCTGAGAGAGGAACTGGAAAAAGGAGAATACCCAAACCTGTCTCGCCTGGTAATGAAATTCAATCTTCGTGATTATGGTCGCCTCTTTGAGCTGATCCGCATCATTAACAAGGAAGATTGAGACATGGGTTCAATCGTCTGCCGGCGACGACCTTCGACAATGCGTCAGGAACCGTTGACGATCAGTATGTCGAACTGCTTGGGCAAAGACCAGAAAAGCAGTTGGGCATCATCCTCCGCAAGCCAGATCTCAAGCGATTCGCTATAGGCGGAGTCCCTTCTGCTAAATACATTGCGGGCCCAGTCCCGTGACTGGCGAAACCCGCTTATGATCCACCGGGTGAAGAAGCTGCTCGATTGCGCGGACGCTAATGACCGGATTCCTACGAGGCGATTTTCTTTACAGAGCAAATCATAGTCCAACGGCATCCTTTTTGGCCCCCAGGGATTTTGGGTAGCGACGGAGGAAGTTGTCTCTTCTCCCGATCCCGGGACCATCTTGGCCCGTTCGGGTATCTGCAGCGGCCTGGCTTCGGTTTCTTCCCATGTCCGGGCTACGAATGGAGCGCCGCCGGTCCTGCTGAACTTTCTGATGGATACACTACGCAAACTTTTGCCTTGAGCCCTCAATTCAATTTTCCCGGTCAGGAAATCGACAAACAGATAAGGAGTCGGGCTCTTCGCCACAGCGATTTCCGCAGATAGAATCTGCTCTTGACGGGTCAATATCGCGATCCGCTCTTGCACGTTCTGCATTTCGGATGAGCCTTGGGAAGACTGCTCCGAGCGCGAACGGCAGGAGATCGCCAGCGAACCCCCAAGAAGCGCGATAAGAGAAAGCGCGCGTATCCGCGTGAAAGATATTTTTTGTAGTCCCGCTTTCCCTTTATCCCGCATTTCAGTAGATCCAGATTGGTGTCCCGGGCTGAGCGGTTGCATAGACCTTCTTCAGAAGGTCGTCGTCGATTCGAATGCACCCATGGGTCACGTTGGCGCCCAACAATCGGGTATAAAGAGTGCCGTGTATAAAGAAACCGTTGCCGAAGGCGAGGGCATAGTCCCCCAGCGTATTTGCCTCGGCGCGGCTGGCACGGTTCTTGGGAATCGGCTCGCCTTCTTCAATATAGGACCAGTCGGGCCGATACCATACCGGGTCCGTCACCTTGCTGAGAACACGGAAATATCCTCTCGGGGTGTCAAAGGTCCATGAGCGCTTGCCTGAGCCGTCGTTCAATTCCATGCCGTTGCCCGTGGAGCACGTTCCCTCGGCAATGACTCGGGATCCCGCCACGAGGCTGAGGTGGCTTCGAGCCGTATCGACCAGGATAATCGGCCCGCTGGGGTATAAGTGGTCCCTGCTGGCTTCCAGCCTGCGCACTTTGTTTTCAAGGGCGCGTGCCTTGGCTTGCAGCGAATCGGCGCCCCTGGGGGTTCGAGCTTTTGCGCTCTTGCCGGCCGGCGCAGGTGTTGTTTCGTCCGATTTTTTCGAAGTTGCGCACGCTTGCAGCAGGGCTATCCCCAACAGACATACGAAGCATGTCCAGCTTAATCTCTTCAAATCTCGTGCCGCTTGATGCGTCATACCCTACTTCTTCGCCGAGGCTCCAATACTGCAAGTGCCCACGATCGTGACCGGCATGCCGATATATGCGCTCTTATACAAGTCGCCCATTTCGGCATTTTCCAGCGATACGCAGCCATCGGTCCAATCTGAATTGTGCCGCCCGCCTCCGTGAATTTCAATGCCGCCCCCGATCCGTGCACTCCCCGAGATCGTCCCCGCTTTTTTAAGCTCGATAAAACGCGCCCGGTCTGTCGCATTGGGGTAATCAAGAAGCAAAGCCCTTCCGAAACCGCTGGATGGGAGCTTGCTCTTCACCTTGTATTCCCCTTCCGGCGTGGAAGCATCTTGCTCCTGAGACTTCAGTCGATACCAATTCCTGCCGAGGTTGACGACATAAACCTTCTCCACGCGTCCCGCGGCCAGCAACAGGCAGCGATGCTCCAGCTTGTCCACAAGAATTGCCGTGCGTGCGGTCCGCCTGGTCCAGCGCAACAAATCCTGCGCGGCTTTTTCCCACTGCGCCCGATTCGCGGCATCATCAAAACGCGCCAGTTCTTCCGAGATGGAGCTTTCGCTCTGGTCCCATGCGGCGCGGGCGCGCATTATTGCAATGAGGGCGGACTCAGTTTGCCCGAGTTCGATCAGATGACGAGCTGTCTCAAATTGAGTCCTGGCCCGTGACTGAGCGAGGTTTCGTATCTCAAACTTAGTTCCTGCCTTCCTGGCCCAGGCATCACCATCCAGTTCCGACTGAAGAGCTTTCAGCGTGATGATCAGGCGGGCTTTCTGTTCTTGCGCCCGCTGCTCCTGGTTTTGGCGGATTTGTAGAGCAGTCAACGCGGAACGTTCCAGCTTCTCATAGCAGGGGGTGTAATCGCGGCGCACCGCCCATGCCTTGTCCTCACTGCTCAGACAACTTTTCGCATCTTCGACTTGACTCGCCAGAGCCTGCAATTTCTCGGCAAATGCATAGGCTCCCGCACTTGTCGCACCGCGAGCCAACAGGTTGTCTACATACGATTCAAGCTGCCAGGGGCGGTCGCGCAGCGCTGTGCGAAGCCACAGCTCATACGCCGCCACCCCTAAAATCGGGATCATCAGGACGATGCACGCTCCGATGATCCCCCGTTTCTTCTTTGACGCCATCTACCTTCCCGGAACCGCGAAGAGACTATTTGTGACCCTTGATCTTCGCTTTGGCAGCTGTAACCTGGGCGATAACGCCATCGGCCTTCTCTTTCGCCGCTTTAGCCTGGCCGAGAGCATCCATGAACTTCCCCTGTGCCATTGCGGTGGAAGACGCCGCAGCAGCCTCGTCCGCGCTCTTCAGATCGTTCTGAAGCGCTTCCAACTCTGCCTTGGTATCTTTCCCCTTCGGGGCTGTGGCAAGTGCTTTCTTGGCATCGGCAAGCTGCGCCGCCAATCCCGCAATCAAAGCCTCGGCATCCGCCTTGGTCTTGGCTTTGTTGGCCACGGCATCGGCTTGGGCCTTCGTTGCCGCATCTTTGGCCTGCTTCAGCAGATCCGTAGCAGCCTTGTAGTCGCGCGAAAAACCGCTCTTGCTATCCTGAGTCTGCACTTCGGCGGTCGCCTTTGCAAGGTTGTCTTCGGCAGTCTTCAGGCTATCGGCGGCATAGATCTGAACATCCTCGGTCTGTGCTGCGGTGATGGCCGCTTTGGTTGCATTGATTTCCGCTGTAGGTGCGGATGCGCATCCGGTAAAGAACAGGGATGCCGCAATACAAATGGCTATCATTAAACTCAATCCCATCAGTGTTTTTTTCATAACTACTCCTAAAGGGTTAATTTGGCGATCTGCAAAATTTGCTCCATTAACATTGTTTTGCATTTACATTGAGTAATAGAGCAAATTGCAGGCCAAACGGAAAACCTGTGACATTTGTTTCGGAATGCATTCTGGGGATGGCATGCCAATATATTGTTAAAAAAAGGCTTAAGGGTTCACACAAATTCCCGGTGTTAACAAAAACTCATTTTTGATTCCATCACATCCCCCGCACATAATTATAAATGATGCATTTTTTGCACATCCGATTTGAATTCATGCTATGCTTTTTCTCCTCGATTCTGACTTCGGAGAATTGAATGCCGGCACAATTCAGTCAACAAAAAAGCGAAAATCGACCGCTTTCCAGGATTTTCCTTTGGACTTTGCTTGGAGTTTTTAACGCGTTCCTGTGGCTTCTGCTGCTTGCCTTTCACTGGGAGATAACGCTGCGTTCCAGGGAAATTCACTATTTCGGCACGCAGCTGTTTCCATTGCACACCCAATGGGTTCCGTTACCTGTGATCTATACGGCATGTGCTCTTCTGACGATTGCGAGTGCAGGGGCAATCCTGCGAGACCGCAGCAACCTGGCGGCTCGTGAGCGCACTCGAACACTGCTTTATCAGATCCTGGACAGCCTCGAGATCGGGGTCATCGTGCTGGATGGCAAATGCCGGCTGACCATGTCCAATAGCAGCGCTCACGGCCTCCTGCCGGAGATCTCTGCCGAAAATGCCGGCCTGGACATCCTGGAAATTCTGAAGACTCGAACGGAGTTGCACCGGATGGTTGACGCGGCGATTCATAGCGGAACCTATGTTAAAGAGGTGGAGCTTGAGCTAGGCGCCCCGGCGGATTCCCGGCCGGCCCGAATCACCACGCTCCCGCTCAAGGATTCTCAGAAACGCACAATCGGAACCGTTCTCCTGGTGCATGACATTCGGGAAGTGGCGGCCATGGAGCGGCAAATGCGGACGGCCGAGCGTTTGTCCTCACTTGGGACACTGGCGGCCGCCATGGCTCACGAGATCCGAAATCCGCTGGAGGCGCTGGACCTGAATCTCGCGCTTCTCGATACCAGCATTGCGGCAATCGAGCCCTCCGGACAGGATGCCCAGAAACCCGCCAAATACTTAAGGATATTGGAGGAAGAGATTTCGCGGCTCGCGGCCATCGTAGATAATTTCCTCTCCTTCGCGCGTCCCAGCAGCTCCCCAATGGAAGAGATTCGACTCGATGATCTGATGCGCCAGATTGTGGAGCTGCTGGCAAACCAGGCTTTGTCCAGGAGAGTCACTCTCGAGCTGAAAACGCAGGGAGATCCGAAAGTTTTGGGAACGGAAGATCAGCTCAAGCAGGCTTTTCTCAACCTCGTGATCAACAGCCTTGAGGCAATGCCGCAGGGCGGCTTGCTTCGCATTCGCACCGAGGCGCTGTATAGCAAGCAAAATATGGCGGTCGTGCATATTGAAGACACGGGAGTGGGGATTTCCCCCCATCAGATTCCGAAGCTCTTTGATCCCTTTTTCAGCACTCGGCCCAAGGGAACGGGGCTCGGGCTGACGATCGTTTATCGCATTATCCGGGAGCATCACGGGAACATTCGCGTCACCAGCGCCCCTGGAGAGGGCTCTACTT
>DATJPG010000059.1:0-24051 GCA_035506515.1 Acidobacteriota bacterium
ATCCACGTGTTTGGTTTCAAGTAAGGTTGTTGATGTGGCCGAACAATCTTGATAAGGATATGCTCCATCCGACATTTGGACCTCTCCTTCGCAAGAAATGGAGTGGTGTCGGATACTTACTTATTGAGGATCTTCGCACTGAGCCCATTTCGATAAGCCTTCCGGTGAAATAGGCGTTCCCTGTCCGCCAATGTGCCCGGAATATCGGCAAAACGAGGTAATGAACCAGTTCTCATTTTCCAGAAATTCGTTTCTCCAAAGAAGCTGGAATTTTGGAGTAAAGAACGAGAAACAGGAAAAAACCGGCCAATAAAGCCGTTCCCTTTTTCTTCATCTGAGGCTGTGATTTTCTTTAAGCCGATTTTTCTGTTAGCATAAATGTAAAAGACGTAAATAGATAGGAAATATGTTATTGGCTCGGCTCTTTCGGGTTATAATATATGAAACACACACGCCAAAACGGGCAGAGATTGGCCGGTTAAACAGCCATCGGGGAAGTTATTGCTTATAGGGGAGAAGGGCCATGCTTGCTCCGAGGCTCCAGGAGCACGCAACAGAGCCGCCCGAGGACGGCGAGAATTGTCACCACAGGGTTAAGCCATGAGAAGATAAGGATTTATATCCCGATCGCTTCTTGAACACAGGCCGAGAATCCGCAAATCGACGACTTCTGGAGGATTACCGGCAGCTATAACAGCGAAATTACTAATAATCACACTTGGCGCGTCAATTCCATAATTGACTTTTCTGGACATAACCTATTCCTTAGAGTTGAATACCTTCAGTCCTCGTCCTCGGCTGTTATCCCGATGTTTATTGGATAACGGATTTCGTTTTACTCGATATGTCCCAGGTTGCTATTCTTTTGTGAAGTATTTGTATCAAGGACGCGTGAGGAGCAACTCATGAAGTTGTGGTTAAGATGTTTGAACGCAGCTCTGCTGATGGCATCGCTCGTTCCCGCTTTAGCTCAACTCACTGCCACACACGCGAATAGCGGAAGGATTCATACGATTGACAGCCGTGTTGATTTAGTTCTGGTTCCAGTGATCGTGAACGACGCCAAGGGCAACCACGTATCCAACCTGAAAAAAGAGGCTTTCCATTTGATGGAAAATGGCAGGTCGCAAGATCTGAGCGTCTTTGAAGAAATCACGGCCCGCAGAATAGAGAAGGAAAGTGTTCAGTCAGCGCCGATCCAGGGATTTTCCAATTTTGCTATAAACGATTCTCAGATGCACTACATGACAATCCTCGTTCTTGACCTGCTAAATACTCCGTATATTTACCAGCAAGATGCGCGCAAAGAACTAGTGAAGTACCTTTCAAAATCGCTAGACAGCAACGAGCCGATCACATTGTTAGGCATTGATGGTCGGGGCCTTTGGCAGGTGCACTCGTTTACCACAGATACGAAAATTCTCATTGAGGCGTTGAACAGAATCAAAAGCCGGCATTCCGCCACAGAAATGAGTGATGACGATAATACATCAAGCGACAGCGTATCCACGGCGGGGCTGTTCGATCCGGCAATTTCCGGTACGGTGGACCGGTTTGAAGAATTTTTCAGCAATACGATGGCGGGACTGGACGCCATGGACCAGAGAAATGCCTCTCGCCGCACGCTGGCCGCCCTAAGCCAGATTGCGCTGGCTTTCGCCGGAGTTCACGGACGCAAAACGCTGATATGGGCAACCGCCGGGTTTCCGTTTATGATTGACGACCCGTCCTCAATCAACTACATGGGATTAGACTTGGTGGGTGTTTACGAACAGACTTGGCGTGCCCTCATGTCGGCAAATATTGCTGTTTATCCTGTGGATCTTCAGGGAGTGATCCCACGAAATCAAAGCCGTTCATTTGGCACCACGAGCAGCAGCACAACAGGCCGAGGCGGTCCCCGGAGTGTTGCGGACATGAACCAAAAAAGTCTACAACCCTGGACTCGGACAATGCCCTACGATCGGATATTTGAAAAACAGAAAACCATGCGGTCGTTTGCAGCGGCAACCGGGGGAATTGCCTGCATGAATTTCAATGATCTGGCGAAGTGCTTTGAGCAAGCCGCGAATGATTCCAGCTCTTATTACCTGTTGGGATTCTATCTTCCTTCAGATGACCGCAAACCAGGCTGGAAGAAGTTAAAAGTGGAAGTGACGCAGAAGAGAGCCCATGTGCGTGCCCGCGAGGGTTTTTACATCGGGGAGCCGATGCAAGAAAATGACGAAACACGGAAAGCTGCAATAGCTGTAGCTTTGACTTCTCCCATAGAATTCACGGGCGTGCCCATGAACGTGCAATGGACGGAACGGACCCCGAACGACAAAGCGGAAAAAATCTCAGCCAAATTTTGCATTAATATTCCCGCGCCGCTTTTTACGTTAGATGGTACAGGCATCGGGATTGTTGACCTGCAATTTTCTGCCGTGGCTTTCGATGACAAGGGAAAGGCTGTCTCTGAGACAGCCAGAGCATTTTTGGAAAAACTGGAGCCTGAATCGATGGCCCAAATTCGCCGTGCAGGAATGCGCTACCAAGGAGCAATTGATTACCCGGCAAGAACCAAAGAGGTCAGATTTGCGATCCGAAACAATGCTACGGGAGATTTGGGGTCGGTCATTGCTCCGGTGGAAGTTCCCTGAAGCCGACTTGGGAGTCACCGGGCATCACGCCAATCATGCCAATCTGGTTAAAACGGTGCTATCCTACACTCGGATTGAAGGTTTTCTCCAGGGATTTTGATACGCCTTTGGCGCAGAATGCTATCTACGACTGGATTTCCGGGCGATCAAAGGGCATGCCAATCGTAAGGGCTTTCCTGTTCTACAGGCGCGTGCGACGTGGCGCTGTCCGGCGATTGACGCAGCCAGGCAATTTAGCCGTGCAGGATTCCCGGCAAAACGGATTCGGCTGGCGCGAACCTGCGCCGGCTTCCAGCGGAGGACGACTTGAACATAACTCGCATGGTACGTATCAGCGCAATTGCAATTTCAATCCTTGCGGCGGGCTGCGGGCGCTTGCCGGACAAGCAGGCCGCTTCATTCCAGAATTACATCGACCGGCAGGCAATTGAGACGACGCTGGTGCGCTATTCCACTGGCCTCGACACCTTCGATGCCGATGTCTACGCCTCCACCTTCACCGAGGACGCCGAGTTCATCATGGAAGGCAAGGTCTTCCGCGGCCGCGACGAGATCAGGAAGATCATCACCGACATGAAGGCAAGCCGCGCCGCGCGACTTGAGGACAAGGACCCTGCCAACGATCCGCCGCCGATCATGCACCACGTGATGAGCAATGCCGTCATCGACATCGTCGGCGCTGACAGCGCCCGCCACCGCTGCTACTGGATGACGGTGTCCGGCGGCCCGAAGCTGAACAGCTTCCACGTGGCCGCCGAAGGTCGCTATGAGGACGAACTGGTCAAGCGCGGCGGCGAATGGCTGATCCATCGCCGCAAGATCGTGGAGTAGCGCTGTGGCGATGCGCGCGCTTCGAGCGGGGCAAATGGGAGGATAATACGTTCTCACCTGCCGTAGAAGAATCTGTGCGGCCTGAGCTCCCGCCACACTTCGTCGCAGGCCATTAATTCTGCTTCTGATAATTTTATCTCGACGGCTCCAAGGTTCTCTTCCAACTGCCTGGCCGAAGTTGCGCTGCAAATTGCCGATGTTATAGTAGTGTTGTTCAATATCCAAGCCAAGGCAAACTGAGGCATGCTCCGGCCATATTCTTTGGCAATCTTCACAAGACCAGCTACTGCTTTAAAGTTGGCCTCGGACCAGTACCGCTGATGATATCCCTTTTCAAGAGCAAACCGTGTTCCTTCTGCCGGCGGCTTATTCGGGTCGTGCTTTCCGGTAAGCAGGCCGCCCGCCAGGGGATTGTAAACGCACACTCCCACTCCCTCGCTGGCGCAGAGCGGCAGAAGCTCATATTCAATATCTCGCGTAAACAGGTTATACGGCGACTGGATGCAATCAAACCGCGCCAGATTGTGAATGTCGCTCACCCACAGGGCCTTGCAGAGCTGCCAGGCGTGGAAATTGGAACAGGCCGCATAGCGCACTTTCCCATGATGGACCAGGTCGTCCAGAGTGCGCAAGGTCTCCTCAATAGGAGTGTTATGATCCGGAAAATGAACGTAATAGAGGTCGATATAATCCGTCCCCAATCGGCGCAGGCTGTCCTCTATCGCCTTCATAACATGCTTGCGTGATAACCCTTGTTCATTGATACCCGGTCCCGTTTTGTGCGCCACCTTGGTTGCCAATATGACGGATTGGCGAACCTTCTTCAGGGCCTTGCCCACAATTTCCTCAGATCTTCCTTGAACATAGGCATCAGCAGTATCGAAGAAGTTGACGCCCGCATCCACGGCGCGTTCCATTATGTTTATCGCATCTTTTTCATCCACCTGGCTTCCGTAGGTCATGGCGCCAAGGCAGATCCCGGAAACCCTGATTCCTGTCTTTCCTAATATCCTATATTGCATAATTCCGTCCTTTTTCTCTCGCAATCACTTAAGAATTGAGGCGGCATCGTGCCATCATTGGATGCTTCGGCGGGCCCTTCCGTCCAATGGACTGATGTTGACGGGAGGTCTCTTTCGCGCTGATGCGTCGCACATCTGATCACGGTCAGAACTCTTTGTTCATTGTCCTATGGCCGGACGCTGATACAGGTTCTTATCGAGTTCTTTCAGGCGGGTGATGCCGTGCAGGTGGTTGACGGAAATCCACGGCAACCGGGTCCGGTGAGCGCCTATGCCTCGTGTTCCTTGTCCTCCCATGCGTCAATGCTCCTGTTGCCGAGGATAGAGTCCATATCTATGACTTCTTTTTGCTTCTCATAAACAGCCAGGTGTTCGAGCGCAATTTTGTCCTGAACGCCCGGATGCGCCAGGCAGGCTTTATACCACTGTTCGCGGCCGTTTATAATTCCTTCGTCAAAGGTCAATTCCGAAGCATAAAGATTGTCCATAATATGCTGAGTTGTTGCAATCCGGCCCTTTTCGCTATGCGCCTGGAAGTAAGCTTCCATGACGCAAAGGCCCGAAGTGCGCAACCTTTTTTCGCTATTATTTTTGCTGACTTTTGATGTGTTCATTGAAAAAGGCGAAAACATCCGGCATCCCGCTGGTGATCACCGTGCCGTGATCCCCTTTGGGGACTTCAATGTACTTGTAGTCGAGCTTCAGCTCCTTCATTGTTTCAGCCCAATGCCGCGTGTTCACCGGCGGTACAACCGTGTCCGCATCTCCCTGAATGAGGATTACCGGCACTTTATCCTTCATGGCGCCCAGGATATTTGCACGATTCGGCTCCATCATGAACGCAGCTGGAGCAAGCGACGCGACGGCGGCCCACTTTGATGCATACTTCGAGCCCAAGAAGAGCGCTCCCGCACCGCCCATTGAGTGGCCCATCAAATACGTTCGCTGCTCATCCACATTAAATTCTTTGCGGACCATCTCAAACACGTTCATGACATCCTTTTCACTCAACTCAGCCAGGTTTGGCGGCTCAGCCGGCGCCGTGCCGCCTCTTCCGCCTCTACCCGCAAAGCTGATTACCGGCGATCCAAACCATCCGGTTGCGTTGTAGCCCATCGGCGCCGCCAGAATATAGCCTCCTTCTTCGGCCAAATCCAACGTCTTGCCGCGCAACAGCGAGTTAGGGTTGCCGCCCATAGGGTGCAGCACGAGAACAAACGGATTCTTCTTGTCTTTGGAAACTTTGGAAGAAACAAACACTGCATACGGCAAATCCTCATTTGTATCCGCGAAGCGGTAAGTTCGCTGTTGCACGCGGGGATCCGGAGCCTGGTTGAATCCGAATTTGGGCGCCGCTTTCGCGCCTGCATCCGGTTTCTCTGCCGGCAGCTGGGCCAATGCGGCAGACGTCTGGATTAAGATGAACACGAGGCACAGTGCGAGCCCAATGAAGCCAATAGCTGTAATCCTACGGTTGCCGATCCTCATAATGACAATTTTCCTTTCTTTTGATTATGCATCATTTTTACTTTCGCGGATGTCCGGAGCCTTTCTGAACGCCCGGCTGCAATCTGAGCATTCATTGTGACAGCAAAAACCAAGCAGTCCATGCGGATGGACCACGCCAATTCTTTTCGACCGAATGTAAAAGGTACCGCTGAATACGATAAAAAGGCAAGTTCCGGATCTCAAGTTCACATACACGAAAGTTGAACAAAGCCGTGAGACCGTCCTGGCAAGGCAGCAAAAGATATAATAGTAAAGATAAAGCAAGAGTCGGACATGCAGGCGAGTTCATAGCTACCGTTCTTCCAAAAGCAGGGTTAAAGATGCGTTCAAACCTTCAGGTCGATGTTACGTTTTTTCCGAATTGGGATCAGCCTGCAATTGTAACGAAAAAATTTGGAAAGCGCGGTGAGAAGCTGAACGGTCCTCAGATTGAGGGAAATGCGGGTGGAGCTTGCATTGCTGCGCTAACCGTTGTGAAGGAATAGGCTGCTGTTCATAACTTCCAAGAACGCGAGGAGAAGTTGGCCCCCATCGGAAACATTTTAGTGCACGGCTGTAGTATAGTGGCTATCACTTAGATTACAATAATCCCATGATTACGCTTAGTGTTGAACTCGAACAGGAAGACGATGGCAGATGGATCGCCGAAGTAACTGAATTGCCGGGCGTGTTAGCCTACGGTGAAAATCCAGAAGATGCGCGGGCGAAAGCACAGGCGCTTGCACTCCGGGTTTTCGCGGATCGTCTCGAACACGGCGAGGCTGGCTCTGATCTTCTCAGCATCTCGTTCAAAGCCGCATGAGTGAATGGCGAAGCATTAAAGCGAATCGATTGCTGTCGGCCCTTTTGCGAATCGGTTGGCATATAAAACGCCAGTCTGGATCGCACCGCACTTTATCCCGAGAGGGCTGGCCGGATTTCGTTTTCGCATTCCACGATGGGGAGGAAATCGGTCCTCGCATGCTATCGCGTATCGCCAAAAGAACGGGGCTTCGTTCTGATGATCTCTAAGCAACTTGGCTTCGGTTTTCCCATGCGGGGCCGTTTCCATAAGCAAGATCCTTTCAATAAAGAGCATAGAAAAAACATTAGAAATATCCGCTTAGCAATGGATTATACGTAACTGTTATCTCCTTCAAGACGAGTGACTTAGGAGATAATTAGTTATATAACTCCCACGAAACAGGCTTTCTGGGAAGTAGCCAATCTCAGTGGCGGGATGTTCCGCTTCGGAATGGCCGGCGATCACTTCGGGTTTCAATCGATGCTCATTGGGACAGCACGATTCCGATCAAGCTTCTCCTTCCTCAATCCGTTATTCTTCAGTTCTCCGCGTTTCCGCTCCTCCGCCCCCTCAAAGCGGAGACGGAACGAACGGAATTTTACGTGGACGGCTCGACTTCTTGGGGGCCGGGAAATGCATTCGCCAATGCGTGCTCGACGGAATCTGCTATCGTATGGCCGTTTCGGTCCGTCACTTCGGCATTCGAAATTGCCCGCGGCGTTGGCATGCTCGGCTTCGACAGCGCCTCCCAGCCCGCCGATGACGGCCATGAACCCGATTGCCGAGTGAATCACCGAAAAAACGCTTTTCAAGACTTTTCCCGATAAGCTCGGGCTATGCGTGGAAACCGGTGTGACTGAAAATGGGCATTTCGCAAAGAGCGCCGACGAGTTCTGTGACGTTTTCAATCTGAGACTGGAAGAAATCGAAGGAACAAAGTCCATTTTGGAGCGTTGCGAGCAACAGGCCATCGATATCGCTGCAAAATAGAGCTAAAATTCAGTCGGTCTTCTGAAGAGATAGAAACATGAACCCGGTCACCCCATCCTTGAAACGTGATGCAGCGATCCGAGCAGCAGTGAAATCAAAATATCGAAAGGTCGCGTTGAACCCGGCGGGGCACTTCGCATACCCCGTGGGAGCCGAAAGCGTCTTGAAGCTTGGTTACCAGCCATCGTGGCTCGAATTTGTCCCCGCAGAGGTGTCCGGCAGATTTGTCGGTGTGGGCAATCCCTTTGGAATTTGTGCGCCGAAACCCGGAGCCCGCGTGCTGGATGCAGGCTGCGGTTGTGGATTTGACACCTTCATTGCAGCGGCTTTGGCAGGTCCTTCGGGCAGGGCGGTCGGAGTTGATATCACTGCCGAAATGTTGGCAGTAGCTCGGGCGGGTTCAAAAACCTTCGACAAGGGTAATGTCGAATTCAGGAAAGCGTCCATTGAGAAGTTGCCTTTTGAGGATGCTTATTTTGATCTGGTTATCTCGAATGGCGCGATGAACCTCATACCGGACAAGAAAACGGCCTTCCTTGAGATAGCCCGCGTACTTCGCCCGGAGGGCATTCTCGTTGCGGCAGATCTGCTCGTGACAGAAAGCATTCCGGAGGAGGTTTTGGCCAGCACCGATGCGTGGTCAACCTGAATATCGGGCGCGGTCCCAGGCAGGGACTATCTGGCCGCTTTGTTGGATGCAGGGTTTCGCTCGGCGGAAATTCTGGGTAAAACCGGCTACGTCACATCTCGCTATACGGAAGCAAACTACATCCAGGCATTCAGATAATCCAGCAGGCAGCCTGATCCTTAATCAATGCGTCTCAATCGGCAGCCACGGTTGCCTCGAAGAAGCTCACACCGAGATAGCACCAGGTGCCGTTTCGTCGATACTGCGCCAACCCCCGTTGAGCGCGGCTGTCGAGATAGGCGAAGAGGCCCGGCGCGTAAGCATCGTATTCAGAGGGCTGGAAGGCTCGTTCAACCCGGGCTACACGACGAAATGTGAATCCACGCCGCTTGAAGATCGGCTCAACCCTCGGCGGCCAAGCCCAGTCGGTGATGAGCATGTAGAGCCGTCCGCCCGGTGTGAGATAATCACCCGCCCTGTCGGCGAGTTTCCGCAAGTAGCGCAGCCCATCGGGACCTCCGTACCGGGCAGCGAGGATCGGTTCCGGCGCCGGGAGTTGAGGGAGAGTCGTGATGATGATGTCGAAGCGCTCACCACGGACCGGCCCAAAGAGGGATCCAACGCGGCCGTCAACCCGGCTGATGCCATTCCGGGCGGCGTTCCGGAGAGCACAGGCCACTGCGGCGGGATCAATGTCGGTAAGGACCACCTCCCCCGCACCCCGCGCTGCGGCTGAAAGGCCGTAACCGCCGGCCCCGCAGCCCATGTCGAGGACCCGGTCGCTCGGTCGCACCCGAATTGCCGAGGCCACAGTATTTGCGTAGGGATCGGGATGGTGCACGTGAGGAGCCACGGAGAGAAGAATTGTGTCATCCGGGGAAATCTGCAATCGAAAAGCCGTCGTAGCGGTCATCCTATTCTTCCAATCTGAAGCAAACCTTCATGTGCCTCCAGGTTCAACCCGAGACCCTTCCACATTTCCGTATCATTCTTCGCTGCCACGATCTTCCTCAAGTCTGCACACAACGAGAAACCTAATTCTCGAAGGTGGAATGCTATTTGGTTGGCTGGAGGTTAACGGGCGGGAAACCTAGGGGAGTACTGTTGCAGGAATTTTGATAGATGCCGCGAACGCTCCAGATTTTGTTGCCAGATGGCTCGCAGTCCAGCGTGCCACTGGCACGGTTCAACTGCGTTTAGCGTAGCGGCTAGTCGATGCCGGCATTGCCGTGCCTCCTTCTTTTAATCGCGCAAATTATACACCAAGAATTGATTCTTGAAGATGGACTTTTGCGCTTCGAAAAATAGTCGATCAGGGTTCTTTGGTATTCGATGTCTGCATCCGAGGCATCGTGCGGTGGGATGAACGTGATCCCCGCGGAATGCAGATTCTGATCTTGGAAATATGCATCATGACTTCCGCGGCGAAAATGTTCCCGAACATCCTGGACCTTCCACAACAGGCCCGGATGATTCAGAATTATGAGCTGCAAATCGGGATCTTCTGTCACAAGTTCCGGCAAAATCTCGCCCTTATCATTGAGCAGCCTTAGGAACTCCATTTCATTACCCGTAAAGGGCAGGATTTTCGACAGCTGGCTGCGGCATTCCGATGTAAGATTCTCGCTCCATAAACATACATTT
The DNA here is from genome assembly GCA_035506515.1 of Acidobacteriota bacterium. Classification (GTDB taxonomy): domain Bacteria; phylum Acidobacteriota; class UBA6911; order UBA6911; family UBA6911; genus UBA6911. The sequence continues at coordinate 10,051 of DATJPG010000059.1, forward strand.
CCGCGGTTCGGGACCAGATCTGATCGAAGCATCGGAAGAAGCTGTTGCGACACATCCTTGCTGTCGACCCGGATATCGTCATTTGAAATTGTTCGCGCCTTCATCATGGGCGTTGTGGCGCATTCCCATGACAGGCAATGACTACCCGGGGATGCAATGGACGCGCTGATTCCGGAAGTCCGCGTATGCCTTGCGGTCGACACGGATATTGCTCCGGTACGAGAGGTTGGCCACGAGGCTGATGAGCGGTGCGCGGGGCTGCCACAGGTTGCTGCATACTCTCCGCAGAATGCGCGGCAGGGAATAGAATTTCCGATTACAGGAGATCATCTCCTGAATGACAGCGTCCAGAGACAAATTTTTATATTGAGCCACAGGATAGGTTAGCGTGTAGTACTTCCAGTCTTCCGGGTAAGTATCGAGAGCGATGCGGCCGTCCGCCTTCATCTGATCCCACAGGCGCGTACCGGGAAGGGGCGTTAGAAAAAGCGCATTGAGACTGTCCAGGCAGTAGTGGCTGGCCATGTCGGCGATACGTTTTCCGATGCCCGATTGGTCCACATCCAAACCGATGATAAAGGATCCCACGATCATGATGTTGTGTCGTTGTATGCGCCGGACGGAGGCCCGGATATCGCGGCCCTTCAAAAGGTTGAACTTCTTGCCGAGCTCCCGGAGTCCTTCCGGCGCGGGGGATTCAAAGCCGATGAAGACGCCTCTGCACCCGGCCTTCGAGGCGAGCGTCATGAGTTCTTCGTCATCGGCGAAGTTAATGGTGGCCTGGCCGACCCATTCCTTTCGCAGGTTTGCCTTCGCCATGGCGCGGAACAGGTCTTTGGCGCGCGCGATGTGCTCCGTGCGCGTGCCGATGAGGTTGTCGTCAACCACCAGGACTCGTTTCTCACGGACCGACTGAAATTCTCGTATGACATCCGGAATGGGTCGCTGCCGGTAGCGGGCTCCGTTAAACGCCGTCACACTGCAAAAGGTGCAGTTTAGAGGACAGCCGCGCGTGGTCTGAATCGCCCCAAAGGCATATCTTGCGGGCAGCAAATCATGGCGTGCGGGCGGGATATCTTCTATCTCGGCCAGCTCTCCGTCATATCGGGGTTTCAGGCTGCCCCGCCGGGCGTCCTCCAGGATCTGCGGCCAGACGCTTTCGGCCTCTCCCGTGACCACCGAATCCACGTGCGCCGTGACCTCGTCCAGGCACATGGTGGCATGGATGCCGCCCATGATGACAGGCACGCCCAGACCGCGGAAGAAATCGGCTACTTCATATGCGCGTTTTGCCTGCGAGGTAAAGGCGGTAATTCCCACCAGGTCCGGCCTCGGCATCGCCGGATAGTCGGGCGCACCGAGATTCTCGTCCACGATCGTAATCTCCCACTCCGGTGAAGTCAGGCCCGCGAGAACCATAAGGCTGAGCGGCTTCCACACCCGGTAACGGTTCCATCGGCTTTCTTTGACTTTGACGATGCTGACAAGCGGGTTGGAGGGATTGATCAGATATAGTCGCATGGCGTCCATTCACTCGGAGATAGAAATTCATCTTATGTATACCCTGGCAGCCATGAAGTGTCCGAGCAGTTCTGCTCACGCTGATGTGCAAAATTGCTCACCCTGGTTGGATTTGGAAAATCAGCTCAATGAACCATCAAGAAGGACCGGCTCCCGGGCCGGCATCCGCGTGATCATGTGACTGAACGGGTCATCCTGCTCGGTGAGCGCCGATCATCGATGGCATGGGTTCGCGAGTCAGTGCTATCGAGTCAAAGCCTTCTTTTCTTGTATTGACGTAAATCATACGTTCGCACCGTTCTGCGCTTCCGGAGTGCGCGATGCAAAAGCCTGCTTGCACATTTCGAAGTTAATCTGTGAGGACGGCCCCCCAGAGACTGCCTCAAAACTCAAGTCTATGGATTCGCTCCCGGCGCCTTTGGGCGATTTGAGGGCCGCGGCAGCGGTTATCTGAATGTAGCCGGGCCTTTCAGGACAGGGCTGGGATTTCGCTTCCTCCCTCCAGCCTTCGCCGCATATAATGGCCCCACAGATTCTCAAGTACAGCCAAGCAGCATGTAGGTCTTCTCTGGGAGGGTTGCATGCCTGAAATCGGTCAAAACTTTTCGCACTAAAGCATCGTAGTGAACTGGTTTGAAGAACTGAAGCAACGGGTGCCGACGAAATGAGGATGGCAGATACGGAAATAGGAAAAAGATGACCACCCCTGGCTTCACAATCAGCCGCTGCTTTCATTTATTAAATAGGGTGAGTCATGGAGATTATCGGATTCTGTCTCGGCACACTTGGATTCATTTTAGGCTCACTCGCTTTAACTAAGCTCAACAAGTTGGAAAATCAGCTGAAGGAAACAGGAATACTAGACAAAAAGTTTAAATCAGACTGAGAGAGGAAATAGTCAATGAAAGTATTGAAGAGTTGAAGCAGCGGGTGCCCGTCAAATGATCGAGAAAACGCTTAGACGCTCGCCTTGGCCGGATTGTGGCGATCAAGAAGGTCCAGGATCGGCACAGAAATTGCGGCTCTCACACCCAATGTATTTTACGATCTGCTAAATCGAAAGGAGTACTAAAAGATGAAACGCAATGCATTGAAAATCATTGTGGCTTGTATATGTGCAGTTCTTGCGGTCGCCTTGCTGTTATCCATTGCTCAAGATAAAAAGGCAAAGCCTGCGCGAGCGAATTTCGTTCCCTCTCCCGAGTTTTCACCTCCTTATCCGCCGCTGCCGCACCATTTCGGCAAAACCTACGGCATTCAGATCCTGTGCCAGGCTCCAAAGGGGGCTATTTCACGGGCCCTGGCCCGGCCGCTGGAAGCGGTTGGCAACGCCGATCAGTTCGTTCTCTTGATGGGTTGGAGCCCAAACTGTGAAGGCTATAACGTCCACGAGATCGCAATCGACGCCCCCATCAAATGGAAAACCAGCACCGGGAATACAACACTCATCGAATATATCGACAGCGGCATGGGGCTAATCACCGGGCGAGAGGTCTGGGGATGGGCGAAGAAAATGGCGGACATTACCTGGACTCAGACCGCGACAGGCTGGACAATCACGGTGAACACGCTGAAAGACCAGAACAGTGTTCCGCTGATGAAAGTCGAATATAAGATTTCCAATTCCACTCCTGAGGTGAAATGGCCGGAGATGGGCCCCACATACCTGGTGAAGCGCATACCCAACGCGTCGCCCACGGTCCCGCCTCTGACCCAGCTCGTTTGTGTCGGCTGCAATATACCACCAAAAAGCTCCGGCCCGGTTACGCCGCCGGCGCCTAAGGGAACAAAAGGTTTCGCCACGGTTAAGTTCTTCGATGGCCCCCACGATCCCCTGACCTTCTTCGGCCCTATCAAGGTGCTGGATGCGAAAATGAGCATCATGGAAGCTTCCGCCACAGACCCCGGGCTGGGCCTCGGAGAAGTGGTTTACGAATGGAAGGAGTAACCTTCATCAAAAATCTCAAAATGAAAGGAAGTCACAACCATTGGTGTTTATGATAGGCGGTAGGGTTGATACCTGACTGTGCTCTTACAGCCAGCCTGGTAACCAGCCATGAACAAAACCCCTGCATTTTGAATAGAGGGCCGCTCGCCGGGGCGGCCTTTTCCATTTCTGGAATTTCTCTTCCTCCCTCCAGCCTTCGCCGCATATAATGGCCCCACAGATTCTCAAATACAGCCAAGCAGCATGTAGGTCTTCTTTGGGAGGGTTGCATGCCTGAAATCGGCAAAAGCCTTTTGCATTACAGCATTGTGGAGAAAATCGGCAAAGGCGGTATGGGAGAAGTATTCCGGGCCAGGGATCAGAAGCTCGGGCGCGATGTGGCGATCAAGGTTCTGCCCGCAGAGTTCGCGAAGGATGCGGACCGCGTCGCACGATTCCAGCGGGAAGCCAAATTGCTGGCATCCCTGAATCACACTAACATCGCAGCCATTCATGGACTGGAAGAATCCGGCGGAACAAATTTCCTAGTCCTCGAACTGGTGGAAGGCGAAACGCTGGCGGATCGGATAAAAGCGGGCCCAATTCCCGTTGAGGAGGCCCTGAAATTAGCCCTTCAGATTTCAGAGGCTCTCGAAGCTGCTCATGAGAAGGGAGTCATTCATCGTGACTTGAAGCCGGCCAATATCAAGGTGACTCCAGAGGGCAAGGTGAAAGTGCTGGATTTCGGTTTGGCAAAGGCATTTGCGGGGGAACAGGCCGACCTGAATCTATCGAACTCCCCTACTCTGAGCGACATGGCCACCCACCAGGGTGTGATCCTCGGAACGGCAGCATACATGTCCCCTGAACAGGCACGCGGGAAGGCCGTGGATAAAAGGACCGATATCTGGGCATTCGGATGCGTGCTGTTTGAAATGCTGACAGGTCAGGTCGCATTTCAAGGCGAGGATGTTACGGAGATCCTTGCTGCGGTTGTAAAAGGTGGAGCGAATTTGGATCTGCTTCCTGCCGGTATCCATCCCAGAGTGCGTGAAGCAATCATCCGCTGTCTGCAAAGGGATCTCAGAAAAAGATATTCCAGCATAACGGATGCGCGATACGAGATTGAGCAAGCCCTGGCTGATCCAAACGGTTCGTTGGCGCTCTCGGTTGCGGCAGCGGAACCTCTGACGAAACTGCGAACGATGCTCCTGTGGGCCGCGGGAGTCCTGATCGTTGGGTTGATTGTCGCAGGAGTGGCTGTCTGGAACCTGAAAAAGCCGGAACCGCGCGAGGTGATCCGTTTTGAGTATGAGCTGCCCGCCGGCCAGCAGTTCAGTCATATTGATTATCCAGCCATCAGTATCTCCCCCGATGGAAAGCAAATCGTTTACAGCACGCCTCATGGGCTCTATCTGCGATCACTGAACGAGCTAACCGCGAAACTCATCCCCGGGACTGAAGAGCAAACAGCACAGCCGTTTTTCTCTCCCGACGGCAAATGGATCGGATACCATTCTGTGACTGACAGCAAGCTGAAAAAGGTAGACGCCCACGGCGGTATGCCAATAGCCCTTTGTGATGTGGGCATGTTTTATGGTGCGAGCTGGGATGAGAGGAACATGATTGAATATGGTCCTCTCTCCGGCGATATCATGCAGATTTCCGCTAACGGCGGAACTCCCCAATCCATTGCAGAGAGCAAGTCCGGGCCTCTTATATATCCTCAAATTTTGCCGGATGGGAAAACAATGCTTTGTACGGCCGCAACCAGCAATACGACGGGGAAGATCATGGTCCAGTCGCTCAAATCAGGGACACCGAAAGAAGTATTGACTGCTTTCGGGGCGCGGTATGTTGCAACTGGGCATCTCCTCTATAGAGTGAGAAACAATCTTTGCGCTGTTCCATTCAGTCTTGAGAAACTCGAGGTGACTGGCGAACAGGTCCCCGTGGTTGAGGGCGTGCGGCAAGCCGCCATTTCGGATTCCGGAACACTCGTCTATATTCCCGGCGGCTACATTGCGGCTGGGCCAAGACTCACTCTTGTTTGGGTAGGCCGCGATGGGAAGGAAACCCCAATCTCTGCCGTACCGAATGAATACAATTATCCTGCTCGAATATCGCCAGATGGAACCCGCCTGGCTTTGTCAATTGTTACCGGTGAAAACTCCAGCATCTGGATCTGGGATTTTTTTCGTGAAACGATGACCCGGCTCACATTTGATGAAGGTGAAAACGCTTGGCCGCTTTGGACCCCGGACAGCAAGCAGATCGTCTATCGTTCGGCCCGTGATCACATTCATTATGACATCAAACGGAAGGCTGCGGACGGTGCGGGAGAGGTCGAAAAGCTTGGCTCCTTGCCAAATCTTCCCGGTCCTTTCGCATGGTCCAAAGATGGGGAAATGATGCTGTCGTGGGATTTGACCATATCCCCTCTACAGACGGACATTACGACGTTTTCTTTCGAAGGCGACCATGCACAGAAGCCGCTTCTCCAGAGCAAGTACAATGAGGATCATCCGCAAATTTCTCGTGATGGACGCTGGATGGCCTATGCATCCAACGAATCGGGCCAGAATGAAGTGTATATGCGTCGATTTCCCGAGGTGAACAAGGGACGCTGGCAGGTTTCAACAAGCGGAGGCAATGGCCCGCTATGGTCGCCGGATGGCCGCGAGCTCTATTACCGCAACGGAGATTCGGTCATAGCGGTCTCTGTGGAAACCGAGCCGGTTTTTAAAGCCGGCAAACCAAGAGAGCTTTTTCGTGGATCGTATTACACGGAGAATGTTGGCCAGGCTGCATTGCCCATGTGGGACATCAGCCCTGACGGCAAGCGCTTCCTGATGATGAAGGAAATATCATCCCCATCCACAGGCGAAAGTCCACGCAAGATCAACGTGGTCGTGAACTGGTTTGAGGAACTGAAGCAACGGGTGCCGACGAAATGATCGGGAAGAAACATAACAACAAGGAGATCTCGCAAAGAAGGAATCGCATGAAAGGAGCTATTGCATGTGGGACGGACAGCAATTCCTGAACTAAACAAGCACAGCTGGTTTTTCTCTCTTTAATTTCTGAAATTGCATTGCACTCAACCGCGATGAGCGGTCTTTGTATTACGCTGTTCAAGTTTAGTGGTTTACTTCAAGATCCTTTCGGAAAGGCCAAGCTTGCTATGCAAGGAATCCCTCGATTTGCCAGCGATTAAAAAGAAATTCCCAGAAAGCCCTGCGGCGGCCAAGGTGTATACGGAGTTCCGGCCACAATTACCGGACTTCGTCCGGGCCGGTGAATGTCCAGACATCCGTATCCCTCGCCTCACGCAGGATTTTTCCAAGCAGGCGGACGCGTTCCGAGTGGGATGCGCCGCGAAGTCGCTCTTTGAGCTGTGCGACATTCATTGGCTCGTCCCAGAGAAAACAGGGGATTGCTGCCGGGTCCTGAATTTCGGTTGAACGATTTACGTTTTTCAGAATAATGTTTGCCTGCGCCTTCTGGCTTTTTAGCATCAGATCTCAGAATCGGTATCTGGCTATAGAGGCAAGGTTGAAACCAGCCTGTTGATGCGAAACGAGGCAATGGCGCCCTTTATTGGGGAATCTTATGGGGAATAAACAACCGGGAAATTTGAAGGAGAGAGTGGAGCAGGCAGCGGATGTTGTTCTGCAGGAAAGTGGATCTGTGGGGCCGTTGGAGCTGCTGATGCAGATGAGATTACTCATGCCCTCCCATTTCACCAGCTGGCAGAAAGGGATCATTCCAACGCTTGAAGACGTCATTCAGGGAGGTCTCAATAAACTGCAGCAATCGTTTCAGTATTTCCAGCAATGGGCGCAGGATCGCGGGATGAAGCCTGTGACGGTGCCCTACCTGAGGAGCACGCCCGGTGGGGATATTCCTCTCAGAGTAACGACGGGAGAGGACTCCCTGCTGGAAGATTTTTATCATATCCGTTATATCCCGAACGACCTCTCGGCCGCAAAAACCAATCGAACTATCGCCAGGATGAGCAAGCCGAAGGACATTGTGGTATTCGAGACCGTGAGCCAATCGGTGATCTGCACCGAATGCATGACGGAGCTTTCAAAAGGCGATTTTCTTTTCATGGAAAAAAGACAGCCTCTCTGTTTGAGTTGCGCGGATCTGGATTACCTGGAATTTCTGCCGAGCGGCGATGCAGCACTTACTCGCCGCGCCCGGAAATATAGCCGTTTGTCGGCAGTAGTGGTCCGCTTTGCCAGAGCGCGCAAGCGTTATGAGCGCCAGGGAATCCTGGTGGAGTCTGAAGCTATTGAAAGAGCGGAACAGGAATGCCTTAGCGATGAGGATCAGAGAATGGCTCGACGCGAACGTGAGGCAGCGCGGAGAGCGGCGCAGGACGAAAAGCTTGTTGCCGAAATGGCTCAATCGATACGGCGCATATATCCGAAATGCCCGGAAGAGGAAGCGGAGAAGATTGCCCGCCACACGGCCGAGCGAGGAAGCGGGCGTGTAGGCCGTTCGGCTGCAGGGCGTAGCCTGGAAGAACAGGCGCTTGACCTTGCGGTTGCCGCCTGGATACGACATCGCCGAACGAATTATGATGAGCTTCTCGGTGATGGCTACGAACGCAGCGAGGCGCGCGAACTCGTACGCCATAGCGTCCGGGAAGTGGTGGACCGCTGGAAAGGCAAATAAATCGCGGTGCAAGATTTCCTAAATACTCATTGATATCTACCTTAGGGAGCATATGCCAGTGAAGTGGGGGCTGAGAGCAAAAACTCCTCTATTGTGACTCCGGTCACCTGCTTGGACGCGAACGGCGAGTTGCAAATCACCGTCAGGTGGTCGCGGGGAAAAACCCTGGAAAACCAACTAAAATCGATAGTGCCGGCTGTACCCCCTTTGACTTCAATAAAGTCTTTATCGGGAGTAACAAAATCAATCTGGTTTCCTTGCTCCTGTGCTCGGGAAAACTAAGAACTATGTACCGCTGCCTTATGCCAAAATCATTAATCAGTTTCAAATCCGTCATTCAGACAATCAACAAGCTGCTAGCTGAGGAAAATCCGGAAGTGTTCAACAGTTCCTGGATATTTGGGCGAACTCCCCGTTCCTATCGCTTTATCCTTAAAAACGTGAGAACAGATCTCGGTACCGTCGATTGGGATCGAGTAACGTGTTCCCTGGAGTGGAAGTTCCAGCGCCGATGGACTCCAGGCCGAAGGATGTGCGCACGTGCCAAATACCGAAATTATGGGGAAGTGAAGCGTGCCTTGGAAAAATTTCACGATAAGCTCTACGTCTTTGTTTCACCCCAGGATCGGGCTGATCGACGCATTCGGGATATCTTGGCTGTTAGCCTTGTCCGTCTCGCGCAATTGGGAAATGAATCCGCGAAGCATAAGCTTTTGAAACTACTCCGCTTCACGATTGATCATTGGATCGAGCAATATTATTTTCTATCCCGTTGGCAAGGATATGAGACAGAACTCCAAATGCAGGTCGAAGGTTGTATTCGCAGGTATCGTTACAGCGGCTCCTTCCTTCGTTATCTCTTCCGCACTTTAGAATATTCAGGAAGGGGAAGACCTCCACTGCTGACGTTTCAGCTCTCCGAATATAACCTCCAATGACTTTACAGACCTCTTGGTTTGGGATTGAGGGGATTTGCTGAACAATCAATAAAGTAATTGCGAATGTGCGGCATTGTTCCCAGGAACGTCGTAAATCGTGCCTATGTTAATGAATCGCATACAGATACTAGCATCTTAGGCTGAGTTCTAAGCACAATTATTACAGGGGAGAACACGATAAGTGGTGCAATTTCCGATGAGGTGGACTCTGAAGGCAGGTGACGCTAAGCCGTTGATTTAGTTGGTGCCGAGGGCGGGAATCGAACCGGAACGAATAACAGCTCCCGCAATCAGAACCGCTATAGAAAAGCAAAGAATCACCACAATCTTTTTCATCATTAACCTCCAAAGGACCAGACAGAGAATTCGTTTTGTTAGGCAAGGACGTCGCTACGAGCCGGGTTGCAGACTCACGCCACAGCTGACGATCCTCGACGCTTCAGCAATGCTGCAACCAGTCGCATGTTGCGCGGACCATCAGCCGAAATCGGCATCCAGCTTACGAACCGGCAGCAAAGTCACGCAGGCGCTTTCCGAGGAGCTGTCCCAGTGCCTTGGCGTCTTCGAGTTTTGCCGGCTGTTTGGAAAGACTCGGTGTGATTTCCGGAGTTATTTTGGTACCAGGCCCGAAGAACATGTGGATAGCTCCGACTTTGCACGTCTCGCCATATCCACAGATAAAGCAACAGGCCGGACCCTGAGCCGATATTGTGCCAATGCATTCAATCTGGTTGTATTGGAAGAATGTTTTGATGTTTTCTACAACCAGGTCCCCTGAGCTACCTCCCACGCCAACGGCAACACCCAATTTTCCTGCCACTGCTTTCCCTTCCTGATGGCGGAATTGATAGAAACGTTCCAGGAAGCAGTGTGTCAAACCATTGAGCAAAGAAAAATAATTTGCGCCTCCGATAACATATGCATTTGCCTCGACGATCTTTTGCCGCAGTTCCCGCATGTCATCTTCCACTTTGCAGACGTTGTCCCGAACACATCCAAGACATGCAATGCAAGGACCGATTCGTTGGCCCGCCAAGGAGACAAACTCGGTTTCGAGACCAACACCGTCCAACACTGCTTGTACCAGTTGATCGGTCGATTGATCCTTTCGAGGACTTCCTGAAATTCCCAGTACCTTCATTTCTTCCTCCTCAGACTATGCTTTTGAAAACGACAGATTTGACAGTTTTATCCGTTGGAAGCTAGTGTTCCGACATGCACCAATCCCAGGTCTTTTGAACATCCGCAAGAACCTGCTCGTCGGTGCGGAAATCCTGACGTCCACAATCATCGTAATGTATCATACCGGCAAGATCCCTCAATTTCTTCGGATCCGGCGGAGCGGCCGGGTAGCCAACGACCATCATGTCATAGATGGACAATGCTTCGGGGAAACCGATGATACTTCTGATCTCACGTTCTGCTTCAGGGCGTGAGGCAGCTGTATACCATTGCGAAACCAACCCCAGGGATGCTGCGGCCAGGTGCATGTATAGAAACGCGCTGGCCATGCTGGAACAATAGACGTTCGAGACCATGGGATTAATTTCCGTCGGATGGCCGGGCAATCCTGCTTTGGCTCTCCAGTCGGTAAGAGCAATGATGAATACGGGCGCATCCCGGAAGCTCGATCGTGAAGCATGGAACCCATGTTCCAAGGATTCGGTATTTGTAATCGGGGGAGCATATTTATCGAGCGCTTTGATAATGGCTTCCTTAACCTCTTTCTTTTTCACAACCACAAATTCCCAGGGTTGCGTGTGGAATCCGGAAGGCGCCCATCTTGCAACCTCAATGATCTTCTCAATACACCCTTCCGGCAGCGGGTCTGGTTTAAACTTGCGGATAGTCCGACGTTGTTTCACAAGATTCAAAAAGCGGTCATAATCTTCCTTAGGCATCCGTTATTCCTCCATCTTCACTATCAATTCTCCAAACTTCTGAGCCATCAGGCTGCCCGCCGTTCATAGGGAAAGAAAGTCATTTTTCCCGTCACCAGGGATTTTGAGAATGCCGGCTCCGGCCTCATCTTCAAGATCCCACCACCATTTTTTCGCTCGGTCGGGGCGGCCATAACCCAAAGCATCATCGAGCCAGACGGCGAGGGTGCGAGCAAGAGAAGAACGCTGAACCACCCAGCCGACCGTTCGATGCAGGGGCGTATACGGTTTATTCCAGGGGCACACAATCATGCAAGTGCCGCAGCTGGCGCCTCTTTGATTTCCAACGCGCATTGACGTGCATTTCCTCACGTCCGATGGCCATCGTTCATAGCCGTTAAACATGACTTTGTCCCCGTCGCTTAAGGCACCTGAAGGGCAGTGATGCGCGCATTTTTTGCATTTCGAGCAAAAGTCCTGAAGCCCGAAATCGATCGGTCGATCGCAAAGCATGGGCAGATTCGTAGTTACAACAGAAGCCTTGAATCTCGGCCCCATAAACGGATGGACGACGCATTCGCTCATCCGGCTTGCCTCACCAAGCCCGGCCCACAAAAGAATGGGCGGCACAATGACCTGATAGCTCAATGCATGATGAGCCCGCGCCGGATAGCCGAGCCTTCGAATGTAGTCGGCCAGGATGCAGGCAATAAAACCTGAAGCGGAGTAAGCCACGAAGCTCATGGAATTGCTGATCCAATCATTACCGGGAGTAGCCTGGGCGGTTCTGGCATCCTGGTCCACCAGAATCGCTATGGCATACTGGTGATCGAGTTCGATAGGTTCCCCTGTGGCGGCTGAGTGGGAGTAGACCGCATAGGGAGGCAATTTGCAGATGCCAACCGCATCGGCCCGCAGAAAATAGGCGGTCTCTTTTATATGTCGTGCAATGAGTGCTTGATCAGAAGTGATCGGTGCCTTCTGGTTGGCGATGGCGCCGTCTACTGTTTTTCGCAGAGTGTTCTGCATGGATACAAGAGCTGCCGAAAGAGGGTGCTTTGTCGCAAACCTTCTCCTTTCCGTCTGGATGAAAGAACCAAATTCACCCTTTAGCGCCCGGTTAAATCCATGCGTGTTTTCGCCTGTTTTCCGGATTTGATCTTCGTGAATCTCTATGGTTGGACGATCGACTCTCTTGATTGCCTGCACTGGAAATGGTTCCCAGTTACGCTTGTGGTAACCACTCATTGTGTCTCCATGGTTTCCGTCTCTGATTCTTGCGCATTTTTGCAGATAAAAGGCGGCAGAATAGCACCTGATTAAAACCGATCGCAGGTTCGCCTATCTATTTGCGCCGCCTTAACGCTTCAGGGACCCGCTGCATGTCCAAATCCCCCACGCGCAGGGTCCATTTTAGCGGAATGTCTATGGGGAAATAACATTCCTTATCGTCGCAGGCCTGGTACCGGAAGGTGCCTTGCAGTATCAGCTCTTTTGCCGCGCCCGCGGCTGCGGCCAGTTCCTTCTGCTGAGCGAGGACAATATCCCGGGTGACCGCTAATTTGTTATTGTACACCGGCAGGATTTCCTTGATTGCTTTCAGATATATATTCTCCGATGCAGGCCACTGAGGAGCCGATGATTTCCAGGCACCTTCTGCCATCTGCCACTGGACAGGGATATATCCGCCCTGCACAGCTGGCGCATAAACGTGCATTTTGGGCTTCATGGCCAACTCGATCCTGAGCACCACATGATTGCCGGCTCGCACGACCTCGTCGCTGGCCTTGTATTTCAGCCTTAAATGCGGCGTCTCGATTTCCTTCCACCCCGTCTGCTTCGCCTGGGAAGACCTGTCGAGCAGGATATCACCGCCGGTATACCGCTCTCGATAATCCAGCGTGAAGTATTTGCTTTGGACTATTCCACGGTTGTCGACGACATAGCTTCCCGGATAGGGGACGCCATACATTGGAGTTTCCCTCGGGATGCTTTCGTTCAGGATGCCAAAGTCGTGGATGATTTTGGAATCCGGATCCGACAACATAGGATAATTGATTCCAACCCTATCGGCGAATGTCTTGAGGATTTCCACGCTGTCATAACTCACTGATGCCACTTTCAAGCCGTTTCTTTCAAATTCTGCCTTTTTTTCCTGCAGCTCCACGAGCTGCGTTTTGCACCACGGTCACCAGTCCGCCGACCTTACAAAAAGCAGTACAAGCCCTTTCGCACCTCGCAGCGTTGCCAGCGTCTGCAGTTTTCCGTTCTGGTCGCGCGCTTCAAAAGCCGGCACCTTCTGTCCCACCTCAGGTCCCGTTTTTGTTCCGGATCCCTGTGAAGCTGCGATTGTCACAGCGAATAGCAAAATGCTCAGGGTTTTCATAATGCTCCCTGCAAAAACAAGGCGTGATGAATTGCCGCATTCCATATCCAGGAAAGACAAACAATATTGGAGAATATCTTCTCTGGCTCAACATATGGAAAAAGTGATTGTGCCTATATATTCGCGGTGCTGCAATTGTAATTTGATGCACACTGCTTTCCCCTTGTTGCCTTATCGTGCTGCCATAGCGGCCGAGTCTTCGAGCTTTTTATCCAGCATCCGGGCAACCATCGTTATCTTCTCATTCCGGAACATGGCCAGAAGGTCGGAGCACAGGATTTTGCAGACTTTGATGTTTCTTCTATGAAGGTTTCTGAAGTAGAACCTGATTTGGATCTCGGGTGGCAGAATAGGTTAAGCGGATCAGGCGCTTGTGAAACCGACAAGCCACAAGTACATTATTTTCAATGCAAAAGATGGGAATTGGGTCCGTATGCCAGCCGGCCCAGTCCAGTATTTGCAGACATGAGTTACTGAGATTGCAGCTCCCTTTCGATGTAGTTACACAAGGAAGTTGGATCCAGAATAAGCAAAAAATAGGCAAAGCGGACGATTTATGGTTAACACTGGAGAGTCGAAGCAAGCCTATAAGTTATTTAGAATGAGTGCCGAGGGCGGGAATCGAACCCGCACGCCCGTTGCCAGGCCCAGGATTTTAAGGTC
>DATJPG010000060.1:0-24798 GCA_035506515.1 Acidobacteriota bacterium
GGAATCTTCGGGAACGATCTCAAGCACGATCGGGAAGCGCGGCGCTGGCAGCCGCTTCCATTGTTTCTCTGCAGCCCTAGCCTGGTCTCCGGCATTTCGGAAATGCGGTGAGTGATTCAAGACAATGCGGGCCGACTTCAGCTTCATCGCAGTCTGCAAGATGGCCACCAACGGGTTTGTGCCTGCCACCGCCAGCAAAGACACATGTTTCCCCGCCCGTTCTGCCGCCTCTTGCTCGTTCAGACGGATCGCTTGGACAATGGCCACCTGAGCAAGGGCATTCAGCCGTTTGGAGAAAACGAGCATTCCAGGGGCAGATCCGTAGGAGAAACGGAAGAGATTGAACGGATACTGCGAGTCTTCCCATCCAGTTCCTGTATAACTGGCGTGCGCTGATAGATCACCTTGGCCTCAGAAGGGTCGATCCCTGCCTGCTTGGCCGCCGCAGGCAAGCTCATTCCAAGTTGAAATCCCCGGTAGCCGGAAAGATCTTGCGCATGAACTAAAGGCATGAAGAGCATGGCCAATATAATGAAAACCACGTAACCTCGAGTGTTGATCATTGGAGTCCTCCTATATTTTTATATCGCTGTGGAACTCACCTGTCAGGTCAGTATTCCTCACACGCACGCTCCCGGCGGAGATATCAGATGTCTTTTCGACTGTATTTCGGGTCTCACCGCGTTGTTAATAACGAAGTGATGGAAAGCCATCCCGTTGCAATCAACCACAGCCCTACAGCGAACGCCGCAAGGAGTGCAATGCTCCCGAGAATCAGGAGAAAATAGGCAATGTCTTCTGCCACCACAGCAGAAGTGACACCCAGAATTCCCTTTGTATGAACGTTCTGCATCTCCCCCGCTCCTTAAAAAAGCAATTCGAGCAGTTCGATCAGAGGAACTACACCACCCGTTGAAGGCAGCTTTTGGGGCCCGCTCGGCTGCTCGGGCTGGCAAAAAACATTTGTCGCAGCAGGCGGTGCCTGCTTTTCGACAGTCAGCAGGGCACTTGAAGAAAGCCGGGAGCGATCTGCTTCCGGGCTTCGCGGGTCCGTGGAGCAGCCGGCGACCCCTGCACCTACAGAAGCTATAACTTGGGCTTGAGAAACGGCGGGCAAGAAGAAGAAAAGCGCAGAGAACGCCAGCACACTCCGGAACAGGCAATCTTTGGCTCGCATGATGACCATCGCCTCCTTGAACTAATGCGGTTCCCGTGGCCGTGCGAGGCAAGTTGGGTGAAGTGAACCACAATCACATATTTATTATTCCCCAAGGCAATCCACATGTCTGTTTGATACTGCTCACAGCGATGGTCACAATTGCTCATCCGCATCAATTAGGGGAAACTGCATTTGAGGCCCGTGGAGATCATCGAGGGTTCAAAATCGGTTTTTCCCTGCTTTTCGAATTTGCCTTATCAGTTCGGGGAATCCGATGCTTCCCGTAAGCCGGGATTGGGCATTTTCGTAGACTGAGGAAGTAAAAGTGCTTTATTCTAAATGCAGTTGTAGGAGCGGATCTTGCCGGCGGCAAGATAAACCCAAGAGAAGGAGAAAACGTTTCATGAAAGCCAAAGTCATTTCAATTGCGGCAATAGTCCTGTTGGCCCTGGCCTCAGCATGGGCCGCAGATGTAACCGGAAAATGGATCGCGCATGTCGCGGGAGCTCAAGGGCAGGGCGACAGCGACATTACCCTGATTTTTAAGGCGGATGGTGACAATTTGACCGGCACGTTGAACAATTCTATGATGCCCGGCGACGTTGCTATCGAAGAGGGGAAAATTAATGGGGATGATATTTCCTTTTCGATTAAGCGTAAGTTCGGGGAATCCGAAATGAAGATCGTTTGGAAAGGAAAAGTCTCCGGAGATGAAATCAAGTTTACCCGCGCTACCGAGGGCGGGATGGCCGGGGGACCCGGCGGCGGAGCAGCTGCTTCACCGGAAATCATCGCTAAGCGAGTGAAATAGGAACGGTTGAAACATTAGGCTGACTCTCTGAATTTGCTGTTTTGGATTTATAAGAGGCCCATTCCCGGTGACCGCGATTTATCCGCAGTCACCGGAGCCATCGAGGAGTCAGCCGGAGATATCTTCGGGTTACAGATCCGAATTCGAAGCATGAACCGCGGAAGCCCTGATCTTTTCTCTAGGGTGTGGGCTCTCCGCTCCCGGTGCATAAGGTTGTGCGCCAGGCGCCGCAGTTCTTCGCAGATAACCGAGATAAGCTCGTGCAGCGCCTCCTGCTCCCCATTGCGCCAGGTCAGCGATAGATGAGCAACCTCGTCAGACGAAGGCCTCAGCATGAAATTACACTCCGGGAATTGACTGCTTTTGCCGACGAATATAGCACTACCCAAAATTATGATGCCGTCTTTTTCCCTCAAATTCCGCCAGTGTGGGGTGCGGGCAAGTTCAAGTTAAACCTCTCGACGAGGAGTTAATCATGTTAAAGAATCAAAGAATCGTCGACACCCACTTTATGGCCTTCCTTTTTAAATAGGAAACCACAATTGGCATGAGATCCTGGATCTGATCTTCATCCAACTCTTCCTTTTAATTGACAATTCGCTTATGCATTCATAGAATATGTAAATTGAATGCACATATGGAGGAATTCCCATGGGATATCTAACAGTGCGTGACGTTCCCGCTGAAGTCTCCAAAGCACTGAAGTCCGAGACCCGCCGGAGCGGAAAATCGCTCAATCAAACTGTGATAGACCTGCTGAGGCAAGCCTTAGACTTGGGCTGGGACCCACCTCGAACGAATGGGCTCGAGAAATTCTCTGGAACCTGGGGTCAGGAGGAATTCCATCGCTTTGAAAGTGCAATGACGATTTTTGAACACATTGACGAAGAGGAGTGGCGATGAGCCGAGTCTGCCTGGATACCTCAGCCTACAGTCATTTCAGGCGAGGAGATGACTCCGCTGTAAAGATCATCGCCATGGCACGATGGGTTGGGATTCCATCGATGGTTCTTGGAGAATTGAGGACCGGATTTCTGCTGGGAGGCCAGGCTGAAAAGAATGAAGAAGAACTGCGGCATTTCCTGCGTCATCCGTCGATTGAAGTCCTCGACGTAGATGATGACGCCGCCCGAATTTACGCAGAGATCATGGTCGCTCTCCGCAGGGCAGGAACGCCGCTTCCGACCAATGACATTTGGGTCGCTGCCGTAGCTGCCAGAGACGGAGCGACAGTGCTTACCTACGACGAGCATTTTCGGCTGATGCATCGCGTCGGATCGACGATTCTGCCCGCCTAAAGCTTCGAATTCCGGATGACTTCTTCGACGGTGATATTTTTGAGGCAGGAGTGATTTTCACCTGCGGCAATGCATGACTCGCAGCCTTGCGGATTTCTGAGGATCGTCACATCGCGTCCCAGAGGCGCCCAGTGTTGCGGCAGAGTCGGGCCGAAAATCACGATACTTCGCACGCTTAGTGCCGCAGCCAGATGCGCCACTCCGGAGTCGTTGCCGATGAAGAGGCCGCAGTGTGCTACGGCAGCCGCAAGCAGACTGAGAGACATGGAATCAAAGACGATTGCGCTATCTCCCGGGAGTGAAGTCACAATCTCTTTGGAAAGCCCGCGCTCCGCATCCCCCTCGATAATCAGCAGCTTCTTTTTCTCTTGCAGAGCCAGGTGTTGCGCAAGCCGGGCGAAACGCGATACCGGCCACCGCTTGGTCCTGGACCCTGCGCCGGGATGGATGCAGGCCAGAGGATCCAGGCCATTCCAACCCCGCGCTGTCAGCCATCGCTTCCCTTCGGCGCGCAATTCCGCATTCAGAAGAATCGGGGTGAACTCAGCGACAATGTCTACATTCCCCCCGAAGGATAATGAGTCAACAAAGAGCTGCGACACATGCCTTGATTCACCCGCAGCGGGCCTCCAGGTGACGACGTGGACATTGGGATGAATTTCTTTGAATCTTCTGGCGAATTCAGGATCTCCACCGCCGGTCCACGAAATAATGATGTCAAAGGATCTCCAGAATTTCACAGCTGCTTCAGGCACGGGACCGGAAACACTTAGATGATGCAGGGGCAGCGTGGAAATGGAAATTGTCCTCTCCGCATACTCCGACACGACGGGCACGAGATGATCAAGGTTCCCGGCGATGGTAATGCGGGCTGAAGGGAATCTTTTGCGAAGGAGGGCGACGGCCGGGAGCGATAGAATGACGTCTCCCAGGCCGCCGGGATGAATGAGCAGGATTTCCACTATTCGATGATCATCGTGTTCGCGTTGTTGATGTTGGCAATGCTGACCTGCGCCGCAACTCTTTCCGCGATCTGCGCGAAAGCCTGGGCGACCGGCGAATCCGGATTCGTGACCACGACGGGTTTGCCTGAATCCCCGCCTTCGCGAATCGACACATCGATCGGTACTTCACCCAGGAAAGGAACGTCATATTTTGCCGCAGTGGCGGCTCCTCCGCCATGGCTGAATATGGGAGTGCGCTCGTTGCACTTGGGACATTGGAAATAGGACATGTTTTCCACGATTCCCAGAATTTCAACGCGGACCTGACGGAACATCAGGATCGCTTTTCTTGCATCCTGCAAAGCCACATCCTGCGGAGTGCTCACGATTACCGCTCCCATCAGCGGCACGGTCTGCGTCAGGCTGAGCTGCACATCGCCTGTCCCCGGCGGGAGATCGATCAGCAGATAATCCAGTTCTCCCCAGTCCACCTGGTGAAGGAATTGCTGGATGACGCTATGGAGCATGGGCCCACGCCAGATGAGGGGCGTGTCGTCACTCGTCAGAAATCCCATCGACATGACGCGGACGTCGTAGTTCGATAAAGTCTGAATTCGGTCATCCAACGCGTGAGGCCGTCCCGCGATTCCCATCATCAGCGGTATATTAGGCCCGTAAATATCCGCATCCAGCAGGCCGACCGATGCGCCTGTCTGGGCCAGAGCGACGGCCAGGTTCACAGTGACGGTGCTCTTCCCCACGCCGCCCTTACCGCTTCCAACCGCGATAATGTTTTTCACACCCGGGATGCCCTGTTTGCCTGCGGCCGCCGTGCCCCGCGACACCGAGGACGTCATGCGTATTTTAACTTCCCGAACCCCGCTCACGCCCATGACGGCGTCACGCGCCCATTGCTCCATCTCTGTTTTGACAGGACACGCAGGAGTCGTCAGCTCGATCGTGAACGACACTTTCCCTTCCTCGATCGTCAGGTCCTTGACAAAGTTGAGACTGACGATGTCTTTGTTTAAATCAGGATCTTTCACCGTTCGGAGCGCATCGAGAATAGCCTGCTCCAGGTCTTTTCGTTCATTCGCCATATTGGAATCCATCGTTTATTTTCGAAAAATGTAACAAATCAAACTAAGCAGGATGCTCAGGATGATGCAGGTTGTCAATGGGAAGTAAAAAGAGAAGCTGCCGCGCCGCGCCCGGATGTCTCCCGGAAGGTGCCCCAGATGGAGAAATGAAAAAAATTGCGTATACGTCAGCAACAAACCCGAAACGAGCAGAACAACCCCCAAAATAATCAGCACTCGCCCCAAACTCATATAACCAATAATAGTGGATCAACGCAGATTTACGAATGACGATTTACGATTGACGATTGGAACCATTCACCGCAGGTCATAAGCATCCTATTATTTTGGAGTATAGAGTGGCTTCTGATCCATGATGAGCGCTTTCATTCGTCAATCGTAAATCGTAAATCGTAAATCGCAAATCAGATGAGTTTGGCCATTGCCTCGCCGATATCGGCCGGGCTCAGGACCACGTGAATTCCGCACTGCTGCATCGCCTCGATCTTTTCGGCCGCGGTTCCCTTCCCGCCCGATATGATCGCGCCCGCGTGGCCCATGCGTCTGCCCGGCGGCGCCGTGCGTCCGGCGATGAATCCCACCACGGGCTTCTTCATATTCGCTTTGATGTATTTTGCGGCTTCTTCTTCCGCCGAGCCGCCGATTTCCCCCACCATCACAACGGCTTTGGTTTCAGGATCCTTGTTGAACAGGGTCAAGGCATCGATAAAATTCGTGCCGATGACGGGGTCCCCGCCGATGCCGATACAGGTGGATTGGCCGATATTCCGGCCCGACAGCTGATGCACGGCTTCATAGGTTAGCGTCCCGCTGCGCGAAACGACACCCACGCTCCCTTCCTTGAATATCTGTCCCGGCATGATTCCGATCTTGCACTTCCCGGGCGAGATGATTCCCGGGCAGTTGGGACCGATGAGCCGGCTCTTGGAGCGGGAAACCAACGTCATGGCGCGAACCATATCCAGCGTCGGAATGCCTTCCGTGATGCAGACAATGAGAGCAATGCCGGCGGCTGTCGCTTCCATGATGGCATCGGCGGCAAAAGCAGGAGGAACGAAGATGACGGTCGCATTGACGCCCTCTTTTTCCACCGCTTCCTCGACGGTGTTGAAAATAGGGACACCTTCATGTGTGGTCCCACCCTTACCCGGAGTGATCCCTGCCACGACATTTGTGCCGTATGCTTTGCACTGCTGGGCGTGAAATGAGCCTTCCTTTCCCGTAATTCCCTGAACTGCTAAACGCGTGTTTTTATCGACTAGTATAGCCAACGGAATCCTCCTTACTTGGCAAGTGCAACGACTTTTTCTGCAGCATCCTTCATCCCCTCCGCAACCGTAAACTTCAATCCCGAATTCCGGAGGATTTGCTGGCCTTGTTCGACATTCGTGCCTTCCAAACGCACGACGACCGGTATGTCGATGCCGATTGATTTGGCGGCTTCCACAACGCCATTGGCAACGACATCGCAGCGCACAATCCCGCCGAAAATATTAATAAGGACCGCTTTGACGTTGCGGTCGCCGAGAAGGATTTTGAATGCATTGCGGACCATGTCCACGGTTGCCCCGCCGCCGACATCCAGGAAATTGGCCGGGTTGCCGCCGGCAAGCTTGATGATGTCCATGGTTGCCATGGCCAGGCCTGCGCCGTTGACCATACAGCCGATCGTTCCGTCCAGCCGGATATAATTGATGTTGTACCTGGAAGCCTCGATCTCGAGCGTGTCTTCTTCGTAGAAATCGCGTAGCGCCAGCAGATCCTTGTGGCGGTAGATTGCGTTGTCGTCAAAATTTACCTTGGCATCCAGCGCATAGAGCTTGTTCGTCTCTGTGAGAAGAAATGGATTGATTTCGACAAGCGAAGCATCGACTGCCTCGAAAGCCCTGTACAGCGCCGCGATAATCTTTGTAGTCGGCGCCAGGAGCTCGCCTGTCAGGCCCAAACGGAAAGCCAGTTTTCTCAAGGAAAACGGCTGCAAGCCGACGCTTGGGTCCACAAATTCCTTAAAAATCAGATGCGGCGTTTCCGCAGCCACTTTTTCGATATCCATGCCCCCTGCCGGAGACACCATAATCACGGGGCGCTGCGTCCCGCGATCCACAACGATGCCCAGATAGAATTCTTTTTTGATCGGCAGGCCTTCTTCGATCAGGACGCGACGGACTTTGCGTCCTTCCGGTCCGGTCTGGTGCGTGACGAGAGTCATCCCGATCATCTTGCCGGCGATCTCCTCGGCTTCCGCCGGCGTGGACGCGAGCTTGACTCCACCGCCCTTTCCGCGTCCACCCGCATGGATCTGCGCCTTTACGACGACAGTTCCGCCCAGACGCGATGCGATGTCGTACACTTCATAAGGATTGTTGGCCACTTCCCCGCGAGGGATGGGAACGCCAAATTGTGCCAGAACTTGTTTCGCTTGAAACTCATGTATCTTCACGATGATTCCCCGTTCCCGGAAAGCCCCCCTACGGGTTTATCGGGTTCTGTTTCACACATGAGGAGTTACCTGAAACGGTAGGGAGCCTCAGGTTAACTGGGTATTCTATTGCGAAGGGCCGGGGTGTTCAAATGAAAACGCCCGTTCCGGACGGATAGTATTCCTGGCCGGAGCAAATCGGAGGGAAAACAAGCAATGACGAAAAAACAGCCTGTTCGCATTGCATTCATTTCTATGGTCCGGCCTGGAGCGGCGCGTGGGAGGCGTTTGGTAGCGCTACAGGGAATCGAACCCTGGTTTGATGGCTGAGAACCACCCGTCCTAGCCCCTAGACGATAGCGCCACAGCAGGAAAGGATACTACCAAACGCCCTTATTTGCGTCAACTTTCAGATGCAATTCAGATTCCAAATTCCGGATTCGAGATTCGAGATAGGGCGCGTATAATAGCAATGCCTGCGGAATTAAGAGGAGAGGGCATTGAATACTAAGAAGGTCGTTCTTGCATTCCCGCGCGGATTCTGCGCCGGCGTGGTTCGCGCCATCGATATCGTCAGTCTCGCCCTCGAGGCTTACGGCCAGCCGATCTACGTGCGGAGAGAAATCGTGCACAACAAATTCGTCGTCAACGAACTCCGAAAAAAGGGGATCATTTTCGTCAATGAAGTTGATGAAGTGCCGATCGGTGGACGGGTCATTTTCAGCGCCCATGGCGTTGCGCCGGAAATTTCGGCCGACGCCGTCGCACGCCGCCTGAACGTGATCGATGCCACGTGCCCGCTGGTGACCAAAGTCCACCGGGAGGCCGTCAAGTATGCCGGCATGGAGTACACCATCATATTGATAGGACATTCCGACCACGATGAGGTCATCGGGACCCTGGGAGAAGCGCCCGGATCCATTATCGTTCTTAATCCAGAAGAAGAAATCGACCACGTGGAAGTCCCCAACCCGCAAAAAGTTGTATACCTCACCCAGACCACTCTCAGCCTGAACGACACGCGAGACATTGTCGACAGACTCCGCCGGAAGTTTCCGATGATCACGTCCCCGGCATCCGAAGACATCTGTTACGCAACACAGAATCGACAGAGCGCCGTTCTGGAACTCACCCAAAAAGCGGAGCTAATCCTGGTCGTGGGATCGGCAAACAGCTCCAATTCCCGCCGACTGGTCGAGGTTGCGCAAAGTGAAGGAACCCCGGCTTATTTGATAGACGACATCGAGGACATCAAGCTCTCGTGGCTGAAGGGCGTTCGGAGTATTGGCCTGACTGCGGGAGCGTCGGCGCCGGAAGGATTGGTCGAAAGGGTCGTAAACTATCTGAACGGTTTGGGCTATCCGGACATCGAAACCACGGGAGGAATTGTGGAAAATGTTCAATTTTCCCTCCCCCCCGAACTGGCCGGGGCGGTTCATGGGATATCACCCGCCGCGGCCGGAGTGGGAAGAAAAACTCACTGAAATATTGACGATTGTTGGAAATGCGGTCCACTTAGGCTATAGTTGAGTGTTTATTACTTTGCAGACGCGGGGGATCCGGGCTGCGGTGACAGAATGATCCACGCATAAGCTCCGCTTGTTTTTGATGAGCTGATTGGATTTATGGTCGAGGAGTTTACATTCGTTACCGGCGCGACGGGCTTTATCGGAAGCCATGTTGTGCGCCAACTTTTGCGGCGGGGCGACCGTGTGCGGATCCTGGCGCGCAATTCCAGCCGCAAGTCGAATATTGAAGCCTTCGGATGCGAAATCACCATCGGCGATCTTAAAGACCAAAGCTCTCTCCTGCGTTGCGTTCAGGGTTGCCGGTTCGTCTATCATGTCGCCGCCGATTACCGCCTATGGGCCAGAAATCCCCAGGATATCTACGACAACAACGTTGGGGGCACGCGCAATCTGCTTTCAGCCTGCTGCGAAGCCGGAGTGGAGAAGGTTGTCTACACGAGTTCTGTCGGGACGATTGGTTTGAGGAAGGACGGACGTCCTGCAGATGAAGATTCCCCGGTCTCGCTGGACGATATGATCGGGAACTATAAACGTTCCAAATTCATGGCCGAGCAGGTTGCGAAGGAGTTTGCCACCGAAGGACTTCCAGTGACGATCGTGAACCCGACAACTCCGATAGGCACCGGAGATCTCAAGCCGACTCCCACAGGAAAGATCATCCTCGAATCCATCAAAGGCCACATGCCTGCCTACGTTGAAACAGGGCTCAATCTGGTGGGCGTGGAAGACGTCGCACGGGGCCATCTTCTGGCGGAAGAAAAGGGGCGTATCGGGGAGCGTTATATCCTGGGCGGCGAAAACTGGACGTTGGAGGAGATTCTGGAAGCAGTAGCGCAGATCTGCGGGAAGCACACGCCGCGCGTCCGGATCCCCTGGACACTGGCCCTCGTCGCAGGCTACATGGAAAATTTCGTAATCGGCACCCTATTGCGCCGCGAGCCCTACATACCGATCGAGGGCGTGCGCATGGCCCGGTATAAGATGTTTATCAGCAGCGAAAAGGCGCGGAAAGAATTGGGCTATGCTCCGTCGCCCGTGGAGAAAGCGTTGCGCGAAGCTGTGGAGTATTTCCGTCATGAGTGGCAGCCTGATTCTGCTCAGGATCGAATCTCCAACCTGCGCGCAAACATGATTTAGTTTTTATGGCTTTACAGACAGGCAAACCGTTCCGAACGGCAATTGCGGGAATGGACAAACAGAGTTCGGTGAATGGAGACAGGATGCGCGCCGCGGTATACCGGGGTCCGTCCCTCATTTCACTGGAAGAAGTCCCGGTGCCGGCGATTTCCGAAGGCGAAATTCTCGTTCGCGTGCACACGTGCGGCGTTTGCGGAACGGATCTTAAGAAGATCGAGTACGGCCTAGTCGCGCCCCCGAGGATCTTCGGGCATGAATTCGCCGGAACCGTTGTCAAGAAGGGTTCCAGGGTCACGCGTTTTAAGGTGGGGGACCGGGTGGCGGCGCACCACCACATCCCTTGCCGAAAATGTTTTTATTGCCGGAAAAAGCTCTTTTCTCAATGCGAGTTTTACAGACGCACGGGCACAACGGCGGGGTTTGAACCTGCGGGCGGAGGGTTTGCCGAATACGTTCGAGTGATGGACTGGATCGTCGATTCGGGCACGATCCTGATCCCGGACGATGTAAGCTTTGAGGAAGCGAGCTTTCTCGAACCGCTCAACACGTGCTTGAAGGCTTTGGAAACGGCCGAACTGGAACGCGGAGAAGTCGTCGTCGTTTATGGGCAGGGACCGGTCGGACTGCTTATGATGCAGTCGGCTGTGCACGAGGGCGCGCGGGTTATCGGGTTGGATTTCCTTGAAAGCCGACTGGCGATATCCAGGGAATTGGGAGCCGAACTGGCGCTCCACCCGGAGAAAGACAATATCGAGGAAGCAGTCGCGCGGATGACGGATGGACGCGGTGCCGATCTGGCAATTGTAGCGGCGGCCAACCCCCGCGCCATCGAGGATGCACAGCGCATTGTTCGCAGGGGCGGCCGTGTTTTGCTCTTTGCCCAGACCGTAGCCGGAGAAATGGTTCCGGTCGACGCGGCCCGCATCTGTGTCGAGGAGAAGAAACTCATCGGCAGCTACAGCGCTTCGATAGAGCTTCAAGAGAAGGCTGCCGACCTGATATTCAGGAGAAAGATAAATGTGGCCAGGCTGATCAGCCACAGATTCGCACTGGACCTGCTTTCGGAAGGGATTCACCTGGCGTCTCATCCTTCTGAACATTCGCTAAAGGTCGTGATACAGCCATGAGAGAACTGATGAAGGTTACCAGAGAAAAGATGACCGCAGCCGTTCTGTATGGAAAGCGGGACGTACGCATTGAGCAGATCCCGATTCCGCGCGTTGAACCCGGCGAGGTTCTGGTGCGGATCAAGGCTGCGCTCACATGCGGCACGGACTTGAAGGTCTACCGCCAGGGATTCCATGCGCGCATGATCGTGCCGCCCGCCGTGTTCGGACACGAGCTTGCCGGAGTGGTCGAGGAAGTCGGCGAAGGAGTGGAAAGCTTTTCTCCCGGTATGCGCGTGGTGGCAGCCAACTCGGGGCCCTGCAACAAGTGTTTCTTCTGTGAGCGGCATCTCGACAACCTCTGCGAGAATCTTCAGTTCATCAACGGCGCTTATGCGGAATTCATCAAGATTCCCGAATCGATCGTCCGCCAGAACCTTCTGATCCTGCCGGATAACGTCAGCTTCCACGAAGCGGCCCTGGTCGAACCGCTTGCCTGTGTTCTCCGTGCCGTCGAAAAGACAGGCATTGAAGAAGGAGACACTGTAGTCGTCATCGGGATGGGTCCCATTGGATTGATGTTCGTCCAAGCCTTGAAGTCGATGGGCGCCCACGTCGTGGCGCTGGGCAACCGTCATTCACAGTTGAACATGGCGAAAACCATGGGCGCAGATCATGTCATCGATTCCACACACTCCAACGTCGTGGAGCAGGTGCGCAAAGTAACGAACGGAGTTCGCGGCGCCGATGTTGTCATCGAGGCGGTGGGATTAAGGGAAACGTGGCAGCAGGCGTTGGGAATGGTGCGGCGCGGAGGGACGATCAATCTGTTCGGCGGATGCCCTTCCGGCACGCACATTCCTCTCGACAGTACGCTCATTCATTATTCCGAAATCACCATCAAAGCCAATTTTCATCATACGCCGCGCCACATCCGGGAAGCCCTGGACGCGATCCACCGCGGCCGGCTGAACGCAAAAAGTCTGATCACCGGAGAAGAACGACTCAGCTCCCTGGGCAGCGTGCTGGAACGGTTGCTGAACCGGAACGGGGACCTCAAGATAGCCATCATCCCTTAAATCCGTTTCAGGGGAGATCTGCAGCACCCTCGGAGACATGCATGGGACCGGAACTGCTCGCATCCTACAGATCTGCCGAAGCTGTTGCCCGCAATCGCAGCAACTTTTATTACTCCTTCGTGGTTATGCCCGCACATAAGCGGCGCGCCTTTTGCGCCGTTTATGCCTTCATGCGCTATTGCGACGACATCTCCGACGGCAGCGACAGCCGTAATTCCAAACAGGAACGACTGCGCGCGTGGCGCGCCCAACTGGATGCCGTATCCGCGGGAACCATGCAAGACAACCCGATCCTGCCTGCCTTCCGCGATACCGTGAACAACTTCTCCATCCCCGCGCAATATTTCCACTGGATCATCGACGGCGCCGAGATGGATCTGGATGTTGCTCAATATGAGACCTTTCAGGATCTCTACAAATACTGTTTTAACGTCGCCTCTGCCGTGGGCCTCGTCTGCCTGCAGATATTCGGATATTCGGATGAGCGCGCCAGGCAATACGCCGAGCAGTGCGGCATCGCGTTCCAGCTCACCAATATTCTCAGAGATGTGAAGGAAGACGCCGAGAACGGCCGCCTTTATCTTCCGATGGAAGATTTAAGAAAATTCGAGTACTCGCCGGATGAGCTTCGACGGGGCGTTGTGGATGGGCGGTTCCGGGCATTGATGCAATTTGAGGCGAAGAGGGCACGGGAATATTACGCCGCCGCGAGAAACCTGCTGCCGCTGGTGGAACGCTCGAGCCGTCCGGCCTTGTGGGCTATGATCCAAATCTACGAGCGCATACTCGATACAATCGAGCGGCGGCAGTATGACGTTTTCCGCAATCCTGTTCATCTTGCAAGCACGGAAAAGGTCACGATCGCTCTCAAGGCGCTCGGAATGCGTTTTTTGGGTGGACCGGGATCGGGAGCACAAAATGCCTGACGCAAAACGGGAATACAGCACTCAGGCTCCGGAAGGAACCGCCAGGAAGCGAACGGGCAGGAGAAACAGGGCTATGAACGCCGAACAAGAATTCAAGGATATTCGCGATGGCGCTCACGAGAATGCAAATCCTGCGTCCTTCGTGCCGGACACCGTACAATGCTTTCCAACCATTCCGATCGAGCAGGTTCGGAAGGCATTGTCTAAAGCCACAGCTTGTCTGACCTCTATGCAGGATCCCTCCGGTTTCTGGTGCGGCGAATTGGAAGGAGATTCCATCCTTCAGAGCGAATACATCCTGCTGAAGTTCATCATCGAACAGGAACACGACCCGACGCTCCCCAAAATCGCTAATTATCTGCGTATGCAGCAGAGGCCCTCGGATGGGGCCTGGGTGCAATATCCCGGCGGAAAACCGGATCTGAGTGCGACCGTCAAAGCATACTTCGCGCTGAAACTATTGGGCGACAGCACCGAAGCGCCGCACATGCGAAAAGCCCGGGAGTTGATCCTGTCGCTGGGAGGCGCGGAGCAGTGCAACACCTATTCCAAGTTTTATCTCGCCGCCCTGGGCCAGATGCACTACGACTCGGTGCCGACTATTCCCCCGGAACTGGTTCTGCTCCCCAAGTGGTTTTACTTCCACCTGGACAAAGTCTCCGCATGGTCTCGCACGATGATCATGCCGCTGGCTGTAGTTTCAAGCTATCGTCCCGTCCGGCAACTGCCAGCGCCGAGAAGCATCATGGAGCTGTACACGAGCCATGACTACGTGCACCGCCCCTTCATCGAATTCGACAAACAGCTGCTGAGCTGGAAAAACCTGTTCCTCGCAATCGACAGAGGACTCAAGTTGCTGGAAAAAACCAAACTGAAACCTCTGCGCAAGAATGCGCTTCAGAAAATCGAGCAGTGGATTCTCAAGCGCGCCGATGGCCAGAGGTCCGACGGATTGGGGGCGATCTTTCCGCCGATGGTTTACATCATCATCGCCCTCCGTTGCCTGGGGTATTCGATGGAGGACCCGCGCGTTAAAGAAGCCGTGCACCAGCTCGATCGTCTCATGATTGAGGACGGAGACGCGATCCGCCTCCAACCCTGCTTTTCGCCGATTTGGGACACGGGGATTGCCACTTACGCCCTCTGCGAAGCGGGCTTCAACCAGGAAAACGCATCCATGCGGCGGGCCGTCGATTGGCTGGTCGAAAAAGAATGCCACCACTTGGGCGACTGGGCAGCCAATATCCAGCATCCGGTCGAACCTTCCGGCTGGTATTTTGAATTTAATAATTCCTATTACCCCGATGTGGACGACACGGCCATGGTGGCCATGGCGTTGCTGCGTTCGGGGTGCGAGGAAGGCCAGCGCTCATCGGAGCGCGGGATCAAGTGGATTCTCGGGATGCAGAACGAAGACGGAGGATGGGCGGCGTTCGACCGGACCATGAACCGGCCGATTCTCGAACACATTCCATTCGCCGACCACAATGCCATCCAGGACCCATCCTGCCCGGACATCACAGGCCGTACACTCGAATGCCTCGGGCATTTCGGTTTCCGACCGGACAATCCTTCAGTCCAGAATGCCATTCGCTTCATCGAGTTTGAGCAGGAACCGGAAGGGTGCTGGTTCGGACGCTGGGGCGTGAACTACATCTATGGAACATGGCAGGTTGTCTGCGGACTGAAAACTGTCGGCGTGGACATGAATCAGCCATGGATCCAAAAGGCGGGGGAGTGGTTGCGCAGCGTTCAGAAGGGCGATGGCTCCTTCGGCGAATCCGCCGACACGTACGAAGACCCTTCCCTCAAGGGATTCGGCCCGTCCACTGCGTCGCAAACGGCATGGGGCACCATGGCCCTCATGGCCATATACGGCCCGAACGATTCCGACGTTCTTCGGGGACTTCAATGGCTTCTCGATACGCAGTTGGATTCGGGAACGTGGGACGAATCGTGGTTCACCGGCACAGGATTCCCTCGCGTATTCTATCTCCGCTATCACCTGTATCGCCTTTACTTCCCGATTATGTGCTTCGGCCGTTGGTTACGGGAAATCGGTCAATAGATGGAGGACGGCTATGACAAACACGCACGATAAAAAAACTTCAGCATTCCTAACCACGGTTCTGGATCCCAGGGGTCAGCCGACGGCCGCGGTTGAGCCGCATCCGCTGGCTCCTCGTCTCGATACCGTCCTGGGGAAAACCATTTATCTGGTGGATGTCGGGTTCGGCGGCGGCTGGGAATTTCTGGAAGAGACCATGGGATGGTTTGCCAGAACGATGCCCGGCGTGAAAACCGTCCTGGTTCACAAAAAAGGAATCATGTTCGTCGATGAACCGGAGATGTGGGCGGAGATGCGGCAGAAAGCGGATGCCGTCATCTTCGGGGTCGGCGGTTGAGATGGATGCACGGCGAGTGTCGCCGCTCATTGCCGGGAACTGGAAACAAAGTACAACATCCCCACCGTGCCGCTGGCCAGCGCGCGCTTCGCGGAATACGCAGCGCAGGACGCGCAGAATCACGGCATGAAGCTTCGCTTCAGCTTTCCTCCCTATCCCCTGGTAGGCCGGCCGCGCGAAGTGCTTCGCAAGTATGTCGAGGGGAACGACCCTATCACAGGCCGCCCCCTGATGCCCCAGGTCATCGAAGGACTGACGAAGCCGCTGACCGAAGAAGAAAAGAACCCGAAAGCCGCGCGCCGCAAGGCGAGGCCGCGTCTGTTGCAGCCGGACACAGAAGAGAATTTACAGCGGCTGTTCCAGGAAAGTGGATGGACCGACGGCCTTCCCATTGTCTTGCCCACCGAAGCACGCGTGGCACACATGTTGACGGGCACGGCCGCAGACGCGAACGAAATCGTGGGCCAGATGACCATCACAATCCACCAGGAAAAGCTGGAATACACGGTGGAAAAAGTGGCGATCAATGCAGTGATGGCTGGCGCCGGCCCCGAGCATTTACCCGTGATTCTTGCGCTGGCGGCAAGTGAAGAAGGCTCCATGCCGAGCTCCACAACTTCGTTCGGAAGAATGGCCGTTGTCAATGGACCGATTCGCCAGGAAATAGGAATGAACTCCGGCCTTGGAGCCCTGAGCCCGTTTAATCATGCCAACTCCGTGATAGGCCGGGCGTGGACGCTGATGACGATCAATCTCGGCGACTCGCGCCTGGGCGAAACGTTCATGGGATCGACCGGCAACAACATGAATTACAACAACATGATGATCGCCGAAAATGAGGAGCGGAGCATCTGGGAACCCTTCCACGTTCGCATGGGGTACAAAAAAGAGGAGAGTGTCGTCAGTCTCTTTCAAGGATGGAGCGCCATCAATAGCATGGGCGCGGCAGGCTGCTGCCGTCCCGCGCAGGAGGAGATGCTGATCATCATGCAGGCGTTTCCCTGCCTGCAGGGAGCCCTCACGCTCGTCATGGATCCGCTCGTAGCCAAACACCTGAAAGAACAGGGATTCGACGATCCGAAGCAGCTCTCCGTGTATCTGTCGGAGAATTTCAAGATGACGGCGGGGCAGTTCTGGGGATCCGACGTGGTCTACTCACTGGTCGAGCCGAACGCGCGCGCAGGCATGGAACCATACGCATCCTGGTTGAAACTTCCCAAGGATGCGGTGATTGCGCCCTATACAACTCCCGAAAAGATCAACATGATTGTCGTCGGCGGAGAAACCCAGGCTCTCTGGCTCACCACAGACCTGTGGCGCACCAAAACCGTTTCCATCGACAGGTGGAGGCCGAAGAGCGGCGCATACAAGGAAGATGATCGAACGGCTCGCCGCCGCGAGGCGCGCCAGAAGCGGCATGCCGCCGCTTTGACCGCTTCAGGCTACGATTTGAAATAGGCTGCGCATCAAATGGAGAATAATGGGGGTCGGTACCGCTGTCGGAATCGCGACAGGAAAGCCGATTCAGACGGCGATGCCGGCTCCCGATCTCAAACAGATATCTGCCAAAATCCACAGAGATCCGAAGAGGATTCGGGAATCAGTGCCCCGTCCACAAGAGCCCGTACCCGAGAGCATCGCCACTGGAAAGCACCGGCTTCGACGGATTCTCCGGATAAGATCCGACCACGGTCCAGCCTTCTTTGATCAGCTCATCCAGGGCACACTGCCTGCTCGGCCAGCTGCGTGTCGATTCCTGGACGTCGGCAAAGAGGCTCGTCAAAAAATGCCAATTCCCTTTTGCGTGTTCCAGCCAGGCGTAGCGGCTTGCAGGGGTTTGGGGAATAATCGGACCGGGCGAATTATCTCGATTCAATGCGCGATAGTAAAGCATAGCCTTTCACCTCGTACCCGGCATGCATTCTCCACGGGCCTTCATGCTTTCAGATAGGGCCTGTAGCGAAGATGCGCGTGATCGCTCCTGCAACAAGTCTGTTTTCACTTCAATGCAGGATTCAGGTGCAATCGATGTGCCAAATGACGGGGAATTACGGAACCAGACAAAACAAATTCCGTATGCTCTTATTTTGTGCGTCCTTGCAGACGATATTTTTTTGCGCGCGATGGGATTTCGATTGAAAACCCCGCCAGTTCGACAGATGAAATGCTGTTTTTCAGCATTGCCGTGCTCGAAATCAGCCCCGTGGTTCGAGGGATGCGGAGCTTCTTTAATGGGAATTGGTGATCTAGGTCACATCACCGCCGGCGAACTGACTCTACAATCGATTTCAGATCACGAAATTGAAAAGCATTAAGGGGGACCCCGACCTTGACTGACAGCCCAATACCCATCCAGCCCCGTTTGTGGATAAACTATCCATACATAAACAGCGAAGAGCGGGATTTCTCATATCTCGTGCCGCAACTAAAAAGAGCAAATATTGAGGCTGCCTACGATTCGTTTCAGCTTCTGTCGAATGCGCATCTCTGGGAACGGATCATGCCAAGGCTCGTCAGCATCGGCTTTGATGGCTGGCTTTATATTTTGACGCACCAGTTTGTCACCCGAAAGACCTACACGGATGAATTAACGGCAGCGATCGACAAAATCACGCAGCGGCTTGGCCCGGAATTCCCGATGATTGGACTGATGCATGGAGTTGCCACGCAGAACGTGCCGCCCATGCTCCGCGTGCGTCCATGCATATCCCTGGGCGACCTCGAGTGGAAGCAGCAGCTCTCTGAGACCTTAAGGAATCGCATCTCGCCGGGAAAGGAAAGAACCATGCGACCGGAAACACGATTCTCCTGGAAGCTTTACTCCGGCTATGGCGGCGATCCTTCGATGACGGCGGTTGAGGTGAGATCCGCGGATGTGCGAATCCAGTACTGGCGGTTCGCCGTGCCGAAATCGACTCAAACGGTCCGGTGGGGACAGGGTCCGGCGGGAGGAGGCGAGATTTCACCCGTTCGATTCGCAGAGGCTAAAGGATCCGCACGATTTGAACATCGCGACATTCTGTGGTTTGGGGCCGCCAATACCGTTTCAGACACACAAAGCGCCTACGCCGTATTCCTCGGACCGCTGCCCGACTTCATTTGCTTCGGGCTCTCAAAGAGTCCCTTTGGACCGCCGGATTCCATGGAGGTCTTCCGCCCCAGCAGTCAATCCTGAAAAACGATTCTCGATTCTCGATTGCCCCCCATGGGAGATCCATCTGGAATCGAGAATCTGAAATCGAGAATCAGATCTCTGGGCTCACATCTTTTGCGGCCGCCTTTCTATTGCAGCGGACGAAGGATGGCTCGGCATGGGCCCGCGTCCCCGTGGTACATGTAAAGGGGGAGACAGAGCAGTTCGTACTCGCCGGGCGGGACGTCGCCGAGAGCACAGGCTTCCAGGATATAAACCCCCGCCGAAAGCAAGGTCTGATGTGTCTTGACGACATTTTGCTCTTCCTTGAAGTGGCCGATCGTAATGTTATCCAGGCCGAACAGACGGATCTGTTTTTCTGCGAGGTATTCGGCCGCAGCGCCATCCAGATAGACATAATCTTCGACGAAGGTGGGGGATTCGTAAACAATAGGAGAGTTCCGCGTCTTAAACAGTAACCGTTCGCCCTTCCTGATATTGTGTTTTTTTAACTCGGGAACCTTGATTTTCTCCTGGTCCTTGATTTCGATGACGCGTGCGCGGCCGATCGTGGCATCGAGTGGCATGTCGGACACGGTGGAGCCGCCGGGAATAAAATGGAGCGGTGCATCGATGTGTGTTCCTGTGTGCGAGATAATCTCCAGCATGGACATGGTGACCTTCGCACCGAGTGCCACGTCGCTAAAGCGGTAAATTTTGGGCGGCACGGGATCCAAAGGTAAATAGCTCATTCCCTGCTTTAACGGGACGGAAATGTCGTACCAGCCTTTCGGAGCTTTGACTGCCATAGGGAGCCTCCTTGTCCAAATCTGACATTTTGATCGATGAAGGAATAATCACAAAAAGCCTGTTCAACTTTTGAGCATGATCTTATACCGCCGCCAGTCCCGTCGTGAAACGAAAAATCCATGCCCGTGAATCTGCTTACTTCGTTGCAGCCGGATACGGCATGGAATACGAGTAAAAACCGCACACAGATCGTAAAGAAATCGCACACCCGCACTGTGTTCTTCATCCGCAAGTTGTTGATAAATCAGAATATCGTTTTAGGCACGCGGATTGCACTCCGTATATGTTCGGAATTCCTCCGGAAAGCGCTGGTCCCGCAGCAATGGCCATCAGGATTCTGCGGATGGCGGCACACACCGGTGCATTGGGGGGTGTTTTTTTCGGGAGCTTGTATGGATACGACGATTTGGGATTCATCGAATTTGCAGGATCGCGCACTGATCAGCAAAAGCCAGAATGGAGATCAGGATGCATTCGAAGCCTTGATTCAAAAATATCAGCACCAGCTTTTGAGTTTGGTGTGCTGGCACGCGGGACCGACAGCCGATACGGATGACATCCTTCAATTGATCCTGTGCAAGGTCTATTTTTCCCTGAAGTCGTTCGACGTCGACCGTCCCTTTTATCCCTGGCTTCGCCGCATTGCAGTCAACCGATGCTGTGACGAAAGACGGCGTCTTCGCCGCAGACGGGTCCTCACGTTTGCGGATCTTGACCTGGAGGAAGCCGGGATCGAGGCGGAACTTCCGGCATTCCGGGCCATGATCAATCCCTACTACACGGATCACCGGCAGAACATGAAAGACGCGCTGCACGCCGTCATCGCCGAGCTTCCCCGGGAGCATCGGGAGATCATCACGCTGCGTCACCTGGAACTAAATTCCTATGAGGAAATCGCCGAGATCCTGCAATGCACGCCACGCGCGGCCCGAGTGAAAGCTTGTCGAGCCCGCACCGCGCTGCGGAAACTGATCCTCAAATCATCGGGAACGGATACAGAACGTTCTGCGTCTTCCGGCATTTTCCAGAGACTCCGCGATGGTTTCCAGAGGAATGCCGTGCAGGAACCTCTTTGCTCCCGATTGCCAAAGCTCCCTGCGCATTCCCGCTCGAGGCGCTACGTCATGCAGGCGGAATAGGGATTTTCTTATTTTACGTTTGCTTCTTGCGGTGCCGCATCGACTTGGTATAAAAAGACAAAGCAACCAAGTTTCCAAACGATGCGGCAAGCAGGAAGACGGGCATTCTGCAAACGCCCGGGCGAAGCGATCGAGGCACATATGCTCATCCTCCGAAGGGTAATGGCCGGCGTAATGATTTTCATCCTGGCTGTGCCCATTGTTTTTGCAGTTCAATCCCCCCCCATTCAGCCCCCGAAGGGACCGGACATCTGGCAGCCGGGCGACCGGAAATGGCCAGATTGGCTGGAAGAAACGGCGAAGCGGTTGGAAAAGTCAAAGGCGGTCAGCCAACAGGGCTCCGAGCTGGAATTTCTGAACGCCAGGGCTGCGGAATTACTGGAACGGGCGAAATCTTCGCGCGATAATTATTTCCGGTTTGGCAGATATATCGCCGCAGCGAACGCCATGCTGGAAGCAAGCGACCGAATAGTGTGGTTGCGCAAAGTGGAGCGGACTCCCCAGGAGCAGGATTTTTGGGGCGCCGGATTTATGTTGCCCGGCTGCTATTTCAGGGTCCGTCAAGCGGAATTCTTCGCTTCTCTGAGCGGCGAGAAAAACGGCGAACAATACGTGAACTGGTCCAAGAGCTTTTATCAGCAGGCCCGTGTTGCCTTGGATGCGCGGGAATACCAGAGATCGCGATTGTATGCCGACGCATCCTCTTTCATTGTGTTTGCTTTGGAATGTATCGCGCAGGCAGTCGTCCAAGTGCCTGACGCCGCGAAATAGGTTTCAATGCTCTGGCCCGCTCCTGTAAGCTTCCGAGCTCAAGCCTTCATCATCGCTGCAGCCTCGCTGGCCGTCGTATGCCTGGCGGCCTTCATCGTCCGGGACGTGATCTTTACCACCGAAAGCAAACTCCTGGCGGATTCGCAACAGCTTTGCATCGCCGCAAGCCAGGAGTTAAGAACCCAGTATCAGGAGCACTCGGCCTACGCGGGAGCCCTGCTGAAAGACCTGCCGCACGATGCCCAGGAAGTTTCTCTCATGGGCATTTCGGCGACCGTTTTGAAAGCCTACAAAGGCATCAAGGGCGGAATGTTTCAGCCGGGAAACGATACGATCATGGGCTATGCCTTCCCTACCGCCGTTTCCGGATCAGAGTCGGAGCTGAAGGAAATCGAGAGAGTGTTTATACGGTCTTTGGCCCATCGCGCTGTCCTGGAGGATGCTCTCGTCACGCAATCGGAGTGGTATGATCGGGATCTGATCGTGGGCGCGGCCGAACGATCCGGTGAAGTGGTGCTGTGGACGATGTGCCGCGTGCCGGCCCTGCGATATCCTTTGATGGGAACGCAACGCTGGTGGCTTACAGCGCTTGTTTTCTCGACCGTCCTCGGCGTGGGCGGCATCATCACGATCTGGTACATGCTGCACTCCGGCGTCGCAGGCATCCGGAATGGGTTGCGGCATCTCGAAGACAACTTTTCCTATCGCCTGCCGCAGATCCGCGGCGACCTGGGGCAGGTTGTCCAGGCCATCAACCTGATGGCCGAACGCCGGGCAGCGCTCGAAGAAAAGCTTCGCCAGCAGGATCGGTTGGCCGCTCTCGGGAAAGTGGTGGCCGGCGTAGCCCATGAGGTTCGGAATCCACTGAACTCGATCAAACTGACGCTTCAGCTTCTGGACCGACGGCTCAAGAAAGGGATTGCTGGGTCCAATGAGGTGGAGGAGTGTCTTCAGGAGATCGATCGTCTGGATATGATCGTGGGGAGGCTGCTTTCCTTTGGCCGTCCGGTCATGACAAACCGTCACACGCAGGAGATTGAGCCTCTGATTCAACAGGCAATCAAGATGGTGCATGAACCGATGCATCAAAAGAGCGTGCAGATAGCTGCAAACGAAATCGAGAGTGGCATGGAGGCCGACGTCGACGGGCCACAGATCATCCAGGTCCTGATCAACCTGCTGCTCAATGCCATCGAGGCATCCCCCTCGTCGCGAACCGTGCGTCTGGCGGCGGAAAGTCTTGGACCGAATATCTGCATCCGGGTCTCCGACGAGGGCGCACGCATCCCGGAAGAGGTCCGGCAGCACGTTTTCGACGCCTATTACACGACCAAACCGAATGGGAGCGGGTTGGGACTGGCGGTTTCAAGGGAAATCGTCGTGAATCACGGAGGTGCGCTGGAATTCGAATCCGAGGATACAGGGACCACGTTCATTTTGCTGCTTCCTATCGAAAGGAGCCCGTTCGATGAGATCTAAAGCATCCGTGCTCATTGCCGAAGACGAGGCCCAGGCGCGGGAATCCCTCCGTGCTCTTCTGGAAGACGAGGGCTACCAGGTCCTTTGTGCGTCGGATGGCATGGAAGCCTCAAGGGTTCTCGGTCAATCCACGGTGGAAGCCGCTCTTATCGACATTCGTATGCCTCACAAAGACGGGTTGGCTCTCCTGCGCGAACTGAAGGATTCTCCCGCGCCTCCCGCCGTACTGATCATGACAGCCTACGGAACCAGCGCGCTCGCCATCGAAGCCATGGCGCTGGGCGCCTACGACTACATCACCAAGCCGCTCGATTTTGAAGAATTGCGAATTCAGCTGCAGCGGGCCATCGAGGACAGGCGAAGAACCAGCGAGCTCGAAGCATACAGGGAAGAGGACGCTCAGCAGGAATCCGAAATCGTCGGCAACAGTCCTGCCATGCAGAAGCTGTATAAGCTGATCGGGCAGGTGTCGGCCACGGATTCGACGGTACTGATCCGCGGAGAATCGGGGACGGGAAAAGAAGTCGTCGCACGCGCGATCCACAGGCATAGCCTGCGCGCATCGAGGCGAATGGTCAAAGTCAATTGCGCATCCATTCCGGAAACGCTCCTGGAAGCGGAATTGTTCGGCCACGAACGCGGAGCGTTTACGGGCGCCTCGCAGCGCAGGATCGGCAAGTTCGAATATTCGGCCGGTGGAACACTTTTTCTCGACGAGATCGGAGACCTCGCGCCCGCCACTCAGGTCAAACTGTTGCGTGTGCTGCAGGACCACTGCATCGAGCGGCTCGGTTCGAATATCACGGTCCCCCTCGACGTGCGGATCATCGCCGCCACCAATTGCGAACTGGAGTCTGCCGTCCGAGATGGGCGCTTCCGGGAAGACCTGTACTATCGCCTGAATGTCGTCACCATCCACATGCCGCCGCTGCGCCAGAGGCGCGAAGACATTCTGGAACTCGCGCACTTCCTGCTCCGCCGCAGTGCAGCACGAATGAAGATGCAAGTTCCCTCCATCTCGGACGAGGCCAAAGAGCTTCTCTACAACAATGACTGGCCGGGCAACGTCCGCGAGCTGGAGCATTGCTTGGAACGCGCCCTGATCCTCAGCAGGTCCGGGGTCATCCTGGGAGAACATGTGGAGCTGTCCGCGAGTCCATCCCCGGCGAACGCTCTGAGTTCATTCTCCCTCGACGACGGGCTGCATGGCGCGATCGCAAAACTGGAGCGCGGACTGATCGAGCGTGCGTTGGCGTCCGCGGGAGGCAACCGAACGCGGGCCGCGGAACTTCTCAAGATCAATCGCCGCCTGCTGTACGACAAGCTGCGGGAGCACGGCCTGGAATAGCCGGGTCCTAAAAGCGCAAAAACAGCCACGAATTCCACAAATCAACATTTTTGAGCGGATATCTAAAATCCGGAATAAATGCTTTTCATTCCGGCTGGAATAGACTATAAGCTAACCCTGTCCGCAGTAGCATTGCAGTAGAAATCCTTCGAGATTGGCGGTTCCGACGCGCATCGGGTCCCGGTGGCGATTGCGATGCTGATTC
>DATJPG010000061.1:0-12950 GCA_035506515.1 Acidobacteriota bacterium
CCTCCACCCTGGGCTATACTGCATCGCGCTTTCAGCGCTGGTTGCCCTTGGCTTGACGCGCATGCTTTCGGGGGCTTAAACAAAAGGTCAGGCAGTATTTCGGAGTGATTGCTGTCACTCTTAACTAAGTGCCATTCGATTCCGACCCCGAAAGAAGGAAATTTGTTCGGGCTGCAATTGTCATGGGAAAGGTGGTGACACCGGAATCGGCGCTGCTCTAAAATGAGGCCGCATCGCTTAATGGCGGCGCAACCATAAAAGGTCTGCCCACGAGTTCTGGCCCTTGAAGGGGGGAAAATGCAAATGCGCAGCTGTCGGAGTGTGATCCGTTCCGGTCGTATTGCTTGTGTTGCGGTACTCCTGGCTGCATGTTCCGTCCAGGCACAGAACGCGGCCGATCCGCTTGAGAGCGGTTTTCAGGATCCGCCGGACAGCGCAAAACCGCGTGTCTGGTGGCACTGGATGAACGGCAACATCACGAAAGAAGGCATTAAGCTCGATCTGGAATGGATGAAAAGAATCGGCATCGGCGGTTTTCAGAATTTCGACGCGGCGCTTGCGACACCGCAGGTTGTGGAAAAGCGCCTGGTATACATGACGCCCGAGTGGAAGGACGCATTCCGCTACGCTGCAACTCTGGCAGATCAATTGGGACTGGAGATGGCGATCGCGGGATCCCCGGGATGGAGCGAAACCGGCGGCCCGTGGGTTCCGCCGGCGCAGGCGATGAAAAAGCTTGTCTGGAGCGAAACGGTCATCGAAGGCGGCAAGCCGTTTACGGGGAAGCTCCCCAAACCTCCATCCACTACGGGACCGTTTCAAAATATCCCTCGAGCGGCGGGATTCAATATCGGCGGCGGGAAGCCCGCGCCGCTTCCGGAATATTATGCCGACAGCATCGTGATCGCATTTCCCCTGGCCTATTGGGATACCCCTATGGCGGAGCTGCATCCAAAGATAACGTCCAGCGGAGGCCGGTTCGATCTTGCCGCTCTGACGGACGGAGATTTCGCCAAAACCAGTTCGCTTCCCGTCGCCCCTCCCGGCAAAAAAGCCTGGATCCAATTTGAATTTGCCAAGCCGCAGGCGATCTGCGCGATCACGCTGGCCACCGGGCGGGCCGCCGGCATGTTTGAAACGGCAGCGCCGGGCGGCGAGGTAAAACGCGAACTCGAAGCCGGCGATGACGGCGTGCAATTCAAAGTAATCGCCACAATTCCCGGGGGCGGTGTCGGCTCACGCACCGTGGCCTTTCCTGCTGTTACGGCAAAATTCTTCCGGGTTGCGTTCACCTCACCCAAACCCACCTCGGCTCCTAAATCGGACGACACGGCGTTGGAAGGCTCTTTTGCACCGCAACCCACGAACGCGCACAGGATTGCCGAACTGGTCCTGCACACTGCGGCGCGCGTACACAGGTTCGAGGAAAAGGCCGGCTTTGCCGTCGCGACGGATTTGACTGATTCACCAACTCCTGCTGCTCCGCCATCGGTTGGTTTGGCGAAGTGGGGTTTTGAAGATTTGACATCCAGGATGCGTCCCGATGGATCATTGGACTGGACGCCGGAGGACGGGCGGTGGATCGTGTTCCGTATGGGATTCTCCCTGACCGGCGCGCGCAATTCCCCGGCATCGCCGGAAGCGACGGGCCTGGAGGTCGACAAGCTGAGCCGCACGTTCGTAAAAACCTATCTCGACAACTATCTCGGTTCATACAAATCGATACTCGGCGACCTGATGGGGAAGCGCGGATTGCAGTACGTGATTACCGACAGCTGGGAAGCCGGCGTGCAGAACTGGACCGACAACATGATCTCGGAATTTATGCAACGGCGCGGCTACGACATGCGGCCCTGGTTGCCCGTTCTTACCGGCCGCGTAATGGGGAGTTCCGAACAAAGCGACCGGTTTCTCTGGGACTTCCGCAAGACAATCGCAGAATTAACCGCACAATATCACTACGGCCAGATCTCCGCGTCCCTGCACGAGCTCGGGATGGGACGATACAGCGAATCGCACGAATCGGGGCGCGCCTTCATTGCGGATGGGATGGAGGTAAAACAAGGCGCCGACATTCCGATGAGCGCTTACTGGACACAGCGGTCCAGCGAGGGAGTCGAGCAAGCCGGCTACAACGCCGACGTCCGCGAATCCGCATCCGTTGCTCACATTTATGGACAGAACCTGGTGGCAGCCGAATCGCTGACCGCGGGAAGCGGGGCTTGGGCGTGGTCCCCGGAGATGCTTAAGCCGACGGCCGACATCGAAATGGCGATGGGCTTAAACCGCTTCGTCATCCACACGTCGGTGCATCAGCCCGTGTCGGACAGGATTCCCGGCCTCAGCCTTGGACCCTTCGGCCAGTGGTTCACGCGGCACGAGACCTGGGCGGAACAGGCGAAACCCTGGATCTCATACCTGGCGCGGAGTTCCTTCATGCTCCAGCAGGGCACGTTTGCGGCCGACATCCTCTATTTCTATGGCGAAGATTCCAACATCACGGCTTTGTTCTCGCAAAAAGCCCCGGCAATTCCTGCCGGATACAATTTTGACTACCTCAACGCCGATGCGCTGGTGAACCGCTTGTCCGTGACGAACGGATGGATTACGACCGAGAGCGGAATGGCTTATCGCGTGCTGGTGCTCGATCCGCGCTGCCGCACCATGAGCTTGCCGGTACTGCGAAAAATCCGGGACATGGTGCGCCAGGGTGCGATCATCGTCGGGGCCAAACCTGCTGCGACTCCGAGTCTTGGCGATCTGCCACAGGAGTTTCAGAATATTGCAAACGAAGTCTGGGGAACGGGAGACGGAGAGCATCCGTACGGTTCCGGGAAGACATATCCGGACAGGACCGTGGCAGATGTCTTGAATGAGCTCCATTTGCCTCCCGATTTTGAATATTCAAAACCGCAGGGCGATACGAGAATGCTCTTTGTCCACCGGAAATTGCCCGGAGGCGGCGACATTTATTGGGTCAACAATCGCAACGCCCGCGCGGAAACGATCGACGCGACCTTCCGCCCGATGGGATTAGTCTCTCTGGCACCCGAGCTCTGGCATCCCGATACCGGGAAGATCGAGCCGGTCTCTTACCGGAAGGAAGGAGGACGCATCACGGTTCCGCTGCGTCTCGACCCAAACGATGCGGTGTTTGTCGTATTCAGGAAACCGGCGGATCAGCAAAACATTCCAGTGCCGGTCGAAACGGCGATTGCCGCAATTGAAGGGCCGTGGGATGTCGGTTTTCAGCCGGACCGGGGCGCGCCCCAAAAAATCACGCTCAGCGAACTGAGTTCCTGGGCCGAGAACGCCGACATAGGAGTGAAGTATTTTTCGGGAACAGGGACCTATACAAAAACGATCCAGGCGCCGGCAGACTGGTTCTCCGGCCGCTCGCGCCTGTGGTTGGATCTGGGCAGCGTCAAGAATCTTGCTGAGGTGATGGTGAACGGCAAATCGCTGGGCATTGTCTGGAAGGCGCCGTTTCGAATCGATGTAACCGATGCGCTCAAGCCTGGCACGAATGCGCTTGAAATCAGGGTGACGAATCTGTGGGTCAACCGGTTGATCGGAGACGCCCAACCCCATGTCGCGAAGAAGTACACGTACACGACCCAGCAGTTCTATCGGGCGAATTCCCCGCTGGCTCCGT
The DNA here is from genome assembly GCA_035506515.1 of Acidobacteriota bacterium. Taxonomy (GTDB): domain Bacteria; phylum Acidobacteriota; class UBA6911; order UBA6911; family UBA6911; genus UBA6911. The sequence continues at coordinate 3,656 of DATJPG010000061.1, forward strand.
CAGGCCTGCTGGGGCCTGTCCGGATCCTGAAGGCGGCTATAGATTGATGCTGTTCATCACAGAACATGCGAATTCGCAGACTTACTGGTTGCCCTCGATGGGGATGCTCCAGTATTTCATGCCGTTAAATTCGTGTTCGGTGGCTCCGGGCGGCAATCGATCCCCCTGGAAGTCATGCGATTCCGGAATGGTCAGGACTCGAGTAGAGGCCTTCGCGGTCAGCTCTTTGATTTGTGCCTGCATCGCGGAGACCTGCCATTCCAGTTTGGCGATTCGTGCCTTCAGCTCTTTCATCGAATCGCCGCTGTTTTTTTGCGGCTCGGACGCCGCAGTTACGCGCCCTCCCGCATAAAAGGCAAGCAGGCCCATGGCAATGCCCAGTATTGCGAGGATAACGAGTTTTCTTTTCATTTTTAGGATTTCTCCCGATTTTGTTTTTGTGATGAGAGTACGGCCGGAATTGCCGATCGTTCCCAAATTATTTTTCATCGGGGGCGCGGGCGTCTCGCCTATTGCCGAATAGTTTTTGCCCTGGAACCGCCGTCCTCGGCGGCACGAGGAGCTAATCTTGTTGAGAGTTTTCTTTATTGCGTCAACAAGCCGGCGAGGACGCCGGCGCTCCCGGGCCAAGCCGGGAACGAATCCATAGATTTGAGATTTGAGATAGTCTCTCCAGCGCCGTCCGCTGCAGGAAAATGAGAGGCCGGACGACTCTGGAGAGTAATCCTCACAGGTTTTTAATTCGATGCGGCATTATGCGAGGAGGCAGGCGTGTTGAAAGCGGTTACCTTTGATTTCTGGTGGACACTGGTCAGAGAAACTCCGGAAGGATCAGGCTACAGCAGAGCGGAGCGAATACGGAGGATCGGCGCAATTTTGATCGAGGAGCAGATTGCAGTCGATCTCGATGCCATCGGCCGGGCATACGAAACGGAGGGGCAACAATTGGAGGCCCTTTGGACGACGCTCCGGGACATTGACGCGCGGGCGCAAGTGGAACTGCTGCTCGACAACCTGAAAATCGGCGACCGCATCCGCCGGTCCGATCCTTTGATGCAGCGGCTGATTGAAGCATACACGCTCCCCATTTTGGCCTTTCTTCCCAAACCGATAGAGAAAGCCGCCGATGTTCTGGCGGCGCTCAAGGCGCGGGGATTGAAGCTGGCGGTAATTTGCAATACCGGCCGCACGCCGGGCAGCGTTCTTCGCACGATCCTGGAACGCCTGGACCTGGGAAAATATTTCTCAGCCCAAATATTCTCCGATGAAATAGGGTTGCGGAAACCTCACCCGGATATTTTCAATCGGGCGCTCTCGGCGCTGGGAGTGGGACCGGAAGAAGCACTGCACGTGGGGGACACACCTTCGTCGGACATCTCCGGCGCGCTCGCACTCGGTATGCGTGCGGTGTATCTCCGCCACGAGCGAGGCACGGACTCGTTCATCAACGGAGCGGAGACGATCCAATCGCTTTCTGATCTGCTTCCGCTGATCGACAACAAATCAACAGGTACCCTCGCGGAATAAAATTCCTGACGGCACGACTGCTGCCCCGGCATTCAGGGCAGCAGAGCAACCGCGAAACCGGCGGTTTATTATTTCCCTGACAGCTCGAGATATATTACCTCGACAACACTTGGAAAGCTGAAACCGCCGGGCTTGGCAGGCGCCGTGGGAATCCCGAAAGCCGCCTTGATTTCATCCAGCGACTTCCCTTCCTTAATCAGAGACCTGACCCTATCCTGCTTTTCCTCAAGACTTTTCGCTTCAGCCGCGATATCGCTCTTGGTCGCGATGTCGCCGTGGCCGGGAACATATCCGTCGGCATCAAGTTCGATCAGCGCATGGAGCGTTTTGATCAGGCCGGCGGAGGTTCCCCCCTTCTGCCGATGAATCAAGGGATCGCGCCCGATGAAAACAAGGTCTCCGACAAAGGCCAGTTTCCTGGCCGGGAGAAAGACCACAGCGTCCCCGCTCGTATGAGCCGGGCCAAAATGAAGCAGCCGGATACGCTCCCCGGCGAAGTCGAGATCCATTTTGTCCGTGAAGGTCCTGGTCGGCAGATATGCCTGCAGGGCCTGGGCGTTTGGAGCCTTGAACGCCTGCTCCATTTCGTTTTTTGCCTGGGCATTGGATATGATTTCCAATCCTTTCGGGAATCCCGCAAGCCCGTTGACATGATCTCCATCGCTGTGTGTCAGGATGATTTTAGAGAGCGGCTTCGACGTTACTTTTTTGATCTCATCGATCATCTTCTGCGCGGAATCGGCCGTCATTTCGGCGTCGATGCCGACGACTTCCTTCTCGCCGACGATGAAACCGGTATTTGCCACTCCCCCCTTCACGATATAGATATTGTCCGCAATTTTTTCGGCGGTAATCGTGCCCTGCTGCTGAGAGAAACCAATGCCAAGGGCAACCAGAACGAACGCCGCAACCAATGCCAATTTCTTTAAAATCCTCATTCCGCCTCCTCCATGCCTGAATTCTTTTATGGCGATCTTAAACCATTCCTTACCGGAGACATCCTTGAAAAATATAGTATCGTAGATGAAGGCGACCTGGCTGTAGCAGCCGCCAAACTGGAAACATTTGAATCCCACTCTGCGGACAAAGACACGAACAAAGCTAGGGCATTTAAGAGGAAATGGCGACGGCAAGTCGTTGATTTGATTGGTGGGCGGTACAGGATTTGAACCTGTGGCCCCCGGTGTGTAAGACCGATGCTCTGCCGCTGAGCTAACCGCCCAAAGTCCGTTGATTTTATTCGATTTAAACCGAAAATACCATCCCATAAAACACGCTTAATTTGCCGAAAGCGGAAGATTTGCGGAAATTTGATAGGTCCGCACAGCATTGGCGGCCGATTCCGGCGAAAACTTGGCGTATTGGCGCCGCGTGAATTCCAGGCTGTGATGACCCAGAACCTCGCTAATGAAATGCATCGGGCATCCCGCTTCTGCCAATTTGATGGCATAGGCATGGCGCAGATCATGAATCCGCAGCCATGGATAGCCCGCCGCTTCCCGAGCCTCCTCCCAGAGCTTGTGGGCCGTATCCCACCGAGTCTGACTCTCGGGATGGTAAAAGACATATTCAGACGCTTTCGGAAAAGCACGGATCGCCTTAAGCGCCTTCTCAGATAGAGGGACTCGCCTATCCCTGCCGTTCTTGGTTATATCGTGAAACAGTACTTCCCTGCGTTCCCAATCTACCTGGTAATGCCTTAGGGATAAGCCCTCCTCGCGGCGACACCCCGTTTCACGCATAAACGTGAACGGAGGGACTACTCGCGGATCGAGCTTGGCAAAAACAGAATCAACAATTTCCTCGGTCGGACGCGGACCTGCCCACTTGACTTCCCTGAGCTTCTGGATCTCTGGAATTAAGCTGCGTTCCAGATAATGTTCACCGACAGCCCAAGAGAGCATATGAGCCAAAACGCTCAGGTCACGGTTAATGGTCGCGTTCTTGGTTCCCATATCCTTGCGCCAGTTCACGTAAGATGTGACATGAGACTTCTGAAGAACGCTTATGCTGATGGGATTCAGCTTGCGCCCAAGCATTCGGATTCGACTCGCCTTGTCGTCGTATGCCCGATTATAGGACTTGACATACTCCGACAGGTAAATCTGACCAAACTTCTCGAACGTCATTGAGGTGACATCCTCACCCATATCAAGTTTCTTTCGTAAATCCTGCCACGTTCCGTCCACCCTGGCGGCCTGGAACCGGATTGAGATTTCATTTGCCTTCGTTAGGCTTGGCATCGCCCGTCTCTTTCTAAGACCATCCGGCCAGGGCAGATCAACCTGAACTCGACCGCGTTCGAAACCTACGTACTTCTCTAAAATTTGACGCTCCTTGCTTCCTTTGTTCATCTCGAACTCCTTTCTGCAGAGTTCGAGCTAGACTCACCGGAATGAATCTTATACCGAGGCAGGCTAGCGAGGTAAGCATCAAGTTCGTGCTTGAGAGAAAAAGGGCGCTTTCTATCGACCTGGCGTGTCCGAAATGAAATGATGCCCTGATCAACCAGCTTCTGAAACTCATGAATCCCAAGCATCACGTATTTTGCGGCAGTCTTTTCGCAAATAATTGCCTGCGCTAGCGGTACAAGCAAGTCAACCGCTGGCATGAATAACATTTTTTTGACGCACATAGCCGTTTATCCTTGGAAAACTTTTTGTCATGACTTTGCCTATTCTTTGCCTGGGATTTTGCTCCTTGCCAATTACGCTATTGAGCTGGCTGAAAACAAATACTTGGCCTTGTCAAACGGCTGATCCTCATCGAGCTCTGCGAAATGGCGATCGGATCCATCCTTTCGTGCCGCCTTTAAACTTCCATGCCAGGAAATTTGGGGCGATTATTGGTCATTAACGTGCCCCCCTTATCGGGATACCTTTTTCCCAAAATTGTCCGAGAAAACCACACCACTGTGTCTCCCCGTAGGATATTCCGGGCTGTCTAGGCGTCGTGCGAATCCGGTTTTTCGCTTCTCTGCCTTCATGATCTTCACTCGATCGAACGGAACTGTGAATGAGACATAGCCCCATGGGTTCTCCCGCTGGTCAAGCGTGTACCCCTGCTTTTCCATCTTCCTTATCATCCGGGGATCAGCCGTGCAGATGTCCCATTTTTTGCTTGAGGCGTTGCCGCGGATTATAGTTTCCATTTCCTCGCGCATTAGTTTGAAGTCACTGTTCATAATCTCTCCTTAAGTCCTATCTTTAAGAAATCCGGCCGTCGCGCGCCTTCAGATACGAATCTTTCATTTGAACGGAAACACCAGGCAAGGGATTTGGTATCCTGTGTTTGTTTCAGTTCTATTTTCGGATAAGTCGTTTGCAGGTTCCCTTTGCCCATGCTTTGTCCTACCCTCGACCGCCTATCTCCGAAGCAAATCCATGCATTATTTGCATGGCGCTATGGTGTACGTGGATTTTTCACAGGTGTTCCGGATAACAGATAGAGCCTGCAATTTTTTTTGTACTAACCCGTGATTCATTTTTAGGCAGGAGGCAAAAAGGGTCAGATCACCAGCCTTGGATGCGATTCATAATTTCCTCAGCCGTTGAGAACATAGCCCTCCACCGGGTGATACGGCATTGCAATCCAGATGCATGGTGGGGATACTGCTACATGATTGCTCAACTTTTGCTTAAGAAATGCATCACTTTTGCATCAGTTTCTGGCGAAGGCGGAGGGTACTGCTATATGATTGCTCAACTTTTGCTCAAGAAATGCACCACTTTTGCTCCAGTTTTGCTCCATTATTCAGCTGTGGCTCGATTGCATTCGTTCTTACCCTTCAGAATAGGAAATATCCATACATAGCAGGGCATAGATATCGACTAGCCGTGCTCTCTTCCCGTGAAAATCCGCATACCGAGAAAGCGATCCAAAGACCTGAAATCACGTATAGCTGTAGTGGAACATAAAGGGGTGGCGGATTACTGAGCGATTTTCGTGGCTTATCTGCCGCGAGGATTATGATTTAGTTTGGCGGAAGCATTCACCGTTGATTCCGGAAATCGGCGGAAACCATTTCAGAAGGGGAAAATAATGCAAGGAGATTGGAATCAACCTTTCGAAGGCCAATTTGGGAAATTGACCGTGAATTGAAAATAAAGAATTTAGCGTCTACGGTGTTGATCGCTGACCACCCCAGACCATTGATTTTATTGGGTCCGATTTCATGAGTCTGTTAATGGACTCTTAATGGACTCTACACTGTCCCCAATGCGCAGGCTGACTTCGGCCTTATGGATGTTCTTCATTCGCCATTCATAATATGAACCCCAGCAATTGACGAACCCAAGAGAGAGCGTGGCAAAATCCTATTCGCTGGAATAACTTCATATGTTGCTGACAATGACGGCTGTAAACCGCCCCCTCCGAATTATGAGTCTCCCTGAGAACGGCTAAGTTATTGATTCTGCGGCACGAGTGGCACTGTGAGAAAGTTTCAGGAAGCCGTGGTTAGCGCTATTTGGGGTCTAAAAGGGGTCTGTTTCTTGGCGGGGAAAAGCACGGCTGGCCTTGCGGGTGATATATAAATAGGTGTATATTAAATCATGGGCGACAAAGTAATCCACTGGCTGGGATCTTCGCTTGATGACCTTCGAGCTTTTCCCGAACAGGCACGAAGGGATGCGGGTTACCAGCTCAGTCGTGTGCAGCAAGGCCTGATGCCGAATGACTGGAAACCAATGAAGGCTGTTGGATTCGGTGTTTATGAGATCCGAATTCATGCTGGAACCGAACACCGGGTTTTCTACGTCGCGAAGCACGATAATGCCATCTATGTTCTGCACGCGTTTGAAAAGCGCACGCGCCAGACTCGTCAGGCTGATATTGCTTTGGCGCGCCAACGATTGGCCGAGTTGCCTGGGTTACGTCACCAGAACTAGGAGATCTCATGACAATCAAACTTCAACAGTCCACTGGCAATGTATTTCGAGACCTCGGATTTCCGCGCGAGGAAGCAGAAAATCTCAAGGTCCGATCTGATCTGATGATTCAGATCAGCAAGCTTATCCGCTCTCGGCGACTAACGCAGGCACAAGCCGCAGGATTGTTTGGAGTGACCCAGCCAAGGGTGAGCGACCTGGTCCGAGGGAAGGTCGAACGATTCAGTATTGATACTCTGGTTGCTATGCTTGGACATGCTGGAATCCAGGTCCAATTCACCCTGGATCGAAAATCTAAAGTGGCTTAATTGCCATTCACTAAACCGCCGAGCTTTTGTTATAGCCCCCTTCAACTTTACCTTAAACATCAATCCGATTGGTATTTGTCCACTGAACTTAATGGGCGTTGGGTCCCAGAGAAGTTCTTTATTCGCTGATAACAATGATTATTTGCGGATCGACATGAATAGAAAATTGTTTTTTCCGAGTCTTTTTGCACTGTCGCTGAGGGGCGCAGCGCCCCCTCAGGACAGCGCTGTGTCCAAGGGCCTCGCGCTCACGCCCACCATGGGATGGAACACCTGGAACAAATTCGGCTGCAACGTCAGCGAAGAACTGGTGCGCGGAGTGGCCGACGCCATGGTGAAGTCGCGGATGAAAAACTCCGAAAAATTCTGAATTGTCTCGGCCTGCCCTCGCGCCCGCCGCCTATTTTCCCGGCAAGATTCGCAGACCAATTTGATAATTTCCAAGAATCAGCCCGGCCCGCTCAGTTTCCCTTGGGCATGAGGCGATTTATGCCTTCACACGTGCTTCTTCGTCCCATCCGCTCCACTATGTAAAGCATAATCCTATCAAACTCGTTTGATGTATCGCGATTTTCGGCATTGTTGATAGCATTCATCAAAATATTCACTTCTGAATCTGAAGTCGGATTGCTGGCAGCAACTTATGAGCGGCTCCGGTCGGCTCAAGATCGGTTTGATGGTGATTGGAGATTTCCCTAAATGAAAGACGTTAGGACGGCGATGAGGAGGATTCCGCCCGCCATGGCCAGCACAATCTTCTTTGAATGGAATTCTCTGGTGGATGGCAAGAGGTTCGATGCGCCGATGTAAAGAAACTCACCGACAAAGGCTGCGAGCAATACCGCGAGAATGCTCTGGGATAGCTTGACGAGCGAGATTGTTATAATCCCCATGATCGGTGCGGCGGCATCCAGAATTAAGAAGAGGATTGTTTTTTGGATTCGCTGGTTGTTTTTCAGCATGATTGTAACGACATTTATTCCATCCGTAAAGTCATGGAGGATCACCGCCAAGGCAATGACCATCCCCATTGACGAGCTGATCTGGAATGCCGCGCCGATACCAGCTCCATCGAGCCAGCTATGGATTACCAGACAGCCCGCTCCAATTGGCCCCATGATGTGTCCGTGGTGCTGATGTTCTTCAACCTGGTGAGTGACGAAGAACCGCTCAAGCAAGTGATTGAAGAAAAACGCAGCAACGACGACGATCATTAAATATCTGACCGGCATGTGTGCCAGACCGGCAATCTTTAAACTTCCGGGGAGGATATCAAGAAACGCCACACCCAGGAGACTCCCGGCGGCGAACGAGAAGATATATGGGAGTTTGTTTCTGAATCGCAGGATGACACACCCACCTAAAAGCGTGAAAACAAAAGTGGTTAATGCTATCAGGGCCAGTGAATTCGTATGAGGCATCATCCTCATAGACGCACCTTTTTACAAGTTTGCTGTGCATGTGGATGGAGGGGGAAGCATTCCCTTCATCCACATGCACGAGCATATTTTGCTTCCGATCAGAATTGCAGTGCGAGTTTTGCGCGTAAGCTGCGCGGAGCAACCCAATGCGTTCCGGAGCACGTCGACAGGAAATTATACATTCGATCCGTGTTCGTCAGGTTCTGGGCCTCGAACCACAAGGTCCAGCGATACCGGTCGGTATGGAACAGGTTGTCAATCCCCGTGCTTAGACTAAAGACGTTTCTTCCGATCACTCTCGCCGGATTGGTGTCGTCGTTTTCGGTCCCCTCAGGCGGGATCCGGATTTGTTTCGTTCCCCAGTTAGGGGAGTTGCACGCCGTAATGGGGTTTGTGAGGGTTGCGATATTGTTTCCACAGTAGAATCCTATGGAGGACTGCTGATCCGCCGTCAGACTCAAAACACTCGCCAAGTCAGCAGCTCCACCGGATACGATTCCACTATCGTAGCGCCACGTGAATGCCACCCAGGGCAGGTTTTTTCTGAATTGATATTGAATGTGAGTTGTGGACTGGAGTGCCTGGTCATGGTCGACGCGTCCCACTGTATCAGGAAGCGGCGCAGAGAATATGAGCCCTCCATTCTCGGGGCCGAAAATGCGGGCGCGCGTATGGCCCAACATGGCGTAGGCGGACAGACCTTTCAGCGGAGTAAGCGACAATCGCACCCCGAATCCGTCCATCTTTGATTTCCGGAATTCGATGGGGAAAATGATGGCGGTGTTCAGCAGCGTGTCGAGATCATAAGCGTTGCGCGTGAACTTCCAGAAGTAATCTCCATCCAGGACAAAATATCTGCCGATTGGTTGCTGGAAGCCGGCATTGAACTGGTTTCGTCTTCCCGGCTGCAACGGAATGCTCGCATAGGCGTTGAAAATGTTTGAGGCTAATCCTCCCGCGCCGGTTGCGCTCGAGAGAATCAGGTTCTCGTTTTGGGGTGTTTCATAGGAACGGGAATACGAGAGTCGGAGCACAGTGGACGTGGGCTTGAGTCTGTACGCGAAACCGAGCCGGGGCTGCCAAGCTGTGCCTTTGCTGAGCCCATCGTACCGGTCAAAACGAAGGCCGCCGTTGATTGTCAAATTCCCAA
>DATJPG010000062.1:0-15070 GCA_035506515.1 Acidobacteriota bacterium
AATGGATCCATACTCCGGATACACGATATCTCTCGTGTGTTTCGTGGTTATGATTGTGCCAGCACCAAGCCATTTTGAAAGGAGAAAGAGCCTACCATGCGCAGATTTTTATCGGCGCTTTCCATCGGAATTCTCGCCGTCCTGACAGTCCAGGATTTATCCAGGGCCCAAGGGGCTGCGAGTTCCAAACCCAAAGCGCCAGTCGTTCAATTTGAAGTTCTCAGTCCCTGGGCGGATGTTGACCCAATCCCGCTCCGGGGGATTTCTCCGAGAATTGAAAACCTCGCGGGAAAGAAGATCGGATTATTCGTCAATCCAAAGCGGGCGGCTATGCCGATCGCGCAATCAATCGACAGAAGATTGAAGGCCATGTACCCCGATATCCAGACAACCATATACCATTCCGTCGGGGCGAATGTTAATGAGATCGAAACCAAGAATAAGGAAAAATTCACGGCTTGGGCGAAAGAGCTTGACGCTGCCATTGCCGTCGTAGCGGATTGAGGGTCCTGCACAAAGTACCTCGCCTACAACACAATAGCGATCGAGGACTTTGGCAAGCCGGTCGTGCTACTGGCTAATAAAGGTTTTGTCACCGATGCTCAATCAGCTGCATCGAGCCGGGGAATGCCCGGAATCAGAATCGTGGGAGAATCAGTGGCTTGTGAATCCACTGTGAAGTCGGAAATAGAAGAGGGCATAGCGGCAGCCATGAAAGACATGGTTGAAGGCTTGACCAGGCCGCTGAGTCCGGAAGAGAAATCTCCTAAGCAGCAAACAGGCAAGACTCCAAGAGTTGCATTCAAAGGAAGTCTTCAAGAGATAAACCGGTTCTACTACAGCAAGGGATGGACCGACGGTCTGCCCATTATTCCGCCGACGGAGGCAGCCGTGGCGGAGATGATGGCCGGGACGGACCTGCCGCCCGACCATGTTGTGGCAACGCTCATCCCTCGAAAAGGGAAAGCCACGATCGAGAAGATTGCGGTCAACGCAGTGATGGCCGGTGCTCTTCCCACCTATATGCCGGTCTTGATCGCCGCAGTGCAATCCTTTGCCGATCCGAAAACCAGGTTTGATACGTTTGAGGTGAGCACCGGTTCGTGGGCGCCTTTCCTTGCCATCAACGGCCGGATAAGAAACGACGTCAACCTCAATTGCAGCTCGGGCGCATTGAGTCCGGGAAATATCGCGAATGCCGCAATCGGCCGGGCCGTCGGTCTGATCGTCAAGAATATCGGCGGGGCAAGAAAGGCTGTCGAGGACATGGGGGTCATCGGCAACCCGGGCAAGTACAGCCTCGTGATCGGCGAGGATGAAGAGGCGAGCCCCTGGGAACCTCTCAGCGTCGAGCGCGGCTTCAAAAAAGAGGACAACACCGTCACGGTGTTCTTTCCCAACACCTTCATGCAAACGGTCCCAGGCGGAACAGATGCACAGGGGATTCTGGATACGCTTGCAGGCATGACGACCAGCACCATGTCCAGCCTCATTCTTATTCCTTCATGGGCCAAGGTTTTGTCGAGCGAAGGATGGACGAAACAGAAAGTCAAAGCATATTTGGCGGCGCATGGCACGCCAATCAGTTCGAGCGTCACTCCTACGAGCGCCGCAAGTCCTCCGAAAATCGAAACCGACAGCCTCATGATTTTGGTTGCCGGCGGACCGGGCTCCTTTATAGCCTTGCTGAGGAGTGCGGGCCCCGGGTTTTTCGAGAACGCCCTTGTCACCAAGAAAATCGAGTTGCCGAAGAATTGGGACAAGCTGGTGGCGAAGTATAAGGATCTCAAACCGAATTACGAGAAGTATTAGGACATTAGCCACGAATTTCACGAATCTGGTTCGTGAAATTCGTGGCTTTAGTATTCCGCTATTAAGACAGCAGTATCTTGCGCACTTCAGATTCCGGATCGTCGGCCATCCGGCAGTTGTTATCGAACACCATCGTCTGGCACCGTGTCGGGTCAAATGCCTCCCATGTCAATCCGGGTTGGCTGGGATTACCCGTGCGAGCGAAGTTGGCCCAGGCCGTGGCCATTTTCTTCGCCAATGCCTGCGCTTCCGGCCCGTTGCCGGTCCCCTGTTCGCAGCGCTTCGTGTTGTCGAAGCAGAAGGCAAGCTCCGCCGTATGCCACGCGCCCGCATCTTCCAGCATCGGCGATTGCCATGTGAAATACCAGGTAAACACCGGCGCTCCCTTCTGGCTGCATTTCATCGTGGCCATGCGCGTGACGTGGTTGCGTATGTTGATGCTGTTCAACCCGCCACCATTGCACATATATGACAGCGTACGAATGCTCTTCTCCGGATGCGCCTTCTTCAGCGCCGCGACCAGCGCCGTGGCCTTAGCCTCGCCATAGCTCTTCGTAAGGGTGGCCAGCCACTCCGCCTCCGTTGGCCGGGAACGCATGGAATTTCCCTCATCGCTCACCGAGCCGATCAGCATCGGGACGTTCTTCGAAATTTCAGGAGCGGCATCGAAGAAGGACCGCATGGTAATAATGCGGCCGTCGACGGTCGGTCCCCAACCCACGCGCGGTTTCTCGGTTCCCGGAGGGGCAATCGGCCCGTACACGCCCATTGGCGGGTTCATTTTCGCCGCGACGGCATTGCCGATCTCGTTCAACCTGGCCCATTCCATCTTCTGGAGCGCGGAGATATCTTTGACGCCGAGCTCAGCGATAACGCGCTTGGCATATTCCCTTGACTGCTCTCCGCCGGGTGCATCTCCACCTCCGCCCGACTGTGCCGACGCGCGATGGATCAGTCCCTCTGCCGAAGGCATCCCCATCAGCGTGGTTACCTTGGAGCCGCCTCCCGACTGGCCGTAAATCATGACGCAGCTTGGATCGCCGCCGAAATTGGCGATGTTGTCCCGAACCCAGCGAAGCGCCGCCACCAGGTCCGTCATCCCGACATTCACTGAATCGGCGTACGCCGACCCCCCGATCGAGGATACGTCGAGGAACCCGAGGATGTTGAGACGGTGATTGACTGTCACGGACACGACATCGTGATGCCGGGCCATCTGCGCCCCATCCTGCGATGCAAGTTCGTAAGCCGAGCCGAAAGAAAAGCCGCCGCCGTGAATGTAGAACATCACCGGGCGTTTGCCGGTCAGGCTGGTCGTCCAGATGTTCACCTTGAGCATATCCTCGCTCTGCCATCCGTCGGTCCACTGCTGAAGAAACGTCTGTTCACTGGACCAGTCATGAAGGTGTTGCGGACAATTGGCTCCATAGGTCAGGGCGGGGTACTCGCCCTCCCACGGCGCGGGCGGTTTGGCCGGAAGCCACCGGTTTTCGCCGCCTGTGTTTGCGCCATACGGGACGCCCTTGAACGTCAGGACGCCATCCTCGACATAGCCGCGCACCTTTCCGTATTGTGTGTTCGCAACGGCTGTCCGCGGCGTGCTGCAGCTTGCTGCCGGTGACTGGGGTGTGGCAGTGTTGCTGCTGCCGCCCGAGCCACACGATGCTCCTGCCAGCGCGGCCACCCCTGCCGTAGCGGACAGCAGCAGCGCCTGGCGACGATTGAGTTTGGTACTGCTTTCGGAATTCGACTTAGACACATTGCCTCCTTTCATAGCAGCTATTTCAGCGTATCCAGCCAGTCATACAGCGCCCTTTTGAAATCTGCGTACTGCTCGCGGCGGATGCTATGCCCGGCACCTTTGATGTATACCCACTTAAACGGCGATTTGGACGTCCAGAGCCTGGCTGCGTTTTCCGCCGTTTCTCTGGACACGATGCCTGTTTCCGCGATGATGAGCAGGGTAGGGCATTCAATCCTGGTGACGATCTCTTCATAGGGGCGTGAAGGGACGCCGATCCTGTCAAAAAGGGCCTTGTCCCACAGTTTTCTTGAATTTGCCCAGGTTATTACTTCATCTTCCGGCCAGGTCGGGTTGTCTTTGCGGCATCGGTTTTTTATATCTTCCAGCGGCAGTTTGGCCACTTCTGTTTGATAAGCCCGTATTTCCTCGTGGTTTTTTCTGGCTGCTTCTGCGTTTTCCGGCTTTGGCGGAAACATGCCCCAGGCCGGGTCTTCAAGGATAATGGCTTTAGGTATGGCGGGGTATTCCATCGCCACATTACAGGTTGTTCCTGCGCCCATGGAATGCCCCATAATAATCGGCTTATTCAGCCCGAGTTCTTTGACCAGGCCGGCCACTTGTTTCGTATGGCTTTCGAAAGAAAAATCTGGGCCTAATCTATCGGAAAGCCCGTGGCCTTGCGCGTCCGGCATGATGACGTCATATCGTTCCGCAAGTTCTTGCGCCGTCCGTCCCCAGCAAAGCCCGTCGTCTGTTGCGCCGTGCAGCAGCACAATAGGCGGTTTCTTTCCGCCGGAACGGTAGTAGTGGATTTTAATCCCTTCGATTCTTACATTGCCTTCTTGATATTCCATATTCATCTCCGTGTAGGTAACCCCGCCAGCCTGCGCCAAGGCTTCGGCTGGCAAGCCGGCTCGCAGCCGAAGCCTTGGCGAAGACTGGTGATTACCCTTACTTTGACTTGATATGTTGGTTGAAAAACTTGAACACATCCGGCATGCTGCCCCCGATAATCCCTCCGTGATCCAGTCCGGGCAACGACTTGTACTCGACCCTGAAATTCAGACCTGTGAGTTGATCGACCAACTGCTGCGAACCGGTAACCAGCGTGTCCTTGTCGCCCACAATGATCAGCAGCGGCACGTTCTTGAGCTTCTGGTCCGCACTCCACTGGAAGCCAAAAGCGGCAGGAGCTAATCCGGCAACAGCAGCCCAAATCGTCGAATACTTCTCGCCCATATGCAACGCGCCGCCGCCACCCAGCGAATGACCCATCAGGTAGATGCGGTTGTCATCGATGTTGAATTCCATACGGGCCATTTCCAGAACATACATCGCGTCCTTCTCGCTGAGTTCGGCAACCTTGGCCGGGTCTGTCTCCTTTGTTCCGCCGGGACCTCCACGCATGCCCATGAACATGCCACGTTCGGGCTGACCATTGGTCGGGCCAGGCGCCCCGACACGTCCGCCCGGCCCGCCGCGTGCGCCCATCGGCATGCCGAACGAGCCGCTGGGGCTGTAGCCCATCGCACCCACGAGGATGTAACCGTTCTTTTCCGCTTCGTCCACGCACTGGGTGCGCATGAAGGTGCCGTGATTGCCGCTGAATCCATGGAGCGCGAGGACCAGCGGGGCCTTCTTGTCTTTGGTGACCCTCGTTGAAACGAACACCGCATACGGAAGAGTCTCATCTGTATCTTTGAAGTGATACTCGCGCAACTGCACCCGATCGTCGACGTAATCGCCCCCAATGCGACGTTGTTGGCCCGCACCACGATCCTGAGCAAGAGCCAGGCCGAAAAGCAGGCACAAAGCAATAGGGATGCTGATCTTTGCAACATCTTTCAGGCGCGGTTTCATAGCGGTTCTCCTTACCAAATCTTCTTTAACAACCCGGCAATCCCCGAAACTCGGTGCACCTTCATAAAGCGACGCGCCGTCGATACCGTTGAGCAAAGTTTCAGTGCGGTCAGCGTGCGACAAATGCCATCTAACGTCTCGCAAAAAGGACTCTAACACGATATATGTCACATTTCTGTGACAAATTTTGCATGCCTGAATCTGAAGTCAGGCCCCCAGCACCTAGTTGTCACATTTCTGTGACATAATTCTTGACATTGTGGAAACAGGTCGGATAGTTTGGCATTCGGAGCCCTGCTCCCCCATTCTGTTCATATTCCATTGAAAGATCCGCCGGATCTGCGGGATGAAGCATATGGTTGACAATTCCGGAAGCGAGCTTTCAACCACCCCTGGATTTTTGGCGGCATTGGATCTGGTGCAACTTGCAGATAAACGAATATGAAAAAGGCCGGGAAAAGCATGGCCCTGAAACGGAGGGATCTACGACCGGCAAGTGCGCTTGACGACGCTTCTCGGCGCCATGCCGTATCTATTTAGTTGCCTGGTGGGTTGCCCACGGTTGTTTCAGGATGATACAGGCATGGCCGTTTTTTGAAAGGCTCGTAAGACCCTATTCGCTGAAGCCATTCTAAACTGAGTACTGGCAGAGTTAGCAATATCCTATTATGACATTTAGCATGATGAACCCAGGGTGAGGAGAATCCGCAATGAAAATGTCGAACGAAGT
This sequence comes from Acidobacteriota bacterium, assembly GCA_035506515.1. Taxonomy (GTDB): domain Bacteria; phylum Acidobacteriota; class UBA6911; order UBA6911; family UBA6911; genus UBA6911. The sequence goes on from DATJPG010000062.1 coordinate 6,147, forward strand.
GGAATCCGAAATTACTCGCAGGAAGTTTTTCCAGAATACCGCTGTGAAAGGGGCCGCAGCCTTTTTGGGTGCAGGAGGCCTGGCGATTCCGGTGTCGGCCCAATCCGCCAAGTCGACCCAGATATCTGGTAAGACAATCAGGGAAGCAGCCCGTGTGACCAAGGTGTGCCGAACAGCTGATGTGGTGGTCGTGGGCGGCGGACCCGGTGGTATCGGCGCGGCTGTGGCCGCAGCAAGGTCCGGCGCAGACACCGTACTCATTGAAAGATATGAGCACCTTGGCGGTATGGGCACCGGCGGATTGGTCACCATTATCCCCGCCATGACCGATATCAACGGCAAGCAAGTGATAGCCGGAATTACGCAGGAGTGGATCAAGAGACTGGATGCCAGGGGAGCGGCTGATTACCCGAAGAAGGAACATTGGGGCTCAACCGATAAAAAACTTGTTGATTATTATAAAAACCGTTCACCCTTCTATGCAACAGGTGACAGGGTAGGATATTCCGCGCACATCGATGCAGAGATATCAAAGTGTCTATTCCAGGATATGATGAAAGAGGCAAATGTTAAGACATATCTCCACTCATGGGGGACAGAGCCCATAATGGAGGGCAACAAGGCCAAGGGTGTCATCTTTGAGAGCAAATCAGGCAGACAGGCAGTTCTGGCAAAAGTTGTCATCGACTCCACCGGCGATGGGGACCTGTTGCCCTATACAGGGGCAGCCTTTGAAACCCAAATCGATAAAACCCTGAGGATGTCTAACCTTTCCTTTTCATACTGGATAGATAACGTTAATCTGCAAAAATATCAGGATTACAAAAAATCCAGTGCCAATGAACTGGCCGAAAAGATGCGCGAAGTCAGAAAACTTGGCGGAACACCCGGATTTCTGACCAGCAATCTGAAAAACCAGGAGAATGTAGTCTGGTGCTTTCCCCGATACGCAAACAAATCTCAGTACGATGTCGAGGAGCTTACACGGGTAGAGTTTTTAGGTCGTAAAGAGATGATGATAACGCACGACTTTTACGTGAAGAATATTCCCGGTTTTGAAAAGAGCTTCATAGTTCTGTCCAATTCGCAGCTCGGCACCCGCGGCGGCAGACGGGTTGTTGGAGAATATGTCGTCAGTGAAAAAGACATGAAATCAAAGGAGCCTTTTAAAGACACCATCGCGGTTTTCCCCAATATGGATGAAACAAATCCTTTAATGTACATGCCCTATCGCTGTCTGATACCGCGCAATGTGAACAATATGCTTATTGCATGCCGGGCGTTTTCATCGGATGCGGTTACCAATGACGCCTTCAATTTAATACACCATTGTGTCTGCCTTGGGCAGGCAGCTGGAACTGCGGCGGCCCAGGCTATAAGCAGCGGCGTGGATCTCAGAAAAATTGACATAAAGGCTTTGCAGGCCAGCCTTAAAAAGCAGGGTGTTGTCCTGCCTGGTTAGTTAGCATCCATCAAAAAACATAGGTTTTTGAAGAACGCCATTAGAGAAGAATTATAAGTATAAGAACGAACCACTCCACCATGAGCGGAGGAACGGTTCAGGTGGAGTGGAGGGTTTTTGCTGAATGATAAATAGAGGGCGCTTGTATGTGAGGTTGAGCTGCTTTTTGCTGGCAACTCTTTTGTTATTGCCCTTCCCATTCTGGATCAATAGCTCCAGAATATTTGTTCAAGCAAGCTCCTTTGTCACAATATGTACAATCCTGGCAGGTGGAACAATCTGGGTGGGGTCGATCCTGGGTTTGGTTTTTGCGGCAATATCGCTGTCACGGAAAAGGTGGTTCTGCCGCTATATATGCCCGGTCGGCCTGCTCCTCGATACCGTTTCAGGCGTGAAATTACCAGGTAGGACCTGGTGGAAGCGTTTCCCTCCGATAGGCAAATACATCGTTTTAGCAACGGCCGCCGGCGCCATCTTTGGCTATCCGCTTTTTTTGTGGATGGACCCATTGGCGTTTCTGAACAATGCATTTTCGGCCTATAAAGCAACGGATGTCCTGTCTGCCATAGTCTCCCTGTCTGGCATAGTTGTGCTTCTTTTATTGACATTAACTTCGGGTGACTTCTGGTGCGCCCGCATATGCCCTCTAGGCGCCACGCAAGACCTCCTGGAAAGTATCGGAACTTTTTGCGGAAATTTCCGGAAGAAAAACAGAACAGAATCCCACGCAAAAGCTGTGCCCGGGAACGCTATTTGGGCAACAAGGAGAGTGTTTATTGCAGTTGCCGCAGGCTTGGGATGCAGCCTATTAGCACAAAAAATCGGCCAGGCAAGATCTGGAAATGCCCCATTACGGCCGCCCGGCGCGATCAGAGAGGACAAGTTTACGGGTCTCTGCCTGCGATGCGGCAATTGCATACGCGCCTGTCCATCCAAGATTATTCATCCGGATAGGGGAAAATCCGGAGTTCTTGGATTTCTGTCGCCCGTTGTCCGGTACGAAACGGATTACTGCAAAAAAGAATGCAATGCCTGTACAACGGTATGCCCCAGCGGAGCCTTACAAAAATTGAACCTGGAGCAGAAGAACAGGTATGTCATAGGAAAGGCCAGTGTCGACACATCCCTGTGTTTATGGGGCGTTAGCGAGTGTCATGCCTGTTTACAGCCCTGCCCCTATGGGGCAATTAAGGTCCAATGGAATGAAGAAGCCTATGAATCCTTTCCAGGTGTTGATCCTGCAAAATGTAATGGCTGCGGCGCCTGTGAAGTGTGTTGCCCTACGGGAGACCTCAAAGCCATAAAAGTCCTGAAATGGACTGATTAAGGTGCCGGGCGAAAAGGCAGTCCGTGCATCGATGATTCAGTTCATTTGGTAAAACAGCCAAAGGCAACGATGTTAAATTGATGGGATCCAGTCAGGAGTCGCCATCGGATTTTGAGGTTGCTAATTCCATTCTATTTATATGAGCAAGGGGCCTGTCTCAGTGATTAAGTGAGACCGGAACGTGTAGAGCAACAGATGCCCGTCCTAAAAGGAGATTGCGGGCAATATCTGTCTTACGGGGATCCTCTGCCATGCTATAGTAGCTCCCGCAATCTTTTAAACCGAGAATGACGTTCGGAATGATTCATCGGCAGCCATGAATTAAGCAGATTGCACGCAAACGTACTTTTGTGAAAACTGCTCAATCCACGACCGTCCATCATGCAACCTTCTATAGGAGAATTGCGGAATGAAACGAATTTCACAATGCTTTTTGGCTTTAGCTGTAATGATAGTCTGCGGCAGTCTCGTCTCGGCCCACGCGCAATCGGCCTGCACACGCGATAGCCTCAAGGGAATTATCGGACAATATTTCAACGCCCTCGAGGCGCACAATCCATCGAGTCTTCCGCTCGCCGCCAAGGTAAAATTCACGGAAAATGGCGTCGAGATGTCCGTAGGAGAAGGCTTTTGGAAAACCGCAGGAAAAACGTTGCTCAAGCGCGACCTGATCGACACCAATAAGTGCGGCACGCATTCCAATGTCGTGATTGAAGAGAAATACACAGCCCCCAAGACACCAGCACCGGCCCCCAAATCGGCTTTTGCCGGCCTGTCGGCCAAACCGCCTGCGGATGGCACCATTCGGCCTATTCTCTACGGAGTTCGGCTCAAAGTTGAAAATCAAAAGATTACGGAGATTGAAACGTTCGTCGCCCGGGAAACTGAATTTGCGTTCAATGCCGCAAATGTGCTGGAAACCAAAGACCAGGATTGGGAAAGCATCATCCCTGAGGAACAGCGAAGCAGCCGGCTGGCCATGATTGCCGCTGCAGATGACTATTATGATATGTTCGCCGAAAAGCCCAAAGTACACACCCCGTTCGCCACAGTTTGTGACCGCTGGGAGAACGGCTTCCAGACAACCAAGGGAGGGGGAACGATGGGCGGCGTCAAGATGACGGCGCATGATTGCTCTCCAAAGGGCTTGGTTATTACAAACCACGGCCCCAGGCGTTTCCTGGTAGATGTGGAAGCAGGGACAGTTGTCGCCTATGTGCTTTTCGCGGGCAGCCTGCCGGATTTCCATATGTTCCGGATGAGAAGTGGCAAGGTGGATTTGATTCAGGCCGTCATTGGCGCCGGCTCCAAATCAATGGGCTGGCCAAATGAGCCGATCTGCAAATAAGTAGATTTGCAGCTGGATTCCGCAGAATGGTTTCTGCGGAATCCGCAATTTCTGAAGTTGAGAAGATCAAGCTCAATAGTGAGTGAACTAACTGTTATTCATGCCGTCATCCTGGTCCCGATGCCTGGATCAGGGATTGGCGAACTGTTCGACGGTCCACCGTTTATCGCGACACAAGCTGCAATCTTTGCCGAGGAACCAGGCGCCCGCAGCACGGTTTCCCTTCAACTGCCAGTCAAGCCAGTGAACGGCCACTTCGGCCCAGTCGCCGCCGTCAGGCGCCGAAAAAGTGCCGCCGTGTCCTACGGGCAACCAGCCGAAGAAGACCGGCACATGCGTGATACGCTTAACATCGTCGCTGGCGTTGGAATGAGCGATATCCGTCGGTCCTCCGGTAAAGTAGGCAATGGGGCCATGCAGGTTGGCGAGTTCCTCCTTGCTCACCTGGATCTTGCTTCGGCCGCCAGGCTTGCTGTACACGCCGCTATCGAAAATCATCGAGGTCGCAATGCGCGGGTCGGCGGAAATCTTGATGGCCTGCAAGCCGCCGCAACTGTGACCGGCAACAGCGATGCGTTTGATGTTGATGTGTCCGTATAGCTCATCAGCTGGGTCCGCGGCACGATTGGCCGCCCAAGTCATGGCTTGGCTCATCTGGGCGACATCGGTGGGGTCCTTTTCCTGACCGGCAGGATCGTTGCGCGGCGGGCGTCGCCACGCATAACCCAGCGCAATCACGATGTAGCCATGTGAGGCGATGTCGCGCAAAAACCTGTCATGCGACAATCCGTTGTCGCTGCAGCCCCCGTTGCCCCAGATCAGCAAAGGCAGCGGCTCTGCCGGCAGTGAAGCGGGACGGTATAGGGTATGAGTGCGTAAATCTGCACGTGACTGTGCCACCGCCGGCCAGGCGCCGCGCCCCCCCTGTTCACCGATGAAACCGGGCGCCGGCTCTGCGTTTTCCTGCGCCAGGACCGCGCCGGCAACTGTGCTGACCGCGAATAGCAGGCTCAACAGGCCGACTTTCCATTGTTTTGTGCTTGTCTTTCTCATAGTGCCCTCGTTGGGAGATTCTGCTTTCCAAGCTGGATTCGATTTTCTGATTTTGTTGATAGACCCTATACGGTCCTTATCTCCCTTCAATAATTGGCAACGTAATATACGATTTGTGTGTTGAATCGCGATATATCGTAACCACCGGCGCCGGATCGAGCCTTAGCGTTGACCTTGTATCTGCGAAATTAATCACAAGCCGTATGCTATGGCCGGCCTTGAAAACCATTGATATAGGCAATATTTCGAACACAAGCTCGGCCGGTTTGCCGGGCGTCAGCGGCGTCACGTCCGCTTCACGGAAGCCATGCCAGGGCAGCCCGAGATTGTTGTAAGGCGCATTTTGCGGCTTTCGCAACGAGGCCCGAATCCGCCCATTCACGTTATACGATGTGGCTGTACCGTCCGGAGCGACGTCCTGAATGGTGGCAACGAAGTCTCCATCAGTTGCGGTTGATGAAACCCACAGATTGATCACGGGATGGCCTGTGACTTGAACATCCGTGCTGAGCGGTGCGGTTGCGTATGCGAGCCCCCTGGTCGTCATGTTGGCGGGAGTAACATCGTACGTGACGGCGGTTTCGTCTTTTTGATCAGCGCCCGTCGGTGCCGTCGTGCTCAACGAGCTTTTGCCCAGATAGAATTTGGTCCTTTTTTCATTGGGCAGCGGCCACTGATTGGCCGAGCGCCACTCGGAGCCGGCCGGAGCGTTATACGTATAATAATATACGCGATCCTCTTTCATGATTCCGTTGTCGATACCCTTGAGCCAGTAATCGAAGAAACGGTGTTCCTCGACGGTGATGTCGAACTTGGTCTGGCTTTGGATAGCGGTCCAGCCGCAGTGACCTCCGGGGCCTACGATCAGTTTTGCCGGGTTGGTCACGTTGTTGAAAGTAAAGAAAGCTCCGTGCTTCGTCGCCCCTTCGTCCCAGTTGGCGGCCAGGTATATGGCGGTTTTAGATGCTTTGATCTGTTCCAGGTAGTGATGCGGGCTGCTTTTGATCCACCACGGCTGGGCACCTTGATCGGTGATGGCATCGGCAAAGCTGTCTCTGTATGGCGCATAGCCCTCGTTTTCAACCGTGCCCTCGTGCTCCGCTATGGCTTGATTCAACTGTGATCTGTCGGTATCGCCGTCGACCGGTTCTGCCGCCGCATCGCGACCCTTTTGCCCCGGTTGCATTTTGCTCGGAACATTTGCAGAAGCATTTTTGGCCGGGGCCATCCCACCCGGCACGCGAAACGAATACGCGTCGAACTCGCAACTCATCGGGAATATCGCCTTTAAATGGGGGGGCGCTGTGGTCGCCGCCTGCAGCTGACTGCCGCCAGTGGCCGAACAGCCCCACATGCCGATATTGCCATTGCTCCATGGCTGTTTGGCAAGCCATTCGGTGACGTCGTACGCATCCCGGCGAGCTGCGGTAAGCCATTCGCCGCGGTTAAACGCTACATTGTGTCCATAGGAAGCGTATAAACCGCGGAAGTCCACAATGGCGACAACATACCCATATTTCACCAGCTTCGCTGCAGTCCCCGGATAGCCCTCGCCCGTTAGAATTTTGTCATTAGCATACCTGCGATTATAGGGCGTATGCATCCATAGGACGGGAAGCTTTGTGTCGATTACTTTTCCTGTGGCTTTGTCCTTGGGACGATATAGATCCATGGCGAGCTTGGTGCCATCGCTCATCTGGATGTACCGTGAGGTAAGCTCGTATTTCTCATCGTAAATCGCGTCGCTATAGCCGGCGTATTCGCCGGGTTTGGACACACGATTGGCCGCAGATGGATCGGTGGATGCACTTTCAGCTTTGGCTTCTGCGCTGGTATTTACAGTGCCGCCTGCAAGATTTACGTTACCCTCGAATGCAAATGCATTGCAGCATAAGAGCAAGCTTATCAGTAAAGCAGATGGTTTCATCATGTTGCTCTCCTGTCTATAAGGTGCTGGAGCAAAACTCGCCGAATGATTGAGGGCACAAGGCCCACGGCCTTTAAATGCTGACTTCCGTTCGTTGGACAACATCATCCTGGACGCCTTTATTCAGGTCTGTAAAATAGGCGCTATATCCAGCTACCCGTACAATCAGGTCACGATATCTCTCAGGAAACCTCTGGGCTTCGAGCAGTTGTTTTTTCCCGACGACGTTGAACTGAATCCATTTGCCTCCCATGGCAGCGTAGGCCTTGATGAGGCTTCCCAGTTTCTTCAAGTCCTCCCGGCTTGCCAAAGATGTGGGATGAAGCTTCACGTTCAGCAGCGTCGACGCACACGAAGACTGATCGATCTTCGCCGCGCTCCGGAGCATTGCCGTAGGGCCGTGAGTGTCTCGTCCTTGGGCAGGAGATGCGGTTCCATCAGCCAGAGTTGTGCCGGCATATCTCCCGTCGGGAGTTGCCCCGATTATGGCGCCGCCTGCAAACATCGATGAGATGGAGGCGCCGCCAATTCCTCGGATTTTTCCATGTTCAGGTCGGCCGAATGTGAGATATTTCGACTCCTCGTCTATAAGAAACCGGTAGAGTTTTCTGGCTATGGAGTCCACATACTCGATGTCATTCCCATATTTGGGCGCTTGCAGGCACATCCCTCTGACATTTTCGTGGCCCTCCCAGTTTGCGGCCAGTGCTTGTTTCAACGCCTTCATGGAAAGTTTCTTTTCGTCGAAAACCAACATCCTGACAGCCGCCAGAGAATCCGCCACATTGATGGCGCCGACGGGCACCATCGCTGCCCGGAAGTCATAAGGCGGGACCGGCTTTCTCCGCGACAGGGGTTTGCCTACCTTGATCCCATCGTGCACCAGGACAGTCTCAAGAATCTCCACCGCATCGTAGTAGTCCTTTGGACGTCCGCTGAGGAAGCTGTGTTCGTGCCACAGACCGATAAAATAGGACAGGGCGCTCTCAAAAGCCTTGTAGAATTCTTCGAACGTTTCGATATCCTCGACAGGAGGTTTGAAAGAATAGGATTCCAAACCTGTGCGCGGGTCCACTCCGTCATTCAGCAAGACCTCCAGGACCTTGGGCACCACGAAAAAATTACCCGCCAGAAAGCTGGCTTTCCCCGGTATGGCCGGGTCCACGCACCCGGCAAGGTGGTAATTACGGGCATCTTCGATGGGTATGCCGCCCGAGGTCAGATACTCGATAAAAGATTTATCCAGGGCTATGGCCGGCATACCGATGCCTGTCTTGACAACCTCCAGCGACTTTACAAGCAAGTCTTCCGGCGTTTCTTCGTGAACTCTCAGCGTTATGGTGTGATGAGCCGTCCTTAGCCTGTTGGCCGCCTCCAGGACGAGATAGGTCAATTCATTGCTGGCGTCTTTGCCGTCCGCCGTAACGCCCCCGATGGTCATGTTTCGCCATTTGGCGAAGCCGGCATGCTGGGACCGCTTGGCGCTTGAGAGCTTGATATTCTCGGGCCTCATGCATTTGATGCGCAATTCACACAGCAGGGTTAAAACTTCCTCGTCCGTAATCCGGCCTTCCTCAATGTCTTTTTTGTAAAACGGATACATGTACTGATCGAATCTGCCCAGATTGTAGGTCGACGTGGGCGCGGACAGGAGTTGATTGAACCAAAGCGACTGCATCGCCTGGTAAAAGCTGTCAGGGCGATTTGCGGGAGTCCAGCGACATGTTTCTGCAATTCTCCCCAGTTCTTCACTTCTCCGGACATTTTGCTCTTTTTCCGCCAGCGATCCGGCCGCTTCGGCATATCT
>DATJPG010000063.1:0-5652 GCA_035506515.1 Acidobacteriota bacterium
CTTCGCCCGTAAACCTGCACCATGGATATATTGATGAATCCCTGCAATACAACCATGAGCGTGATTCCCAACCCAAGGTAAAATCCAAAACGGTCCGGCGCCCGAAGAATGATCCGCATTCCACGATAGAAGAATACGAGAAAAGCGACTGCCACCAGGCAAGTCCCGATCAGTCCCAGTTCCTCGCCGATGATGGCGAAAATAAAATCGCTGCTGGCTTCAGGGAGGAAGAAGAGTTTTTGCTTGCTGGCTCCGAGACCAAGGCCGGCAAAACCGCCACTCCCTACTGCCGTCAGCGATTGTGAAATCTGCGAAGCTGCAACCACGGAGGAGGCGCTGTACACCATGACGAGCCCGAAGATTGAAAGAAGTCCCGTCATGATGAATAGTATCTTGTCGCTGCTTGGTTTATACGCCATAAATTAGTGTCTGCTGAGCCAAGTAAGGTTACGAACGGCCTCTTTGAAAACGTGTCCGCGATGCTCGTAGTTTTCAAACATGTCGAAGCTCGCGAAGGATAGTAATTTCAAGCTGCCCTTTTTGCCCGGGCCAGAATGTCAACGAAGCTTGCCGGTCTTTTTTTGAGTATGCAGGAAACACGTGAAAATGAGCCGGAATGAACCCATAGCCTGCAAAGCTTCTTCTTGAACGCTTCTGGCACTTCTAGTAGTGTTACGCTTCTGTCATTCGTATTACATACAGATTGAATCGTCGAGATCTTGCGGTGATCTCCAGGAGGATTTCCTACGAAGAAAAATAACTATAAGTCCTACGATGAGGCGATCGCATTTCACGGACATTCCTGTCCCGGGTTGGCATTGGGTTACCGAGTGGCATTGGCGGCCATGAAATGGCTGGACGGCAAACGCGCGGAAGACGAGGAAATCGTTGCGATCGTTGAAAACGATTCCTGCGCGGTGGATGCCATACAAGTGGTGACAGGCTGCACCTTCGGAAAAGGCAACTTGATATTCCGTGATGTCGGAAAGCGGGTTTATACCGTCTGCAACCGCCACACGGGAAAAGGCGTCAGAATTGCCGAAAATTATTCTCCTTTTGAATCGACCCAACTTCAGGGATTGAGAAATGCCGTGTTCTCCAACAGTGCCACCGAGGAGCAGAAAAGTGAATTCCGCGACTTTTTCCAAAACAGCATCCGCGATATCCTGTCAGCCCCCGAGGATGCATTGCTATTAGTCAAGGAAGTGAATGCGCAGATTCCTCCGCGCGCCCGCATCTTCAACTCTCTGACCTGCAGCCGCTGCGGCGAAAAGGTCATGGAGCCAAAGGCCGTCAAGTCTGCTTCAGGAATATTCTGCGCCGATTGCGCTGAAAGAAGGGGATGAAGGTTGGGAACCAGCACAGGAATATTCAGCCGATGGACGACTACGCAGCTTGTGTTCATTTCACTGATGGTCGCGGCGGACATCGGTATGGGGCTCGTTGTAAAACCAGTGTTGGGTGCGACGGGAATAGATCAGGTCGTACGGCTTGATCTCATCATCCCCACCGCTTTTCACATTCTGGCGCGATTGTTGGTTGACAGATTCGGGACCGTTCTTCTGTACGAACTCATGTGGGGCATCATCGCCGTGCTTACAATGCCGACCTCCTATGCAAGCATTCCGGGTCCCGCCAAGCTCATTCCGGCGCTCATCAACGGGCTTCTTCTTGATTCACTGCTCCAGCTCTTCAAAACCCGCCCCGCGATGCGGGTGGTTTTCGCGGCTGTTGTTGGAGGCTGCGTCAGCACAGCGGCTCTCATGGCAATCAGGGTAGCCTTTGGATTTCCCTGGTCAAGGATTGTGAAGATACTTCTCAGCATACAGATGGGAACAAACGTGCTGGTCTATGGTGCGGGAGCAATCCTGGGGTTGAAGATCTGGATGACTCTAAAAGACACCCATCTCGCAAGGACTATTTCGGAATAATGCCTATCATAGAGGTGGAAGATCTCCATTTCACGCATGCCTTCAGCAATAGCCCCATTCTTAAAGGCCTGAATTTTTCCGCAGAAAAAGGGAGCATCACGGCGCTGATCGGCGAATCCGGATGCGGCAAAACCACTCTGCTGATGGCGCTTCTTGGGCTCATCCCGGGATTCGTCAAGGGCCAATTATCCGGTCGAATTAGAATAGCCGGATCGGGGAATCCGAAAGATTTCAGAAAACACATCGAGCCGGTATTCCAGAATCCCGACACGCAGCTGATTTCCCTGAAGGTCAGGGAGGAACTCCTTTCGCGGCTGGAAAAGAGAGGATCAGAGCGGCCTGAACGACGCCGGATTGCCGATCAGATGCTGAGCGCCTTTAGCCTGGCTCATCTGGCAGACAGGAAAATAGACGATCTCTCCTGGGGTGAGAAACAACGACTTGCGCTGGCTTGTGCGCTGGCGCCGCAACCGGATATCTTATTGTTGGATGAGCCTCTGTCAGGGCTCGATCCGGTCCGCAAAATTGAACTCCTCGGCAAGTTGAAAGAAGCCAACCGGGCATCAGGAACCACAATCCTGATTGTCGAACACGAGGTTGGGCTGATGAAAAAATTCGCCGACCGTGTGATGCTGTTCAGCAATGGAAAGTTCGAGGATCGATCTCGCGATCTGCAGTCTGTGGAGCCGGAGTATCATGGATGTTGTTTCGATCCCAACACGACGGACAAGATTATAGAGGCGGACTCGGTTGGCCACGCATATTCCCGAAATATTCATGCTTTAAAGGGTGTCAGCTCAGACCTTAAGCGTAAGGAATGCGTCGCGATTCTTGGGCCAAACGGCGCAGGCAAGAGCACGTTTGGAAAGTGCCTGGCTCGTCTCATAATACCCACATCCGGAAAGGTGAGGATTTTCGGGCATGATGTCCGTCGAACGCCGAGAAAGGAAATCGCGCGACGACTGGGGATCACGTTCCAGAATCCGGATTGTCAGCTCTTTACCCAATCGGTTCGCGAAGAGTGTCTTTTCTCGTCCAGGAATTTTGGGATTCGAGATGGCGATGCCGAGAAGACTCTGGATCCTATCGCGAAAGGTCTCGGTATCTCCGGACTGATGGATCGGTCGCCGGTGACATTAAGCTATGGAGAGAAGAAGAGGGTTGCCTTGGCCAGCATGCTGGTTCACCGCCCGGAAGCGCTGCTTCTTGATGAACCAGTAGCCGGATTGGACCAGTGGAACAGGGAACGAGTCCTGGATCTCCTCAAAGACATCCACCATGCGGGAGTTGGCATGATGCTCATCACGCACGATCTTGCGCTTGTCAATCACCTCGCCACACGCGTGCTGTTTCTCAGGAACGGACAAAAAGCCTTTGACGGTTCAACCCAGGAGTTTTTCCGCAGTGACTGGAGGGAACTGTATGTCCAGTAGCCCCTCCGATCGTTGCCTGTCGGTCCAACTGAAATTGGCACTTCTCCTGGCAAGCACTGCGCTTGCCCTGTACGCGACAAATCTTCTCCTGCTCGTATGCATGAATGCCACGATGATGGCTCTCATTCTCTGCTTCTCTGATTCCTTCCGGGAGATATCATCCGTAGTCAAACGCCTTGCCATGGGATTGCCGGTCCTTCTGTTGATTTATGTCGCTTCGGCATGGACAGGGTCCTCGACATTTTCAGGCGCTGTCTATTCAGGATCGCTTGGCGCGGCTGTTTTTCTGCTCAAAATCCATTATGTCCTTTGGGCGAATCTTTATCTGGCCCGCACTACGGAACCCCGGCACATCGTTCTTGCGCTCAGGAAAATTCGCGTACCTCGTGAGCTGTGTCTGATGATCACTGTTATCCTCAGATTCTTCCCCGTCATGTTCGATGAAGCCAGGGCCGTGTTCCAGGCTCAGTACGCCAGGGGCTTTGAATTGCGTCATATACTGAATCCTGCGAATTGGCTGCCGCTCGCCGTGCCTCTTGTCGTAAACGTCATGAAGAAATCCAATGACCTGGCCATCGTCATAGAACTGGACGCCCGTCTTTGAAGCGACGCCATGAAAATCGCGGAAAAAGGGAGGCACGGGCAGGATCTGTTATTGCCGGAAAATGAAGGGCGAGCAGTTTGTTGTTTTGATCGCGTTTGCGCATTGATTGTGGATGCGTGCCAGGCCCTACGTTTAACAAAATATCGACGCATCACCGCCGCACCGGCGAGAGACAACCGGAGCGATGGTAGCAGTGGATAATGGCAGCGACATTGTATTCTAGTGATCGTGGCTCGTGCCGGCATTGGTCAGGACCAGCTTCCCGTGTTTTACTCCTCTCAGACTTAATAGGCGGTCTGCGAATCTTTTGACATCCCTTCCATGGCCCTTGAGTATGATCACCTCGAGGCAATTGTGATGGTCAAGGTGCACGTGGGTGGTCGCAAGAACCTGGCCCTTATAGTCATGCTGGGCGCTGATCAATTGTTCGGCTAATTTTGGCTGATGATGATCGTAGACAAGCGTGAGGGTTGCCACCAGCACCTTGTTCGATGCGACATCTTCCTGGACGAAGTGATCCCGCACCAAATCGCGAATAGCCTCTGACCGGTTGCTGTAACCCTTCTGTTTGATAAGAAGGTCGAATTTATCGAGCAGATCCTGCTCAAGCGAAATGCCTGTTCGTATCAGGGAAGTCATATGGGAGCGTTCTCCGATAATAGTTTGGAACGTCCCCATTTTACACCGAAGTCACAGTGGCCCCAATAGATCAGGCAGTCGCGCGCACTCCGATCACGGACCCTGCAGAAAAGTCAGTAGCAGGGAAATCAATAATTCAGGCTTAGCCCGACACTGAAGGTCGTGCCGGGCATGTAGTAGTAGCCTTTGGCCCCCGAGGAATTCGTTTCCAGCGTGTAGGCGTATTTTGAATTCAGCACATTATCGACGGCAAGGAATATCCTGGTCTTTTCCCTCCAGCCGAGATCATAGTCGAAGCGCAGATTGACTATATTGGCGTCCGGCAGCAGATTGAGGTCGGTCAAATTGGGAAAATTGTTCGCCGGGTTGCCCGCGGGGGAAGTGCGCGCCAGGGTGCCCGCGTGCATGTCCTAGAAATGCTGGTAATCTCCACTAAGATGGAGCCGCTTGAGAAAATCCCAGTTGAAGCCGGCTTGGAAAGCAAAATCAGGCGTGTAGGGCATTTTGTCTCTTTCTATCCCATCGTCGCCGGTGCCCTTGGCTTTCAGCCACGTGGCGCCGCCGAAAAATCTCAGGCCGGCCGCGGGTAAGGATAGTAATTTCAAGCTGCCCTTTTTGCCCGGGACAGTTTTATCCCGCTCATCCGGATTCTGATAAATTTCCATTATGTTAGCAACAAAGCCGAAAATCGCGCTAAATCAAACGAGCTCGATAGGATTATACTTTAAAAGGTGATCGAGGTGTGACGAAGAAGCACCTGTTCAGGCATACTTCGCCCGTAAACCTAAGGGAAAATAGGCGGGCTGATTTTTAGAAATAATCAAATTGATCTGCGAGCCTGGCCGGAACAAGAGGCGGCGGCCGCGAGGGCAGGCCGAAACAATCCAGAATTTTTCGTATTGCCTCCGGAGGGTTTATCGCACAAAGGATCCGCATGCGGCCTTTACAGCGGGGACATTCCAGAACGTCTATTGAAAACACCCGTTTCATCAGCTCAGCCCAGGAATAATTCCGAGGGTGTATAGCCGCTCTTTGAACGATGCAC
>DATJPG010000064.1:0-25916 GCA_035506515.1 Acidobacteriota bacterium
TTATTCTTTTCGCCCCCAATGGCGCTTGGTTCAGAATGGCGCGGTCCTCTTCGTAAATCTTATTGCGACAATCCAACGCCAAATCCGCTGTGCCGCCAAAGGCAACAATAGCGATTGATTGAATAAGCAGCAACAAGCCGAGAACGCCCCGCATGATTTCCTTCTGTTAAAATGCTTATTAATTGAACGTCATTATCCGCATCTCCATTGAAAGTTGCAACTTCTATCTCGTGTAATTGGACCAGTTATGGCTTCTGATAATACGTTATTGTCCTGAAACAGCCTTCTGGGAAGTTACTGGCATGCCGCTTCAATAACCATCATTAAGGATCTCTGGCTGGATGGCTCCCATTGCATCTTATGGGGCAGAGGTCAAACGTCCTTGCTCGATGTTCTGGCCGTTTATTCGCCCCGCTTCTTCTCTGATAGCGGCGAAGATATTTGAAGTGGCTGCTCTGGATCATAATGGAAGATCTTCACCTCAGTCCCCGGAATTGGCCGTGACTTGAGGGCCGCTATGCGCTTCTGCAAATCGACAGAAATCCCGGAATCTTCTGCGGCAGGTAGCGGCACCTTAGCCGAAATATTTGTTGGCTCCTTCCTGGTTTTTTGCGGGCCGCTTTTGACAACCTTCCCGGTGGCGGTCGACCAGCGCTGAACGAAGTCATGTACTGTGCTAATGGATGCATGGAGCTGGAATCTGTCGAAAAGAACAAATGCAATCTCCCGATACGTCCGATGCCGGCGCAGGAGTTCCCTGATCAGATCGCCGTAAGGCTCTAGGCGGGAACGGGACCGCTTTTCGGGCAGACTATCGAGAATAGTCTCAAGCTTTTCATCCATTGGGCTGCCTGCGGCTATTGATGATGGCGGAATAGCGCCGAACAAGGATCGAACAAAAGCCGAACAGAAACACGAACATCAGGCGAACAAGAACCGAACAAAGGAGCGTGATGACCGTGTGTTGAAGTTCTAAGGCGAAGCCTTAGGGATGGTGTCTTTCTGCTTACTTCCACCAAAGGGGGATAACAACCACCGAACAGAAACCGACAAGGCCCGACAAAGGCCGGACAAACATCGAACAAAAACCTAATCGTCGAGTCGCAGAGGGTGGGGGATAGACCGTGAAAATCAGGTAGGGGATAGATGGCGAAAATCTACGGGCTCAGGCGGGGGAACGAGCGTGAGAATTTACACTTAACACTCGTAGTAGCGGATTTCCCGCATGCTGGAGTAGGCAAGTTTAGTTGATATGCGTTAGGCTACAGGCTACACTTTCCCAGGTGAAAATACGCAACTTTGTTCATAAGGGTCTCAAATATCTCTATATGGAAGACAGCGCCAGAGGCGTAGCGCCCGATTCCGTGGACAAGCTGCACAAAATGCTCGCCTTCCTCGACGACATGGCTCACCCAGAGGAATTGCGGGCGCTTCACGCGTGGAAGGCGCACGTGCTCACCGGCGATCGCGAAGGCACTTGGAGCCTTTATGTCACCCGCAACCGGCGTTTGACGTTTTCTATCGACACGGAAGCCCGCGAAATCTGCGATGCAAATTTGGAAGATTATAATTAGAAGAAGGAGTGCTCTCTATGCCTATTAAGAACCCGCCCCACCCCGGAGATTTTATCAGGACGGAGCTTATCATTCCCGCGGGCCTATCCGTGACCGCGGCGGCGAAGTCACTCCGGGTTTCCCGGCCGACATTGTCCAGCCTGCTCAATGGCAGGGCAGACCTATCCGGGGATATGGCTCTACGTATCGAAAAAGCTTTTGGAGTGAAGATGGACACGCTCATGCGGATGCAGGTGTCTTATGATATTGCGCGGATACGAGAACGTGAAAAGCTAATCCACGTACAGCGGATTCACCAGCCCGCCTAATTTGGGATTCAATCAGCGTCCGGCAATTAAGCGGCGGAACGAGGGAGATCCTCGAATGTGACGATCAGGCGTTTACCGACAATGGCGGCGGCCTTTTGGATCGTGTTGAGTTGAACACTATCGTTTTCAGGATCGAGGAAACGCTCCACCTGGGTGCGGCTGGTTTTCATACGGCGAGCCATTTCTGATTTGGAGATCTTGTTAGCCTTCATGGCTTCGGCAAGCTGCCAGGCAATCACGCGCTTGATGGCATGACTGGTCGCCTCTTCATAAATTCCTTCCTCTTTCAGGAAATCGTCAAAGGACGATCCAATATGCTTGTTCTTCATTTCTCAATTTCTCCTTTACGTCTCAGCGCGATAGCCAATTCATTATCCGGTGTTTTCCTCGTCTTTTTTACAAAACCGTGAAGAAGCACCATTGTTCCTTCGTGAATACAGAATAGAATGCGGGAAATCCGTTTCCCGGTAATCGCACTGCGGACCTCAAACAGGCCGTTGCCCATAGGCCGGCATACCGGCATGCCAATCGGCCAGCCAAACTCCAACGTGCGAATATCCGTACCGATGATGCGACGATCTTCAGGCCCCAATTCTTTGATCCAGTCACGCACAGGCTCTGTTCCTACTGCCGTGCGATAGAAGACTGCCGGAATGATCTTTTGCATTGGCTTTGTCATTCAGGAACCTATTCGATAAACACTGTACCGTATAAGGTGCATATGCGTCAAGCGCAATCAACTGAGAGCAGTGAAATAACCGCGCCCCGGATCGATGCATCTCGGCTTTTCTCGCATTTGTCGCTTTTCTCGCATCAGGGGTGTTGCGGTTCATCAGAGAAAGATACCGAGCACAGCGAGAGAGCTGTGAAAATTGGGAAAAAATCTTGGGGGTTATACGGGGGTAATTGGGCGGCAAAATCGGTCTTTTATGGATTCGGTGGACAAAACAAATATCCTTTGCACAATCAATAACCATGCGGCTGCGAGTTGAATATCAACAAATTGAGCCACTTGCGAAAAAGGGCTCAGAAGGGATTCCTAAACCGTGGGCCGCAGGTTCAAGTCCTGCCAGGCGCACCATCTAAGTAAAGCAATCCCACACGGAGACCACCACTCTGGAGAGCGGATTAGGAATAACTTCCCACATCACGCACTGGGGAGGTTCAGGGAATTCACTTCCATAGGTAGCGCATCGGAACGTCTGCATTATATGCTATTGGGGTATGGAAAATCGAGAGCCCGGCCGGCGCCGGGCTCCCAAATGCGCTTATTTTACTCATTTCAAAACAGGGATGATTTTCAGCTAAAGGGTCTGCAGGAAAGAAACTAGATTGACGTCCTTATTAGAAATTTTCAATTTCTTGCGGATATTCCTGCGGTGCTTACTTACGGTAAGAGAAGATATATTCAGTAATCCTGAAATATCTTTGCTGGACAGCCCGCTCTTAATCATATTGCAGAGTTCAATTTCTTTAGAAGTAAGCCTGTTCTTTTTATCGGTTATCTTCAAACCAAAGGAAGCAGTTATTTCCCTAAGATTATGCTCAAGTAATTTAACATATTTACTCGAGCCTGCTTTTATTTGCAGTTTTTTTAAAGTCGGCATTAACAATTCTTCGACGTTGACTGTGATCTCTTTCTTTGTTTTCTCCTTTTCGAATTCTATCTGCTTGATTATCTCGCCAAGCGCAATATTTTTCAGTGTTAGTGCTTCTTCAGCATTTTTTCGTTCGGTTATGTCTGTAGAGATAATCATTACCCGGTCAATCGTCTCAGATGATCTTAATGCCGCGACGCGCGCCAACGCCCACAATCCGTTGTCCATGTGGTGCTCAAATTCCTGTGGTTTTCCGGTAGCGAAACACCTGTCAATATTGCTTTTAGCCAAATCACGCACTTCAGCCGGTAAGATTTTGAAAGCACATTCTCCGATTAATTCTTTCAAGTTAAATTTGGTGAATACATTATGGTTGATACTGACAAATTTATAGTTACGGTCCAAAACCATAATTGCATCCGGAGAATTATCAAGCTGGGCTTTTAGCAAGGCTTCGCTTTGCCTCAACTCTTCTTCCATCTTTTTGCGCTCAGAAACATCCTGACACAGAGCCAGGATGCTGCGTTTGCCTTGGTCTTCAACAACAGTCGCATTAATCTCGACTGTTGTGATCCTGCCCTTTTTATCTACATAATCAATCTCAAGGCCCCGGATCTTGCCTTTGTTAAAACATCCCTTAATCGCCTCGCTATTTTTCTTTTTTTCATATGCAGCAGTCCATCCAATGACGCTTCTTCCCCGAATTTCATCAAGCCTGCGATGGCCGGTAAGCAAGACATACTCTTTATTGGCATCAAGGACGCGGCCTAATTTATCAAGAACGACATAACCGGTCCCCGTGGTCTCAACGAGCCTCTGATATAGCTCTCTATGGTTAGGCTGTCCGTACCTATTCATTTTATATACTCGCAAAAACGGTTCTGGCGCTTCACTCTCCACAATGCCAGAAGGCACTGTACCTTAGTTTGCTGTAAATAGCCCTTAATTTTGAGATTTTGCTGTATTGCTGCGGATATGGGGATATGGAAAAATCATGGGGTCAGATCTGGAAAATTCGATTTTTGTAAAATAAAAACCAAATTTTCCAGACCTGACCCCGCGGTTTCGTAGTAAGATCGGCGCACCATTTCCATTTTTGTGTTTTAGCCAAGGCATAGTCTCCGGAGCGGCTGTGCAGGAAACGAAAGGATTATCTGCTGCTCCTGTCAATTATAGGATCGAAACAGAACCGATGTTTTGTAAGAGGAGATGAGTACATGAATGAGCCAATGCACAGATTTAAGTACACAAAACTCACCAAAGAACAGATAGACCAAAAGCTCAAATCGACAAACGCCGGGCCTAAATCCGCGTCGGAACTATCGGACGCCCTTGCCGGAAAATCGCTGAAAATCGTGACGGATAATGGCCCCGTACTGAATTACGTCTTCAAAGACAAGCGTAAGCTTACGCTGGCCGAGGGCAGTGCACCTCCGATTGAATCGGGATATGGTGCGCTGACGCTGAAGGAGATGGTTTTGTTCTCCCACATCATCCCCGGAACCGAAAGGGGCTTCAATGTCTTCATCGATCGGGACACGAATCTCGTCACGGTTTTTGAAGTGTGGCTTTGCAGCGACAAAAAAGAGAAGGCCTTGGGCGGCCAAGATCTCGCGCTCGATCCCAGGGAAGTGCAGCGGCAGATTTATTTCGGCTATGTCGAAGTTGCCGGGCAGAAACCGCCGGAAAAACGCCATCATCTCACCAACAGATTGGAAGGCAAAGGGTTGTATTGGAAGCAGGACAACGGCATCGAGACGCTGGAACTCTACACTTCGGTCGCTTCCTCGAACTTTGTCGAACTGACGCGGCACGTGGACGATCTCGGCTACTGCGCGCCGTCGGATTACGTGCTGGTCAACGACAACACGTTTATCTATCAGCGGACCGAATGTGAATTTTCCGGCATCTCCACGCTTTATGTCGCGGATCTCTATAGCGTGATCCAGGCTGGCGCGCGTTTGGGTTTCAATGAAAAAGATGAACTGGAATATTACATGTTCCGGGGAGCCGGCAATGTTGTAGGACAGCTGGCATACCTGGAACCGTTCAATGATCATGGCAGGGCGGGTATGGTTGTCCAGGCTAAGACAGACCCGCAAGCCCCCGGCAAAGGCCAGCGGATGGTCTATCGTCCCGTGAGAACTTTTCAGTACATGAGCGACGAAGAGATGCATCAGGCGGCTTTGAAGAACACCACTGCCTTCGGTGGCGGCGCTGTCGCGCCCCAGGCTCAAGCTCAGGCGCAAAGCAATAATATACCTTTCACCGACATGCTGGTCGGCAAGGAATTCACTCTCCGATATGATGATGGCGGCCCCGTGTGGCAATACAAGTTCACGGAGAAATTTAAGCTCAGATATAAGGAAGAGAAAGAAACCCAATGGCACGAACAAGACTATCGCGCCTATGAAGCGGATGAGAAGCTGGTATGGTTCGCCCACATTCTGACCGACAGCAAGCCCCGCGCGAGCGTGGCGATTGCCGTAGATCTTTTGAACGGGCTGACCACCTGCATCTACTCCCACATGGGAACCAAGTATTACGGGAATGAAACAACCTATCGCGCCATTTTCGGCGTGGCGGAAGGGCCGGAATTCGAGGCTCCGCACTACATGCGCCACCAGTTTACCGATGAGCTTGTGGGCCATGCTTTTTCATGGTCGTACAGCGACGCAATGACATCCATGCATGTCTACACTTCCCCTCATTCCATGACCTGGACCATATTTACCGATAACCAGACCATGGGCGCCCAGTGGGGTTCTCCCTGTCTTTTTGTCAAACTCCGGGACGGGGTTTATATATTCTGTCAAAACGAAGAGGCCTGCAACGGCGCCGAGATGATCGAATTGATCAACACGAAGATCTCGCATGACTGCGGCTTCAATTATTCCGGCAACCAGAGGGGCGTGAGTCTCGGTCTGACGGGCGCCATCGGGCGTCATATCGGGCAGTTTGATATTAAGAAATTCTACGGTCCCAAGATCCACCGGAAAGGAGCATAAGATGAACGCTTCGAAAGCTCTCTCTAAACCGGGCGAAAGTCCGAATCCGAATTCCGGGCGCCGGTCCTTCCTCTGGAAAACAGGCGCCGCGATGTCTGCCGTGTTCGCTTCCGCGGCGGCGGGTATTTCAAAATCCACTCCGGATCAGGATGCAGGATCGAGGGGCGAAGTGGATAAGCTGTCCAAGCAGATCGGACGCCTCGAAGATGCAAATGTGATTCGCAGGCAGCACCAGGCCTATGAAGCCCATCTCGACCAGGGGATGTACGAAGAAGTCGTCGGGATGTTTGCCGACGAAGCCGAGGTGGTTTTCAACGGCGGAGTTTTTGTCGGCAAAGACAAGGGCATTCGCCGGCTATACTGCAATCACTTTGCACCTCGACTGACCGGGAAGAAGATCGAGGCCGCGCCCGGCTTTAAGCCGGATCCGGCGCGACAGCCGGATATCGTGGAAGTAGCGGCGGATCGCAAGACCGCTACCTGTCATTTCCCTTATTCCATGCAGGTTGGCGAACCGATGACCGGAAATTCTTCACTGGTAGATATGGCGCGCCTGCAGGGCGGAGGAATCGTGAAATGGTGGGAAGGCGGAATTTGCGAAGCGTCCTACGTCAAAGTCGGCGGAAGCTGGAAAATCAGGAGGCTCGAGTACAGAGCGACATCGAAAGCCGACTATAGGCCCGGACAGGCGTATGCAAAGCCGATCGACATCCCGGCCTTCTCAAGCGTATTCCCGAAGAATTCAACCGGCCCAGACAAGCTGGTTGGGTAAAACGGAATTTTTGACCACGAAATGCACGGGAAACACGAAGCTTGATTTCGTGTTTTTTGTGTGTTTCGTGGTCAATTTTTTTTGACCGTCAGTTCGCTTTTTTCCGCGGGGCGAAATTGAAAACGGCGGTTTTGGAAAATTTTCCGCTGGAGTCGCGATAGACGTTTAAGGAAGCCGCATTGCCGCCCACAACGAATTGCAGAAAGGTCAAGCCGTCGAGCGATTTCGTTCCCCCGCTTCCCGCGCAGAATTGCCACACATTGCCGGCATGATCCGCGTTGCCCCTGTGTGCCGAATAATAATGCGTGTGGCCGCAAATATACGCGGTCACGTCGTGAGCTTCGAGCAACCTCCAGAAAGCGTCCCTGTCCCCTTTATTTGCATCGAGGCTGCTGCCTACATGCCTGGCAATGGGGAATGCCGGCTCGTGGCCGAACACGAAAATGAACGGCTTGTCGCACGCCGCGAGATCCGTGTCCAGCCACCGCCATAGCGCCGGAACAATATCGCCTTTCCCGGCAGTGTCGCTGCCCTTGCGCCGCCCGGTTCCTTCCTTGGATTCCCCATTCCAAAATACGTTGAGGACAACGAAATGCGCGCCGCCGTAATCCCAGGAGTACGTCGTGCTTTCCGTCCCCGCGGGGCCCTTGTTGATGATTCGCGTTCGGAGAGGAACGCGAGCGGAGTTGCCGTTCGCGTATTCGTTTCGCAGCCACTCGATCGCAGCGCCGTTTTCCATATCATGATTTCCGGCGACGGGGAACCACAAAGCCGTCTTCCCGAAGTATTGATCGATGATCTCCCTGTTTTTCCGGATCGACCCCGCCAGATCGCCGGACGACACGTGAAACGCTCCCGGGCCGCCGAGGAGCCTGTTGATGGCGTCGCACACACTGCTGAACCGCGCATAGCCGTCGTGCAGATCCGATGTGACCGTAAAATAAAAACCCTCGTAATTCGCCGCGGGCAGGAGGGTGCAGGCGAGGATCGCGATCAAACACAGGGCGATTCGTGCAGATGCTCGATATCCGGTTTTGCTTTCAGACGGCTTCAAGGTGCAGGCAACTCCGTGGCTTCAAATCCTCTGCCTTCTATTATAGCAGTGTGTTTGTCCCTCTTCCCGAGCTTTTCTGCCGCGGTCCGCCCGGACTTTCGCATTTAAAAACCTGGATTCCAAAGCTGGCCGCAGAGCGGCCAACATCGTTCGCGGCAACGCAATAAAAAAAGCCACAGACCCGGCGAAGGGCCTGTGGCTTTTGAATTCGGCTCAGCAGTTAGGTTATGCCGCTGCGGTTTTCAGAACGCGGCTGGTCACGCTGTAGAGTTCTTCCGGGGTGAACGGTTTCGGCATATAGTCGCTCGCACCCTTCTGAATCGCCTCGACCGCCGTGTCAACCGAAGCGAACCCGGTGACGATGACCACGCGCAGTTCAGGCCTCCTGGCCTTGATTCTTTCCAGCACATCGAGGCCGCTGCCGTCCGACATCTTCATGTCCAGCAGCACAAGGTCGTAATCGTGCGCGAAAACCTGGGCCAGCGCGTCCTTGCAGGTGAAGGCTTCCTCGATCGCATAACCTTTGCGCGAGAGGATCTTCCGTATGCTGTTGACCACCACCGCCTCGTCATCCACAACCAGGACTCTGTTGGCGGAAGGCGCGAACTGTCCCCAGTGGCCGACGACCGGCATGTCGGACCGGCCCAGCGCCGCGACGTAGGCCTCGCTGGTGAGAGCGGCAACCTCGGCTGCGCTGAAAGGCATGTCCACATCGATCGGATCGAATACGTATTCCGTCGCTGCGGCGGCACGCCCCTTCTTATTCTCTGCCGTCACGATCGGGCATTCATCCTGCTGGCACATCCCTTTCTTGGCGAATTTCTTGCAGGACCTTTGACCGAGAGAGCAGTAATCCTCAGGCGGAAGCGGCTTCGCGGCCACAATCGGCATGTCCGACCTGGTGAGGTGCTCGACATAAGAAGCCGACGTCGCTTTTTCAATTTCCTTCGCACTGAAAGGCATGTCGACGTCGATGATATCTTCCGCTTCTGTTACAGCGGATTCTTCCGCCTTTCGCGGAGATCGAAAAAATACTTTTTGCACGGCGTCATCCAGCTCTTCCGGGGTGAACGGCTTGGGAAGATATCCCGCGGCTCCGAGTTTTGTCGATTCCACCGCCGAGGCAATTGAGGAAAAGCCCGTGATGATCAGTACCGGGAGATCGGGCCAGTTCGTCTGCACCGCAGACAGCAGGTCAAGGCCTCCGGCCTGGGGCATCATCAGGTCCGCAATGATCAGGTCATATTTTTTGCCGCTATCCAGGGTCCGCAGGGCATCGGCGACGCTCGTAACCGCGTCTATTTTGTGTCCCTTTCTCTTCAAAATCTTGTCGACGCTCTGACAAAGAATAACCTCATCGTCCACCACCAGCACGTTGAGCCCTTCGGCTTTCTTTAATGTCTCTGACATGATCGCTTCCTCCATCGGTTTCTCGTGTTTGCTGCTCTAATCACTCGTTACGCGATTCTATACTGCAAACGCTGTGCCAATAAAACGAGAGGCATGGAATAATGTTGCAAGTTATTGATAATAAAATATTTAACTCAATTTATTGCCCGATCTGGTGTGCATAAGAAATATATTTACAACTGAGGAGCTGGATGAAGGGTTTATGGGTTGTTGAGTTAAATAGTTGAAATGATGATGCTTATCATGTGTATATAAAACATACTCGTTTAAACCAAAAAATATGCAGCCTCGATTTGCCCCTTATTTTTTCGCGAGAGAATTATCAATCTAATGTGATTCTGTTTCAAAATTGAGATTCCCTAACTGAAAATATGCGGTCCAGAATGTCGTCCGGAAACTCCATATCTAAAATGGCCGAAACGGGCCTCATGAGCGTTGCCAGCGGCCAATCGGAGTTGTTTTTGGACATTGCCTGCGCTCCCGGGATGATACATCTATGCCAGGGCTGTATTACATTGTAATACGCAGGTAGGGTTGCGGACGACTGCTATTCGATCTTAACAGGCGGCAGCGTACTGACCTTCACCGTGTCGCCTGCCTCGGCTTTTGGAAACAGGTAGACGATATTTACGTTCTGTCCCGGCTTTATTTTGATCAGGTAGGATGCCTCGATCCGCGTGACGAATTCCATCTTCTTCCCGCCCATCGGACCTTCAACGAGAAAACGTTTTGCAATTGCCGGTACCATTTGGCCCGCTTTGGTTATGACCTCAACGGCCGTTAAGTCCTTATCGACGACGACTTGCGCCACGGAGGATCCGTTGTTTTTCAGACTGACGCTTACGGCCGCGGGTCCGGCATTTTTTTTCTCGAACGTCTTGCAGTCGGTTACTTCGAGCGTAACCTTGTCGCTCGTTGCCGTGATGTCGTACCCGGAGCTGTCCGGTGGGTCGGCGAATTGGCAGATCGTGCCGTATTTCCACACCTTCGCGTGAATTTCGGGCTTGTCCTGGCAATATCCGGCAAGAGGCATAATCGATGCAGTGAGAATTATCAGACCGGCCAGCGCAACGATTTTTTTCATCTCTGTCTCCTTAAGCGAATCAGCAATCGGCAGGGGTTCTGGCTTTCTTCAGTTGTTGGGCAGGGGGAGCGTTTCACTCTTCCCGCCGTCATCCGGCAACTTGTAAGTTTTTGTCACTCCAACTTCGCCCACTTCACTCGATGCGGCGCCCATGACGTCTGCGGCGTCGCTCAGAGAATGCACTTCCATTACGGGAGCCTGCAGCGGCTGTGCGCCCGCAGCAGAAGCGGTGGCCGGGGGACGTCTGACAGGGGGAGGAGGCGATGCAGGTTGAGATGCCATCCTCGGTGTGGCTATTTCCGGCCTCGTCTGGGCATATGCCTGAGTCTGCGTCTGAGTCTGCGTCTGAGGCAGAGCTTGAGGCAAAGCTTGAGGCAGAGCTTGGGGTAGAGCTTGGGGTAGAGCTTGAGGTAGAGCTTGGGGCTGAGACTGGTACTGAGCCTGGTACTGAGCTTGAGGCTGAAGCCGAGCGGGCTCCGATTCCGGCTCACTGGAGGGCGAAATTTTCTTGGCCGCGAGAACAGTTTCTTCTTCAGGCTTTACATATGTTGTAATGGCGCCCCCTGTTTGACGCAGTACGTCCTTAAATGCAAAGATCGCCCCACAAATCAGAACAAGAATTATGGCGGAGGCAATCATAAATATGAAGCTCTGTCCCGCCGCCCCTCCCGTCTTATTCCCGTTCATGGATCCCTCCGCGAAGCTTTCGGTTTCCCTGGTGACCAATTTGATAATTCTCCCACGGATTCCCCTTTCCCGCAAGCAATCTGCGTGTGGGTTTCATGCAACCCTGCAATAATTCATCGTCGGTTTCAGCGCAGGAATTAGACACTTCTGACGATCGGACAATCAGCTCCGGACAAAGACAGCAGGATAAATTGTCAGTTTCGTTGTTCGGTTTGTCGCTGGGAATCGATTATTATATACGACATGTGTTTTGGAAAGTCGGCAACAGATGCGGCATTATAGGAAAATGGATTAGATGAAAAAACTCCTGCCGGGGGTGCTTTTTCTCGGGTCGTTGGTTCTGTTCGTCCGTACGCTTGCGCCCACCGTTACTTTTGTGGACAGCGGGGAACTCATTGTCACCGCGAAAAACATGGGGGTCGCGCATCCTCCCGGAGTTCCGCTGTATCTTCTGCTTGCCCATCTGGCGACGTTGGTGCCCCTCGGCAACGTGGCGCAGCGCGTAAATTTCTTCTCTGCGCTCTGCGCGGCCGCCGCCGTAGCGCTGATGTATCTCGTCACCCTCGAAGCGATCCGTGCGCTTCGAGGGCAAATCCCGAAGCTAAGCGGTGCGAAAAAAAAGAATCGGCCGCAACAGGCGGTGCTCCCCGAACAGTTCCTGTGGGTCCCGGGGCTGGTGGCCGCTGCACTGATGGCGTTCTCGCGCACGCTTTGGGCCTACGCGACCGTCACCGAGGTCTACACGTTGAACACGTTGCTCATTCTGCTTGTGTTCTGGCTCATGTTCCGCTGGAGAAATCGGTTGGCGGACAGAGAAGGAGCGGCTGTCAAAAGCGTGCCGCATGGCAAGAGCAAGGGTGCGATCACCGCCAACCATGCCGATCCGGATGTGGCAGCGGAGCGTGCCGAAATAAATGCGAACCGTTATCTCTATCTTGCGGCATTTGTATTCGGGCTGGCGCTTGGCGTGCACCACGTTACGGTGGCGCTGACTCTTCCCGCGATCGCATGGCTTGCTTATAAGGAGAAGGGCATAAAGATTTTCGGGAGCAGGCAGCTGATTCTGGCCTTCCTGGCATGCCTGATCGGTCTCGCCGTTTACGCATATCTGCCCTGGGCTGCGTCGCGTTCGCCGGTTCTGAATTGGGGGAATCCGAATACGCTCGAGCGTTTCTGGCGGCATCTTACAGGCAGTCAGTATCAGTCGAACTTCTCGTTATCCTCCGAACAGGCCCGGCAACAGATGGCTTCGTTTTTCGCGCTTCTGTTCCGCGAGTTCAGCTGGACCTGGCTTCCCGGCGCGCTGGTGCTGGCCGCCATCGGATTATATTCTCTCTTCAAAAAAGAAAGGGCGCTGCTGGTTTACGTCCTGTTGATCGTTGCATTCAATCTGCTGTTTGCCATGGGATACGATATTGCGGAGGACAAGGATGCCTACGCGCTTCCCGTATTTCTTGTGGTCGCTCTGACCGCGGGCATCGGAGCGTACTCCGTCCTGGCTGCCTGCAGTCCGAAGAAGCGAGCGGCAGTCGCGGGGATCGTGTTCCTGGTTCCGGCATTTGCCTTTGCGGCTAATGTGCGCATCAATAATCGCAGCGGCTTCTATGTGGCGAGAGATTATGTAGATAACATCTTCCGCACAGTTTCCCCGGGAGGACTTCTTCTGACCGCGGACTGGCAGGTAGCGTCTCCGATGCTCTACCTTCAGGAAATCGAGCGGCAGCGTCCGGATGTCGCGTGCATCGACGTGCTGCTCCTCCGCCGGTCCTGGTATTACGCGCAGCTTGAAGCGAAAAATCCCACGCTGATGCAGCAAACGCATGGTGAGGTGCAGCTTTTCATGGAAGACCTGCTGCACTGGGAAAATGATCCTGATGCCTATCGGAAAGATCCGCAATTGGCGCAACGGATCGATGCACGGTTCTGTTCCATGATATCGGCTTTCGTAAGAAATAGCCTTGCCCGCGGACCCGTATATGCGACGTCCGATGTGGTGCTGAGTTCCGGAGGAGAAATCGAGACGGTCGCAAATTCTCTGGTCCGGAGCTATCAGATTGTGCCCCAGGGGCTGGTTTTCCAGCTGTTCGCCGATCGAGGCTTTCATCCGACAGAGCTGCCGAACCTTAATATGAAGGGATTGCTCGACCACACTCCGGTGGTTAACGAGGATTCCGTTATTCGCCAGAAAGTTTTGCCGGCGTACGCCACCATGCTGGTGAATTGCGGCCGCGCTTTTGCCGCACACGGCGATCACGCGCGCGCAATGGACGCCTATCGTCAGGCTTGGGCCGTCGACTCCGCATACATCCTCGAGCACAATTTGCTCCCAGCCGGCGTGCCGGAAAAACTGGCTCAGTGAGATTTGTGCAATTTGTGGCTAAGTGCGGGTGTTCATAATTGCAATGACCTGCACGCGCCCTTACGGGCATGCGCGTCAATCTAACACATATATTCGAAGCGCCAGCGGCGCGGGACAATAGAGCCCAGGGTTGCGGCCGCTCCGCGTCCTCCACCCTGGGCTGCATCGCGCTTTCAGTGCTAAAAAGATCCCTTGGTGCATGCCTTCGGGGACCGACGAGGCGGCGTCTTCTTTTTTGCCGGAACAGTTGCCGGTGCGAGCATGCTTCGGTGCCACGCCGCGAGGCTGATCGTCGCCGTCATGAACAGGGCGATCCAGATAAGGCTGCTCGTTCCGGGGCTGGTGCTCAGCAGCTCAGACAGGACGTTGTTTGAGTTGAATCTGCCGGCGCGGACTTCAGGCAGCAGGATGCTCGTCAGCGTATTGGAATATTCCTCGCTGCGCAAAAAATGATCCGGGACCATATAGGCCAGAGTCGACTTTGCCAGCCACGCGCTGAGGACTCCGTAGCCCGCGACAATGAAGAAGACAGTCCGGCTCAGATCAAATTGCGAAATGCGTAGCAACCCTTCATACACCAGCGGGACGGCCAGGACGATGAGATACCGCGGCCCGTATCCCCACCCGCCCCACCATGCAAAAAACGAGGCAATGGCAAGAAAAAATAGGACTGCAAACCGGGCGAGATAGTCTGCTTTTAAAAGTCGCGCAGCCTCCCGGTCCGTCAGAAGGCGCTTGATAAAAAAGAACGCGATGACGCAAAGGACGGGAGCAAATACGAAGATCCCCATCGCCCCGCTGACGGCTAATTATCGATAAACCTGCCGGGGGGACCGGTCAGCGCGTCATCCCAATCAGGGGCTTTCTCGGCGCCGACATATTCGATTGTGTTTGCCGTGAGCACCGATCCCTTGCCGTCGCGCGTCTGCATTGGCCGCCGTTCCACGGCAAACCGCTGCTGGCGTATCTTGATGCGCGGGTCCGCTACGTAGCGCACATAAATTGCCGGCGGATCGTCATCAGCAAAAAAGCGAACATTCGACCCCCTGGGCGCAAACCGCGTTTCCCGATTTGTGATCAACCCGCCAATCGCAAACTTCTTGTAAAACGTGAAGAAATCCAGCTCGTAAACGGCGGTCATAATCCGTTCTCTATCCAGGATTGCGCAGTAAATCAGCGTTGTGTCGACAAAGATTTTCTCCGGCGGCGGGACTACTTTGCATCTTCCGTCCTTCCAGACGAGCAGCAGCCTGTCGAGCGGCGAGCATGAAATCAGCGGCTCACCCGCGATCTTGCCGCCGATGTATCCCTTCTCCCGGTCATAATGGATCGTCAGCTCATGGGCCGTCAGCTCACGCTCCGAGATCTGCCCGAAGGTCGCCGGTTGGGTGCGACGCGGATACTCGGATCCGTACTTCCGCAGCAATCCCCTCAAATAACGAATCGAGTACGGCACGATCGCGGAGAGATCCTGTTCGACTTCGCCCAACTCACTCTGCAGCCGCTCGATTTCTTTGCGATTCTTCTCGAGATCGAAAAGCGAAATGCGGCGGATCGGGATGCCCAGCAGTCCTTCGACATCCTCATGCGTCACGTCTCTCTGCAATTCGCCGCGGAAGGGAATCAGCCCGTCGAGGACGGCTTGCTGCACGGCTGCTGTGGACTCGCAGGTTTCTATCATCTTATAGATGCGGTTCTCGACGAACAGGCGCACGAGCGTCTTGTGGTGCATTTCCTCGGTCAGGCGGCGGCTCTTGCGCTGCAGTTCGCGGCGCAACACGCGCACCAGCCGCGAGGTGTTGTGGCGCAGGATCGCGGGCACATCCATCTCGACGGGTTTGTTATCGCGGATGATCACGATGCGGCTCGAGATCTGGACCTGGCACTGGGTGAAGGCGT
The DNA here is from genome assembly GCA_035506515.1 of Acidobacteriota bacterium. GTDB lineage: Bacteria > Acidobacteriota > UBA6911 > UBA6911 > UBA6911 > UBA6911. Next base: position 15,754 of record DATJPG010000064.1, read on the forward strand.
AGAGCGCTTCGGTCGCCCGGTCGAGGTCCTGTTCAGGCGGGAGCTGGATCTCGATCTCGGCCTGTTCGGCGGTAAAATCATTGATGCTTTTGATGTTGATCTTACCTTTGCGTGCCGCATCCTCGATCGACGCCGTGAGCGTGTCGGTGGTCGTGCCCACGGGGATCTCGCGGATGACCAGCGTGCGCGCATCTTTCTGCTCGATGCGCGCACGGACCAGCACGTGGCCGCGCCCGTTGTCGTAGGCGCGCGCATCCATGAGACCGCCCTGCGGAAAGTCGGGGATGACGCTGAAGGGTTTCTTGTTGAGAATGGCGATCTGGGATTCCAGGAGCTCGGCAAAATTATGGGGAAGGATGCGCGTGGAAATGCCGACGGCGATGCCTTCCGCACCGAGCATCAGCAGGAGCGGGATCTTGGCGGGAAGCGTCACCGGTTCGGTTTTGCGTCCGTCGTAGGTTGGAACAAAATCGGTCAGGTCTTCGTTGAAGATCTCGTCGCGGGCGAGGTCCGTCAGGCGGCATTCGATGTAGCGCGATGCGGCCGCCGGATCGCCGGTGAGCAGGTTGCCGAAGTTGCCCTGCCGCTCGATGAGATACTGGCGGTTCGCCAGCGAGACCAGTGCTTCTTCGATCGAGGCGTCGCCGTGCGGGTGAAACTGCATGCAGTATCCGACGATGTTCGCGACCTTGATGAACTTGCCGTCGTCGTTCTGCTGCAGTGAATACAGGATGCGCCGCTGCACCGGTTTGAGCCCGTCGTCGAGATCGGGAATCGCGCGATCGCGGATGACGTATGCGGCGTATTGCAGAAAATTCTGATCCATGAGCCGCTTGAGCGGACCTTCGCCCGTTGCCTGCAAACCGCTTCCCGCGCGAATTTCGGACGGATCCGCTTCGGGTTCGGCGGGCGCCGGCTCCAGGTCGCTGAATAGAGGCAGTTCCTTCGGTCCGTCCGTCATGACTCCACGTCCACAACCAGATGATTCATGATGTATTGCCGGCGCTCCGGCGTGTTGCGTCCCATGTAAAAGCCGAGGATGGCGGGGACGCTGTGCCGGTTGGCCAGATGCACGGGCGTCAGGCGCATGTGCGGCCCGATGAAGTGCTTGAATTCCGCGGGCGAAATTTCGCCGAGGCCCTTAAAGCGCGTCACTTCGGCGCCGCGCAACTCCTTCAGCACCGTGTCCCGCTCGGCTTCGGAATAACAGTATTCGGTTTTTTTCGCATTGCGCACACGGAACAGCGGCGTTTCCAGGATGTGCACGAAACCTTCGTGCACGATCGATTCGAAAAAGCGGAGGAAAAATGTCAGAAGCAGGTTGCGGATGTGCAGCCCGTCGACGTCCGCATCGGTGGCCAGGATGATTTTGCGATACCGCAACCGCTCGAGCGAATCCTCGATATCGAGGCTGCGCATCAGGTTGTATAGTTCCTCGTTTTTGTACATCACATCGCGTTGCAGGTCGCACACGTTCAGCGGCTTGCCGCGCATCGTGAAGATCGCCTGGGTGCTGACGTCGCGGCAGCTGACGATGGATCCGGCGGCCGACTGTCCTTCGGTGATGAACAGCATCGATTCGGCGCCGTGGCCGGTGCGTTTGTTGTAGTGGATCTTGCAGTCCTTCAGCTGAGGGACGCGAATGGAAGTGGCGCGCGCCCGCTCGCGGGCCATTTTTTTGATGGATTGCAGCTCCTTGCGAAGCTTGACGGTCTCCTCAATTTTGGCCAATGCAATCTCGGCGGCTTTAGGATTGCGGTGGAGGAGATCGACGGTGATTTCGCGTACCTGGGCGACCAGTTCGCCGCGCAGCTCGGTGTTGCCCAGTTTGTTTTTGGTTTGCGATTCGAAGACCGGTTCCTGCAGACGGACTGCGATCGCGCCGACCATGCCTTCGCGGATGTCGTCGCCTTCGAATTTCGTTTTCGAATATTCGTTGAAGCCTTTAACCAGGCCTTCGCGGAATGCGCTGAGATGTGTGCCGCCATCGGCGGTGTACTGGCCGTTGACGAAGGATAGGAACGTTTCCTCGAACCGCTGTGTGTGGCTGAGGGCTAGCTCGAGCGTCTTCGAACGAAAATGCAGAGGCGGATATAACGCCTCGTCACCCACTTCGTCCCGCAGAAGGTCGAGGAGGCCGTTGCGCGAGAGCAGGATCCGGCCGTTGTAGTCGAGGCGCAGCCCGGCGTTCAGGAAAGCATAGAGCTGCAGGCGGCGCTCGACGTGTTCGGCGGCGAAGGCGACGGAGCCGAAAATTTCCGGATCCGGTTCGAAGCTGACGAACGTTCCGTCGGGCTCACCTGCGTTTTTTCCTTTTGGCTGTTCCAGGAGCTTGCCGCGTTCGAAGGCTGCCCCGGCGAATTCTCCGCCTCGAAAACTGCGGACGATAAACGTACGCGACAGGGCGTTGACGGCTTTGGTGCCGATGCCGTTCAAGCCGACGCTGAACTGGAAGACCTCGTCGCTGTATTTTGCGCCTGTGTTGATTCGGGAGACGCATTCCACGACCTTGCCAAGGGGGATTCCCCGGCCGTAGTCGCGCACGGTAACCCTGGGACCGTCGAGCGTGACGGCAATCCGGTCGCCGTAGCCCATGATGTATTCATCGACGGAATTATCGACGATCTCCTTGAGCAGGATGTAAATGCCGTCGTCGTATTCGGAACCGTCGCCGACGCGGCCGATGTACATACCCGTGCGCTTGCGGATGTGCTCCAGGGAAGAGAGCGATTTGATCTTGTCTTCGTCGTAATTGTGATGCTTTGTCGTACTCATCGAAGGGCGGGATTCTAGCAGAAATCCGCCCGGGATGCACGGGCACTTTCAGCTGTCGGCAAACAGCTGTCAGCTTTCGGCTTAAAGCTGATAGTGCCACCAGCTGATTTGTTGAGAGATCTCCCTGCTCTTCCGGGGAGGCAGCCAATTCAATCGGGGTCGGTATCGGAATCGGGATCGCAGTCGCAATCGGGAGGCGAAAAGCCTAAGCGATGCCGACCCCGATTGCGACCCCGATACCGACCCCGATGCCGACCCCGATAATACTTATTAAGCTTCTTTATGGGCTAAAGTCTTCGGCTCTGCCGCAGGATACTTACTCATTTCGCGCCGAAACTTTTTTCGGGCTGAAGTGTTACTATAGGTGGAGCAAAAGGAATGGAAGCGGCACTGCAAAATCTCTACAGGATCCAAATGATAGAAGAGACCGTGATCGAGGATTCGGATGCAGGCTTGATGCTCCGCTTTAAGGATGGGGATGCCGAGGCATTCACGCAGCTGTTCGCCAGGCACACGCGGCCCATTATTAATTTCGCCTACCGGTTTGTTCGCAATCGCGGCTTGGCGGAAGACCTGGCCCAGGAAATTTTCCTGAGGGTCTACGAAGCGGGAGCCGGGTATCAGGCTAAGGCAAAATTCACGACCTGGCTCTACCGGATCGCCACTAATGTGTGCCTCAACGAAATCCGGAAACCGCACGTCCGCACGGCTCTCAAGAATATGGAGGATGGCGGCGGTATTCCAGAGACCGAGATATCCCATACCGCCAGCGCTCCCGTTCAAGCGGACCGGTTGCTGGAACAACAGACTGTTTCCCGTGCTTTGAAGCGGTCGCTGGACGAGCTGCCCGAGAAGCAGCGCGCCGCTTTCATCTTGAATAAATACCAGGAGCTTTCCTACGGCGAGGTCGCCGACATCATGAAGATCAGCGAAAAAGCGGTCAAGTCGCTGATCCACAGAGCAAAGGAGACTCTGGCAGAGAAGCTGAAGCCCTTGCTGCCGGGGTTGATAAATATATGAACTGTGAACAGGTCCACGAAGTATTGGACGATTTCCTGAACGGCAAAATGAGCGGCAGCCGGTCGCGGGATATGCGTCTGCATCTTGCATCCTGCCCTGCGTGTGCGTCCACCCTGAGTCCTGCCGAGAGGATCGAGATCCTGCCCGTTCTCGACGAGACGCTCGAGCCCTCGGAGGATTTCGACGCGCGTTTCCACGCGGAGTTGCAGCGGAGAAGGGCGGCAATGTCCGCCGATTTTTCTAAAGAAAGCCGGGGCAGCGCCTGGTTCGTCTGGCGTCACCCGTGGCAGCTTACGGCAGTGGGAGCTCTGGCTGCGCTGCTGGCCGCGGGCATATTCCTGCGGCATTCGGGAGATAGATACGGCCTCTCCGATAATCCAGGGGAAATCGCGATCGCAGAAAATCTGAACCTGCTCCAGGACATGGCCGTCATCAATAACCTGGATCTGCTGGAAAACTTCGACACGATTGAAAAAATGACGCCGGCGGTTGACGGCTCGCAAGAGCAAAGGAGCATCGAATGAAATCCGCTGCATTTCTTGTCGCTCTGATGTGTATGCCGGCGGCGCCGATGCTTGTCTGCGAGGAAAAGCCCAAAGCAGCCGAGCAGAAAAAAACAACGGCACTGACCGAAGAGGAAAAGGCAATACTGAAAAACCGCGAACTCCTGGAAAACCTGGAGCTTTTGCAGAGCTTCGAAAAGGTCCAGTACCTGGACCTCTTCACAGACAAGGATCAGAAAAAGGAAGATAGCCCGGCCGTGCCGGCAAAAAAGAGACCCGGGGATAACAAATGAAAAACCGTCGAATCATCCTAACCGTAATTCTGTTTGCCACCATGGCGATTACTCTGCCTGCTGCCTACTGCCAGCAGGATACGACTACTCCGGCGACTACTCCGACGACCACTCCGGAAGAGGAGTGGGGCCAGATGACTCCGGAGCAGCGGGAAACCCTGCGGGAGCGTTACCAGCAGTTCAAGAAACTGACTCCGGAGCAGCGACAGGAGTTGCGGGGGCGGCTGCGGCAGCTGCGCCAGATGAACCGCGAGGAACGGGCGAAGATCCTGGAAAGCTACGGCATTTACCAGAAGCTCACACCGGCGCAGCGGGAGCGGCTGGAAAATAACTACAAGCGGTTCCAGTCCCTGCCGCCGGCGCGTCAGCAACAGCTGCGCAATACGTATCGCAGGTTCATGCGGATGCCGCCAGAACGACGCGCCCGAATGCTGGAGAATTTCCGGAAATGGCAGGAACTAACCCCGGAACAGCGCGAGCAAATCCGGTCCAAGACACCCAAGGCAAAAGCCAAGCCGCAATAAATCGGCAATCAGCTTTCGGCTGTCAGCTCTCGGCTGAAAGCTGATTGCCGCCAGCTGAAAGCTAAAATGCACAATTCTTCCTTTTGAAAAATGGGGACTCCGCCTTATTCTATGCCGACGGCATAGAGAGGAGATTACCCCATGCGAAAGACAGTCCTGATTATTCTATTCGCCACAACCTTGTCGGCCGCGAGCGCAGAGAACTGGCCGGGCTGGCGCGGTCCGGGAACGCTCGGTATTTCCGGCGAGAAAAAAATCCCGACGAAGTGGGATCTGGATAAAAACGTCAAATACAAAGTGGAAGTGCCAGGCCTTGGGCATTCCTCGCCCATCGTCTGGGGCAACCGGATCTTTGTCACAACGGCAGTCAATGCCGATCCGAAGGAAGCCGACTGGCAGAAGGGCTTTGGCCAGGCTCAGCGGAAACCCGATGCATCGGATATTTCATGGAAAGTTCTATGCTTCGACCGCGATCATGGGAAGCTTCTCTGGGAACGGACCGCGATCACCCAGAAGCCGTTTAACGGACGGCACATGAAAAACAGCTACGCGTCTCAGACCCCGGTGACCGACGGCACCTATGTGTTTGCCTTCTTCGGCGACCAGGGCATGTATTGCTATGACTTTAAGGGCAAGCTGATCTGGAGCCGGGATCTCGGCAAATTCCTGATGCGCAATAACTGGGGGATGGGTAGTTCGCCGGTGCTTTACAAGAATTTCGTGATTCAGACCTGCGATCAGGAGACGGGCCGGTCGTACCTCATTGCGCTGGACAAAAAGACAGGGAAGACCGTGTGGAAAGTCGATCGCGAGGAACTTTCTTCCTGGAGCACCCCGTTTCTTTATCTCAAAGGTTCGCGGCCTGAATTGATCGTCAACGCGACGAAAGCCATTCGCAGCTATGATCCCGACACGGGCAAGCTCCTGTGGGAGTGCCGCGGGCCGGCGACCGCGATCACGACGCCGACGCCGACGTTCATCCAGGGGATGATCATCGTTTCCTCCGGGTTCATCCCGGAGCCCGTGCGGCCGATGACCGCATTCCGCCCTGGAATCAACGGCGACGTTACGTTGAAGGACGGTGCGACGAGCTCGGACGCGATTGTCTGGCGTCAGCCGACCGCAGCACCCTATATCCCCTCCCCGATCGCCTACGGGGATTACATCTACGTTGTGCTGGACCAGGGATTCATCGCCTGCTATGAGGCGAAGACCGGAAAAGAAGTGTACGGCAAAACAAGAATCGACACCGGCATTCAGTTCTCGGCGTCACCGGTTGCCGTGGACGGGAAGCTGTACTGCGCGAGCGAGGACGGCGATGTCTACGTCATCAAAGCGGGGCCGAAATATGAACTGCTGGCAAAGAACTCGCTCGGCGAATCGATCATGGCTTCGCCCGCCGTGTCGGCCGGCAAAATGTTTGTGCGCACGATCAAGCATCTGTATTGCATACGATAACAGCTGTCAGCGGATAGCCGACCGCTGAGGGCATGCATGCATTTTTGCAGAAAGTTTATGTAATGAATCTGTTGGCGTAATCAAAAATAAGATTGGAGAAAACGGTATGGGAACGATATTTGGCACTATTGGGAATTTATCCGGGGCGCAGGCCACCGACTGGGCACAACTCACTCCGGAACAGAAGCGGCAGCGAAGGCTCGACAGTTTTGTCAATCCGCCGGGCATGCAGTTCGTCAGCGAAAAGGCGAAAAACAACTATAAAATCCGGGCTCAAAGACTCGTGGATGCATATAACGTGCAGGAACCGGATCGGGTTCCTCTGAACCTGCCTGTGGGTAACCTGCCGTATACAAACTATGGCATCAATTTCCGCACAGCGATGTACGACTATGACAAAGCCGTAGCGGCGTGCAACAAATTCAACAAGGAATTCGGGGAAGAGCTGGAATACTGGGCCAGCCCAATGATGGCCACACCGGGAAAGATCCTGGACATGCTGGACTACAAGCTTTATTCGTGGCCCGGTCACAAACTGGGCGAAAATGTCGCTTCCGTTCAGTTCATGGAAGCCGAGTACATGAAACAGGACGAGTATGACGCATTGATTCTCGATCCTTCCGACTACTGGATGCGAACCTATCTGCCCCGGGTTTTTGGTGCGCTGGAGCCGTTCCGGATGCTCCGGCCGGCGACGGATATGGTGGAAATCGTGAACATCGTGCAGCTGATGCCGCTGGCCAGCCCGGAAATGCAGAACATGCTGCAAAAGCTGATGGATGTGGGCAAGGAATTCCAGAAAATGATGAAAGCGTTCGCAAATCTCGGTCCATCCGCTGCCGCCTGCGGTTATCCGACAGCCTTCGGCGCTTTCTGCAAGGCTCCCTTCGACACGCTGGGCGACACGCTGCGCGGCACGCAGCCGATCCTGAAGGACATGTACCGTCGTCCGGACAAGCTGCTGGAGGCGCTGGATGTTGTAGCCGATTTCACAATCAAGTCCGTTCTGACCGCCCCCAACATAGCGAACGTTTTCATGGTGACGTATCCGCTGCACAAGGGCGCGGACGGCTGGATGTCGCAAAAACAGTTTGAAACTTTCTACTGGCCTTCGCTGAAAAAGGTCATGGACGCCTTCATCAAGGAAGGGCTGGTCCAGAGCATGTTCGCCGAAGGCGGATTCAACTCCCGGCTGGAAACGATCAACGAATTCCCAAAGGGCTCTGTCTGCTGGTATTTCGATCGCACGGACATGTTCAAGGCGAAAGAAGTCCTGGGCAACAAGTGTTCGATCCAGGGAAACGTGCCGTCGTCGCTGGTGGTCACGGGAAAACCCGCCGACATGAAGGAGTATTGCCGCAAGCTGATCGAGGGCTGCGGCAAGGGCGGCGGATTCATCCTGTCGGCCGGCGCGATCGCGGACAATCCCAAGCTGGAAAACCTGCGCGCCATGATCGAGGCCGTGAACGAATACGGCTACTATAGGAAATAGCACAAAAAGCCATCAGCTTTCGGCTGTCGGCGATCGGCTGATGGCTGAGAGCTGATGGCTGAAAGCTGCCAGGAGAAACCGAATGCCCGATGCGAAATCCGGCCCAAGCAGCCGGCACATCGTTCTCAGTTTGATCGCCGTCTTTTCCATCATTTTCACCGTGAGTTTTTTTATCCAGCAATTGGCCATTGCCAGACCCAGGATGGCGGCCGACCTGGACGGGATGGCTCTGTATTCATGGTCACTCTCGATTCCTTCCCTGGCTGCGGCTTTCGTAACGCTCCTGTTCAGCAAGTTTTCAGATATGTACGGGCGCAGGATCATGCTGATCGTCTCCATGATTATCTACATCGCGGGGACGATCCTCAGCGCCCTAAGCCCAACGTTTGTTTTCCTGATCGCCGCCAATACCTTATCTCGCGTAGGCAACGGGGCGCTGATGCCGCTCTGTTATTCGGTCCTGGGCGATATGTATGCGCCCGCCGAGCGCAGCAAATGGATTGGCCTGTTGAACATCCCTCAGGGGATCTGTGCACTGTGCGGGCCCACACTGGGCGGGTGGATGGTAGATCACTACAGCTGGCGCCATATATACTGGATGGGTGTTCCCCTGCTGGTTTTCTGCCTGATCATGGTTCCGTTCGGCATTCCGCGCACTGCGAAAAGGCTTGCGCGCAAAATCGACCTGCGCGGCGCCGTGTTGGTATTTATCGCATCGTCTCTGTCGATCATCGGGATTTCATTGACGGACACATATCCGTGGGCTTCCGTGCAGGTCCTCGGCATGCTGGGCGGCGCGCTGATTTCCTGGATACTCTTTTTCCGCGCTGAGACAGAGGCGGACGAGCCGATCCTGGATCCGCAGGTGTTTCGCAACCGGACATTTCTCACGGTCGCGGTTTCCAGCCTGATGTCCTTTATCGGCCTGATGGGGATGATGATGTATTTCCCCTTCCTGTTGCAGGGCGTGCAGGGGATCAGCGTGATGCGGAGCGGGCTGATCATGACGCCGTACAGTGTACTGGTGGCCTTCATCGGCGTGTTCACCGGATTTCTCCTGGCAAAAACAAAGCGTTATAAGTGGATGTATATTTCAGGATACGGTCTGGTGACCGCCGTTCTTTTCGGTATCGTATCTTTTGACGCTTCAACTCCGGTACTCTGGAGCGTAATCGCGGGCACGCTCGCGGGACTGGGGCTCGGAGCGGTCCCAACCGTCAACACGCTAGTCGTTCAATGCGCGGTTCCGAAACGACTGCTGGGCGCATCGATGGGAGCTATTTTTTTCAGCATCACCATCGGAATGGCAATTTCCCCGGCCATCCTCGGCGCGGCGATGAATGTTTCCTATGCAAAGAAACTGGAAGCGTCTTTGCCCGCGGGCTTGCACCAGGTTGCGGACAAGACGACGATGGCTTCCCTGGGCGACCCCAAAGTGCTGCTGTCGCCAAAGGCAATGAAAACGCTCGAGGATACTTTCAACCGGACCGGTCCCGGTGGAGCGGAACTGTTCAAGCAGACGGTGGACGCGATCCGAAGTTCCATGGAAGCGGGCTTGCAGAGTGTGTTCCTTCTTGGCGCGATCACCATGCTGCTGGCCTTCCTGCTGATTCTTACGGTGCCGGAAGTCTCGATGGACGCCGTCGTAGAAGATAAGAAGCCGCCTGTCGCAGCAGCGGAGGAATCCTCGGCATAGCGGGAATCGGCTATCAGCTATCAGCTGACAGCTGACAGCCGACAGCTGACAGCCAACAGCTGACAGCCGACAGCCAACAGCTGACAGCCGACAGCTGACAGCCAACAGCCGACAGCTGACAGCCAACAGCCGACAGCCAACAGCCGACAGCCGACAGCTGATAGCCGACAGCTGATAGCTGAAAGCTGATAGCTGAAAGCTGATAGCCGACAGCCGACAGCCAACAGCTGACAGCCGACAGCTGATAGCCGAAAGCTGACAGCCGACAGCTGATAGCCGACAGCTGACAGCCGACAGCTGACAGCCGATAGCCGACAGCCGACAGCTGACAGCCGACAGCTGACAGCCGACAGCTGACAGCCGACAGCTGACAGCCAACAGCTGATAGCCGACAGCCGACAG
>DATJPG010000065.1:0-32369 GCA_035506515.1 Acidobacteriota bacterium
AAAGGAAAGCCCGGCGGACACACCTGCAGAAACAGTGAAAAACCCCTTCCTGACCATCTTTGACATAAACGCTGCGCGCGAGCCCCATGGTTCACCTCGTTTCACTACGTCTAACTGCGAACTCATGGTTTGAGCCAAAAATAATTCAAAAAAGTGGGTGTCCAGGATTTTCCATTCCAGAGTTTTCCAGGGATTCCAGGATTCGGTCTTCCGATCGGCAACTTGAAACTTGCGGAAACGAGTCGTATTTTTACAAATAAAGGGTTGGCCAATTTCACCGATTTGAGGAGGCGGCCATGAAAGAATACGAAGAAATCGTCCAAAAAAAAGGATTACCCGAAGTTGGGCAAGTTGTACGCAGCAAGACTTATGGCACTCTCTGGCGGGTTATGGAAAAAAGGGAGGTTTGGCAAAATATTGAGCTGGATCCCAAAACCGGCAAATCTTGCATGGTGCAGGCCATTTATCTGATCTACTGGCGACAGAGAGATGGTGTGCAGCCAGGGGTTGGGAAGATGCTGGGATACTTATATACCCTGTATGACAATACGTTTGAAGCGAACTGGGAGATCGCAGCCTAATTTTTGACATGCTCCTAAATACAATGGAGAGGCCGCTCCACGGAACACAACCGCTGGCGGCGCCTCAGAACAGTAATAGTTCTTCTGCAGAGAGAGGCACCGCCCGCTTAGGTTCATTTTCCAACATGCCGGCTGACTTCCAGGCAAAACCTTGAGATCTGGATTATCTCAGTTATTTCTGGATTTCTACTATCGCCACTTATCAATCGGGACTGATTGGGAAGGCACCATGCCGCCCATACTGAAGTAGTTGTTGTTGGATCCTCCAGTGACAATGACAGTAAACGTGCCGCCAGACATACGAATGCCACTATTGAGGTTCCCACGGGGCGCGGGCTTGGCTCCAGGCTGCAGACCCGTTACCCATTCCGTAAACTTTTCCACGGTATCGTATCCAGCATCCTTGATGAAATTGGCGACGGGTGGACTCAGAACGACGCAGGTTCCAAACAAGGATCCGTCCTGTGTGTTGTAGATCTCTTTGATGATCCCGGGATAATTCATGTTTGGCCCCCATACATCTGCGGCCCAGTTCTTGGCAGAAAGAATGCCCCATCCCATGAACAGAGTGACGATATTCTCACCCTCTTTGAATCCGCGCCTCACTGACAGCGGCTTAAAAGGAGATTTCTCTTCATTTTCGGCGATGATGATCCCGATCAGATTCATGGGATTGCCGATCGTGCCCATGTAGGTTGTTCCGACTTTGCCGCAGTTTCCGCCATTGATGGACAGCAGGCTCCAGGCTCTTCCAATGGTCGTATTGGCCTGTGCATAGGGTCCCACGGCGCCCTCTTTGTAATTCAGCCCGATTTCATCACGAATCTTTCCATTGATTACAGCGCCCGCCATGAAGCCGTTGTCAGAGACATTGACGGCCGTCATGCCGGTCGAACCCAATGCCAGAATGACCGGGAAATATTCCGGTTGTGCGCCCGCCATGACTGCACTTATGGCCGCATCCTTTACCGTGTAGGTCCAGGCTTCACCAGCTTCAGACCCGGGATTCATCTTACCGAGAACCTCAGTAGGCTGGTGGCTCGTGAACTTCAGCATCTCAGCGACTTTATCTTCCGTAGGCAATACCACAGGCAGGAAGTCTGTATATCTCTTTTGGAGAAACAATTTCTGGAGTTCGTCCGGAGTTCCCGTGTACGTCTTCGGTCCCATGTTTTGCTGCAATGTCCCGGTCTTCTGCTCTTCGGCAGTCAGCGGTTTTACCAGTTTTTCCACCAGCTCCGGCATCACCGGTTTTCCGGTTATCGGATTGTTGCCTTCCACAATCTGCTTCCTGAGCTGCTCATTCGTTTTGCCCCAGACCGGGCCACGGAAATACTGGATTCGGAGGCCGGGCATGCCGAGGTTTAACGATACCTCCTTTTCCTGTTTTTCAAAGTCGTTCAGGATGAGAGGCACTGCGGGTTTTTTCATTTTGGATTCGATATCAAAAGAGAGGCGAACCGCCCCTGGAGCACAGAGGCTTCAATGGCCCAGTCCGACAATCGCGGCGTCCCCTTTTTCAGAAATTTCTGTCCACAAGGCTTTACTTATCTCAGCCAATCCGGCCCCGCTCGTATTATCCTTGTACACGATATTGGTTTTGGGATAGTTGGCCTTAAACCAATCCATCATCACTGACATAAGGCGATCGGTTCCGATATAGCCGGTATTTATGAAATAGATGGTTTTGCCTTCCAGCGTGCCGAGGCGCGATGCCTGAGGTACCAATGTAATCGGCGGCGGCGTTCCCATCGGGTTGAGCACCGTAATTTTAGGCATGACCACAGGTCCGTTGGCCGAAACGTCCCTCTTTCCTTGCGCATAGGTCTGATTGCTCAGCATTGAAGCACTGCAAAAAAGGCCTATACACAAAATTGCAATCACAGCGATACGCAATTTCATGCGCGATTCCTCCATATTGGTTTATGTTGATGACCCGGAAAAGAATTACGTCTTAAAAAGCCCAGATTTTCAATACAAAAAGCACAAAGGTGCGCGAATTCAGGGCCGCGCATTCCACGCACCTTAAAATACACACGCCTCGAATAAAACAAAGAGGGCATTGACGGGTCGAGGGAAGCGGCTATTTACCAAGTGCTTCGGCGCAGAGAGAAACGCATCATTGCTGCCGGCACAAGCAAAAAGACCTTCTTCAACATGCTCCTCATCTACATAGTTTCGGGGGTGACTTCATTCAGGCATCGGATAGCGTTCAGTGTCCTCGGATATCCGACATAGGGGAGCAGCTGCGTGACCACACTCAGCAGGGTTTCTTTGGTGTTTCCAACGCTGACATTGCCCTGAATATGCCCTTTCAGCTGCGGCTCACATCCACCCAATGAAAGGATCATCGAGAATGTCAGCAATTCGCGCATCTTTATGTCGAGCCCCGTTCTGGTGTAGTAATCACCGAAACAGTTGTCGGACAGATATCGCTGGATGTGTTTTTGGTTTTCCGGCGAATCGGCATACATCCTGTCGATTGTCCCACCGAAGATTGTTTTTTGCAGCTCCAGCCCTTTCTTAAATCGCGTTTCCGGTGTGGTTGTGGACTGACCCGGGAGCGGTAGCGTCACACCGCGGTTCACCAGGATTTCGTTCGTCGCGTGGATGAAGTCCAGGACTTTGGCTACCCCGCAATACGGCACAGCCTGGTACACAATCTCCTTTACCTCGACAGGCGTAACCCCAATTGTCAGGGCTGCTCCGAGCATGACCTTGTATTCGCTCAGAGTCTGACTCGCGATCAACGCTGCCAGAATCACCATCAGCCGGGTCCGGTCATCCAGAGTTCCGTAGGAAAGTACTTCATCGAAGGCAAAATTATCAAACACCTCCACAAGCTCCGGATCGGTCACCTTCAGAGTCGATTTGTGATTCGGGAACAGCTTTTCATGATTCTGGTTCGCGGTTTCTGAGATGCTCATGTCTTCACCCTTCCTGCTTCCACGCCTATAGCATTTCGCTATCGGATCTGGGTGCTCCGCTTGTTGCGCCCAAAAGCGATTCCCGATGGCGACCCTGATTCCGAACGGATTGACGACGGCAGTGCGGACACTTCTTGCATTGGAGGCTAATGGGAATCCTTCATCAAGGGGATCCTCATTCAATCGAGGGTGCCGCCGTTGGGGCCGGTTATAGACCTGTCAGCTTCTCCAGGTGCTCAGGGTACCGAGTCCCCTGCACCGTTATTTTTAAAGCAGCGCTATCGATCTCGTCAAGTTCACCGGACGTGAGTTCGAGCACGACCGCCCCAATGTTCTCGTCCAGCCTATGCAGCTTCGTTGTGCCGGGGATGGGAACAACCCATGGCTTCCGAGCCAGCAGCCACGCGAGCGCAATCTGGGCGGGTGTGGCTTTTTTTCGCTCTCCAATCTTTCCGAGCAGATCCACCAGAGCCTGATTCGCTTTTCGAGCCTCAGGCGTAAAGCGAGGCAGGACGTTTCGGAAGTCGGTACTGTCGAAAGTGGTATTCTCATTGATGTTTCCCGTGAGGAAGCCCTTCCCCAGAGGGCTATAGGCAACCAAGCCGATTCCGAGTTCCTCAAGGGTCGGTAGCACCTCCTTCTCAGGAGTCCTCGTCCACAGCGAGTATTCATTCTGGAGGGCAGTGACCGGTTGGACCGCGTGTGCACGGCGGATTGTTCGCACTCCTGCTTCAGAGAGGCCAAAATGTTTGACCTTGCCTTCCTGAATCAGATCCTTCACCGCTCCGGCCACATCTTCAATCGGCACGTCCGGATCAACACGGTGTTGGTGGAAGAGATCGATGACATCAGTCCTGAGTCGCTTGAGCGAGCCTTCTGCAACCTCCTTGATGTGCCCTGGCCGGCTATCCAGGCCTTGCCAGCCCGGTCCACCCTGGGGATCAAGTTTGAACCCGAACTTTGTGGCGATCACTACTTGCTTACGCATGGGAGCCAGTGCTTCGCCCACAAGTTCTTCGTTAATAAAAGGGCCGTACACTTCGGCAGTATCGAAGAATGTGACGCCGCGTTCGACTGCAGTCCGAATCAGAGAAATCATCTCCTGCTTGTCTTTGGGCGGACCATACGAAAAACTCATTCCCATACAACCGAGCCCGATCGCCGAGACTTCCAAACCACTATTCCCAAGCTTTCTTTTTTGCATCAATTCCTCCTCCGGAACCGCGATCCGTCATCCCTATATTACGTCCGAGCATGTTCGTATTGGTATCCTGATCTTCCAGCGTTATTGCCTATCTCTCTTGGTGAGTGAAAACGGTGCAATCGTCCCGCCTTTCAACTGATAGATAATTGGACGATCGCCGGCTGCTATTGTACCCGCAGCCGGCGATCATGAAATATCCCCTTCTGGGGGACCCTGGGTTATCCGTTGTCGCGCGCATACCAGTCCACATTGCGCGTCACATACATCACAAGAGCCAGCACGAGGAATAGGCCTGCTGTGCCGACGAGCAGAGAGTAGTCCTGAAGGCGCAGGATCACGAACAGGAACGCGTACACCAGGGCAAGACCGATGCCGATAAGAAATGCCCGTCCGGTGCTTCGCAGCGTTGTCGCCCCATATAAGGCTATCATGAACGTCGCCGCAGCGGCTCCGGTCCAGTATGCCGCGCTGAAGGACCAGATTTCCGACAGCGCAAGCAAGCCGAGGTAAAACAGGCAGAGCGCGATCCCAACCAGCGCGTACTGGAAAGGATGAATGCGCACGGGAGAAAGCACTTCAAACAGGAAGAAGGCGGTGAACACCAGCACGATACACAGAATGCCGTATTTGATGGAACGTTCGACATATCGATAGGAATCGAGGCCGGGAACAAGGTCGACGCCAAAAAGCGACGCGGCAATGGCGGTTTGAGGAACAGAATTCCCATCCGTCCACTGCTGCGGGTAGGATCGTCCGTAATATGGAATCTGCCAGCGCGCTCGGAAACCGCCGGGAGTCAATTCACGTTCCGTGGGCAGGAAGGCGCCCTGAAAACTCGGATCCTGCCAGGATGACGCGATCCGCACATCGTTGTTGATGCCGAGCGGAGCCAAGCGCAGACTGCTGCTGCCATTCAATGTCAGGTGCATCTGGAAGGGAATGCTATCCATATCGGACCGCAGGCCCTGGACCCTGGCGTACACGCCGCCATCAAACCCTGGGAGCTTTGCGCCGGGTTTCAGAGAAATCATCTGTCCGGCCAGCCTGATCTGGAGCGATTCCTTCGCGCCCCGAAGGTCTGTAATAAAGATGGCCACTTCCGCTTCATCCCAGAGAATCTGTTTCGGATCGACACTCCATTCCTCAAAAGACGGCCGAATGAAACTGCCGCTCATGTCCAGGGACCCGCTGTAGACGACCGCTTCATAGATCCCTCTGTGCAGGCGATCCGGTTTGAGCGCGCCCTCGGCCTTCAATGAGGCGGGAAGAAAGAAGGCCCGGTTGCGGAGTATCTCCCGGAATTCAACGCGCTCCATTTGCGAGTTTGTCACCTGGTCTTTCCAGGATTTCCTCTCGTAGTTGTACGGGACGATCAGGACCGGTCCGAGAACCGTCTGTTCCCTGCCCCAGGTGGACGTGATCTCGCGCACGGCCTCGTCGCGCCGCTGCAGCCGCTCCCGAAGGACGGACTGAACCATCGCCAGCGGGATCAGCAGAAGCAGCACAAGGACCGTGATGGCCGCCATTTTGAGCATCGTCGAAAATCGCCTTGAAACAGGCTTCGGCACCAAGGGAGGCACCGCAGGCTGCGATAGATCGTTATTCATAGTTTTCTCCTCGGAAATATGGAATCGATGACAGAGTTACCGTTCGGACTGGAATCATATCATAAAAAGTACTTTTTTATATAAAGTATTTTACCGCACAGGTCGCTTGTCGGGATCAACGGAGAAGGCCGAGATCGGCAGCCTACGGGATTCCCGTGATTGGAAAGGCGGTTTCTGTATTGGCCTTAATCAGTAGGCGCCATTCAAGCTATCGGGGCATCCACCGAGGTGGGTTCGCCGGATGGTTTCCGGCTATCCTCGAGGGATGGAGAGAAATCACGGAGGAAATCGGAAACGGCTTTGTTAAACCGTCGTGGGTCATACATCAGCAGATCTTCATGGGCTGCTCCCGGGAAAAAGACCAGACGCTTGGGTTCGGGAATGCCCTGATAAAACTGTTCGACTTCAGCGGCTTTCAGCACTTTTTCGGAATCGCCCGCAAGCACCAGAACAGGGCATAGAATTTTTCCCAGCGCTTTTTGGGGATTGAGGTCTTCCAAGGGCAGATGGAATACGTGTTTCCCTGCAAATTCCAGAGGCCGCGCGATGAGCGGGACGAAAGCACCGTAGACGAGTTCTCTCAAACGATTGGTTAATGCCCGGTCGATATTGTCATAGCAGGACTCCAGGATCACCCAATCCGGGTGGATGGATTCATAACTCACCGCAAAGACGGCAGCGGCGGCACCCATGGAAACTCCATCGATTCCAATCTGCACCGGCTGGCCGGCATAGCTGGATCGGATGAAGTCAAATGCCGCCTTCACATCCAATCGTTCCTGGAAGCCGTAAGAGATGTTTGCCGCCTCGCTGCTCCCGTGTCCTCGAAAATGCAGCAGCAGCGTATGGTATCCCCGCCGCACAAAGAAGTTGCGCCTCGATTGCAGGATCAATCTGTCCGATCGGTATCCATGAAGCAATATGACCCATCGATTCGACGTCGCTTTTGAGGACCGTTGCACCCATGCATGCAGCCGAACGTCATCGGACGCTATCAGCGAGATCGGTTCCAGTTTTCCGAAAGCGATATGACCGATACAATCATAGTCCCTTTTCCGACCGGGCCGTATCATGGTCCAGGCTCCGAGCAAAGCACCCGCGGAGAATGCCCCGGTTATGGCGCCGAGAGTGTATAGGAATATTTTGCCGGTCTTCTTGGCGATAGATTTCCGTTTCATAAGCTTCATACAATATTATATCGCATTCGAATGAACGAACCGATCATCAATGTCCCTTGAAAAGCGACGCCACCTCCTGAATAAATCGCGCCAGCAGCTCTTTGCGCCGCAGTTTAAGAGTATGAGTAATCAATCCCTCCTTCGCGCTCCACGGAGTAAATGAAGCGTGCACCCGACGGATCTGGGCATATCTCTGGAAGTGGTGAACCTGCCGGGCGATTTCGGATAGAAGGATGCGCTCCACTTTTTCGTCGTCGAGCAGATCCAGATGTTCGAACGCAATGCCATGATCGGCAGCCAGGGATTCCCATCGCCTGCGGTTTAGCACGACCAGAGCTACCAGATATGGCCGGCCTTCTCCAACAACCATCACCTGCTCAAATAGAGGATTCACCGCAATGGCGAGTTCCAGATCCCCCGGAGAGATCTTTTCTCCCGTGGAAAGCACAAGGATCTCCTTGATGCGGCCGACAATTGTGAGGTGGCCGCCTTCATCCCTGCGCGCGAGGTCGCCGGTATGGAAATATCCCTCGGAGTCGATGACTGCTTCGGTCGCTGTTCCGTTGCGCCAATAGCCAAGCATCACACTGGGTCCGCGGACCAATAACTCCCCATCTGCGGCGATTGCCGATTCTACTCCGGGTAGCGGGCACCCGACCGTTGTAGGAATGTTGTCACCTGAGGTGTTGAAGGAAATTACCGGGCTCGTTTCTGTCAGACCATACCCCTGCAGCAGATTCAGTCCCAATCCGATGAAAACGCGGGCAATGGGAAACGCCAAAGGCGCGCCTCCGCTGATCGATAAACGCAATCGGCCGCCCAGACCCGAGGTCAAACGCCGTGCCACGACTCTGTTCAGTATCGGCCACAACAGCAACAGCGGCGTCCATCTTCGGCGCCGCTGAAGGTGGAGAAACCGTTGCCATCCTGTATGAACGGTCAGGCGGAAAAGGAGCCGGAGCGGGAGCGGTTTATTTTCCAGGCTTTCCGCTATTTTTTTGTGAATTCTTTCATAAATTCGAGGAACAGAGATCAGAACGGTCGGACGCACCTCCAGGAGGTCTTCGGACAGCTTGTCGATGGACCGAACATACGCCACACATGCCCCGGCCATCATGGGAATGTAATATCCCACGGTCCGTTCAAACGTGTGGGAGAGAGGCAGAAAGGAGAGAAACACATCCTCCGGATAAATGGACTCAGCCTGCAGGCATGCAAAGGCGTTCTCCAGTATATTCCCGTGTGAAAGCATCACTCCTTTGGGCATGCCCGTGGTACCCGAGGTGTAGACAATGGTCGCCAGTTCGGCCGCGTCCCGGCAATTCACCCGATACTCCCTGTCTATTTCGGGCAGCCAGGACTCAAGACCGATCACACGCGAATCACATTTCGTATTCGTCCGGGACAATGCGCCGCCGCTATCCGATTCCGACCGTGAGGAAGATGCGGGATGGAGTGCAACAATCCTTTCGATTTCTGAAAGGAGCCCCGCCTCCTCTTCAACGCTCCGCCAGAGTGCTTCCTCCTCCAATAAAACAAAGCGTGAGCCGGATTCCTTCAGGATATGGGCGATATTTGCGGGCCGGTCATCCGCGAAAATCGGCACTGTTATTAAGCCAAGGCCCAGAGCAGCCACGTCGAAGAGCATCCACTCCGGACAGTTCCTCAGAATCACTGCTACACGATCCCCGGGACGCAGATTCTCCCGTTCCAGCGCGCCTTGCCAACGTGCCGCGCGACGGAACACTGCGCTCCATGCCATGGTTTTGAACCGGTGTTCCTCGACATTGAAATA
Source organism: Acidobacteriota bacterium (assembly GCA_035506515.1). GTDB lineage: Bacteria > Acidobacteriota > UBA6911 > UBA6911 > UBA6911 > UBA6911. The sequence continues at coordinate 9,293 of DATJPG010000065.1, forward strand.
CCGGTAGGCAGAGGCGTAGGGTGTGCGCCGAACACGTTCCCGGAATAATCCGGCAATCGTTCCCGCAGTTTTCGGATCGATGATGTCCGTTGCACGGGGCATGCAGCCCTCACAGCTTTCCAGTCGGGAAAATTCCCGGCGGTATTATACAGCCGAATACGTCTCTTTGGATTTCAGTTTTGAAAATTGGTTAGGGTTTAAAATCCCGGGAAATCGGGCCATCCCGGGTCCGGTGTAAAGCGCTCGCCATAGCGCGCGTGAAGTGTTTTGAGCCGGGCACGGATAGCATCCACGCCTCGAGTGCGAATATAGTGCAGAGGTCCGCCGCGGAACGGCGCAAACCCAATGCCAAAAACGGCGCCCGCGTCCAGCAGATCCCCATCGGACACGATTCCCTCCCTCCGGCATGCGACCGCTTCATTGAGGAGGCTCAGGATTAAGCGGTCCGTCAGATCTTCATCCGGTTGCGGACTTCTTTTTTTTCTGGCAAATATCGCGTTCTGCTTCCGGTGGTTATAAAAGCCTCGGCCGCTCTTTTTCCCGAGTCGGCCCATGGCCACCAGATCCTCCAATCGCTTCGGAACTTCAAAATTGAAATGCCCGGCGAGAATATGTCCGACAGAAAGACAGATATCGAGCCCAACGGTGTCGGCAAGCAGAAGGGGACCCATCGGCATGCCAAATTCCCTGGCTGCACGATCTATCGTATCAGCCGGAATTCCTTCCTGTTCGAGGCGAACCGCTTCCAGCAGGTAGGGCGTTAAAATCCGGTTTATGAGAAATCCGGGAGCGCTGACCACAGGAAGCGGCAGGCGCCGGATCGCCGAAACAAAGCTGATCGCATCATTAAATCTGGCGGCATCCGCTCTCTGACCCCGCACGACTTCCACCAATGGCATTTGGGATACAGGATTGAAAAAGTGGAGTCCCACAAATCGTTCCGGATGCTGCAATGTCTCGGCAAGCTCTTCCAAGGGTATGCTGGAGGTGTTGGTAGCCAGCAACGCATCCTGGCGCATCTTGGGTTCGACCTCCTGATACAGCTTTCTTTTCGCCGCTGCATTCTCAAAAATCGCCTCAATGACGACGTCCGCGCGACCGGCGCCATCTCCGCGCATATCAGGGACAAATCGGTCGAGGGCTTCGATCACTCTGCGCGGTTCCTTGAGTTTTTTGCGAAATAGTTCCGACGCGCGTTTGACTGCAGTCGCCAGTCGTTCCTGTTCGACGTCCTGGATCGTTACGCGGAGTCCTTGTAGGACGCACCATGATGCAATATCCGCGCCCATGGTCCCTCCGCCAATCACATGCACCGAGCGCGGAGTGTACTTCCACTGCCGCCCAAGCGAACGCATTCGTTCCTGAAGCAGAAAAACACGCACCAGGTTCCGCGCGGAGCTGCCCGTTACAAGATCGGCAACCGACCGTGCTTCTTCGCGATACATAACGAACGGATTATCGCCAAACCGTTCCCACAGATCGAGGAGGGCATAGGGAGCGGAATAATGGTTTCTATCGGCGCGCCTTGCGACCATCCGGCGAAGGTATCGGCTCAGCAGGAACCGTAGAAACCGCTTCTGGAACAATGAATGGAAGATGTTGGTTTTTTTGCGCGAAGGAGGATGCAGAATCGCGGCCTGTGCCGCCCGCGCCTTCTGCCGTTCCGGCACGACGTAATCCACAAGACCGATGCGGAGCGCGCGTTGCGCATTGATGCTTCTGCCGCTCAGCATCATCTCCAACGCCGCCAGCGGCCCGATCAGGCGAATCAGGCGGACCGTCCCTCCGTAGCCGGGATGGATATTCAGTTTTACCTCCGGCGTCCCCAATTGTGTTTCCGGAATATCCACGGCGATGCGACAGCGGCAGGCAAGCGCAAGCTCTAATCCTCCACCAAGGCAAAATCCGTGGATCATGCTGACCGTGGGGATAGGGAGCCGCTCGAGCCGAGAGAAGACTGCATGGACCCACTCAATATGTTTCCGCACTTCGGAAGCATCGACAATAGAGGCAAACTCCGCGACATCTGCTCCGGCGATAAACCCACCCGGCTTTCCGGAATAGAGGATGATGCCCAACGGCAGCTTTTGGGAAATAGCGTCCAGGAGATCTTCCAGTTCTATCAATACCTCGCGCGAAAGGCTGTTTACGTTTTTATCTGCCCGGTCCAGACAGAGCCAGAGGATGCCGTCGCTATCCAGCTTTGTTGTCCAGTGCCGGTGATTTGCATGCGTATATTCCATCCAATACCCCTAGTACCGCTCGATCAGCATGGCGCCACCCTGCCCGCCGCCGATGCAGAGGCTGGCCATTCCGCGTTTCGCCTGATTTCGGCCCAAAACACTTAGCAGGTGAAGAACAATTCGAGCACCGCTCGCTCCAACCGGATGGCCCACTGCCAGTGCGCCTCCATCAATATTAAGCCGGTCGGTATGGATAGCGGCAAACGGCTCATCCAATCCAAGTTCGTTTCTGCAATATTCCGGGCTCTGCCACGCTTCAAGACAGGCAAGGACCTGCGCGGCAAAAGCTTCGTTGATCTCCCAATAGTCGATTTCCTCGGCCCGCAATCCCTGTCCTTTTAGAATCCGAGTCATTGCATGCACCGGACCGAGTCCCATCTTTTCCGGCTCCAGGCCCACCCAGGCGCATGCGACAATCCTGCCCGCAACCGGCAATTGATATCTCGCAACTGCCTCTTCGCTTGCCAGAATCATCCATGCCGCCCCATCCGTGATTTGGGCGCTATTGCCGGCCGTTACCAGACCGAAGGGTCGATCGAACACCGGTTTCAACCGTGCGAGTTCCGAGATGCCGGTATCGCGGCGGATTCCTTCGTCATGGTCATAGAATTTGCCTTCGGCAGAATATAGAGGAGTGATTTCTGCGAGATGTCCTTCATCCTGTGCCCTGGCAAGTCGACGATGGCTTTCCACGGCATAGGCATCCATTCGGCTGCGATCAATTTGAAAGAGATAGGCAAGATTCTCCGCCGTCTGCCCCATGGAAAGTCCGGTGATCGGATCTGTCAACCCATGCACAAGGCCGATGACTGGACGTAGATGTCTCGGGCGCAGCCGAGCCAGCAGTCCGATCCTCGACCAAACGCTTCGAGCCCGATTCCACTCTGCGAGATAATCCAGCATGGAATTGTTCAGGAACACCGGAGTGTGGCTCATTGCTTCGGTGCCGCCTGCGAGCACAAGATCCGACCGGCCGATGGCGATGCCCATGGCGGCGGCATCCAGCGCCTGCATCCCCGATCCGCAATTGCGCTGCAGCGTCCAGGCCGGAATCCGCTTTCCGCAGCCGAGGCGCAACGACACGACCCGTGAAATGTTGGTCTCGTCGGGACCGGGAATGACGCAGCCAAGAATCACTTCATCCAATGCGTCGGGTTGGAAAGGCTGTCGTAGCAGAAGGGATTTGCCCGCAGCCACCGCGAGATCGGAGGCCGTGAACGGACCGGGTCTTCCCCTCGATTTCAGGAACGGAGTGCGACAGCCATCCACTATGTAAACCGGTCTGCCTGCTGGATAGGATCCGCTGTTCATCATAAAAACCGCATTTATATTTCCGGAAAATCGTCGACCTTGATTACTTCCCTGCGCGCTGCCGAGGCTTGACGCACAGAGTCGGCTTCTTCACTGCTGAGGATTCCCGCACTTACTCCCATTTCCAGCAAGGATTCTTCGTCCTGCCGCTGCAACCGTCCCGTCTTTACGGCGTTGCGCAGCTTCTGTTCCGCGTTCTCAGCTGCCGTTGCTTTGTTCAAGGCGTCTTCGAGTCTCCCCAGGGGATCGGACAGGTCGGTCGGATTGAACATCCCGGCGGTTAAACGATCCCGGAGCGCCGCAGGTTCCATGAGGATTCCAGCGATTCTGCCGCCAAGCCGGTCGTCCGGGCGGGCGAAACCACGGCCAAGGGGAAAGATCATCAGCCGCAAGAACCATGCCGCCGGACGAAACGGCAGATTTTCGAAAAGCTCTTCGAAGCCTATCCGAATTTCATGCGCACTTTCCTCACACGCCCACAGCAGAAGAGGCAGTTCATCCAGAGGCTCCTGCCGATCTTTGAATTGCTTGAGGAGCGCGGAAATGAGGTACAGATGCGTCAGAATATCCGCGAGCCGTGCGGAGATCCGCTCCTTTCTCTTAAGCTCGCCGCCAAGCATCATCAGGATAAGGTCCGTTGTCAGGGCAAAGGCTGTTGAGAACCGTGTCGCAATCTGGTAATAGCGACGAGCGTGCGAGGCTGGGGCCTTCGCCAGACGTCCTCCGGTAAGGCCGAAAGCCAAGCTGCGAGCGGCGTTACGGAAAACGAAAGCTATATGCTGTCTCAGAAGCCCGTCGAAGTCCTCTAACCCTTTTTGGGTATCGGGATTCGTCACCGATCTCATTTCCTTGAGCATGTACGGATGACAGCGGATCGCACCCTGACCAAAAATAATCATCGAGCGGGTCAAGATATTGGCTCCTTCCACCGTAATTCCAATGGGAGCAGCCTGGTAAATGCGTCCAAGCATATTGCGTGGACCCAGACAGATGCCGCTTCCCCCAAGCACGTCCATGCCGTCGTTCGCCACTTTCCGCATCTGTTCGGTACAATGATATTTTATTATTGCGGAGATTACCGAAGGCCTTTCTCCCAGGTCCACAGCGCCGGCGGTCAACGTGCGCGCTGCATCCATCCGGTACAGGCTGCCGGCGATCCGCGCCAGTACTTCTTCAATTCCTTCGAAGTGGCCGATTGAGATGCGAAACTGCCGGCGGATTTTGGCATACGCGCCGACGACACGAGCGGTGAATTTCCCCACGCCGGTGCTGAGAGCAGGCATTGAGATGGAACGGCCGGCGGCCAGGCTTTCCATGATCATCTGCCAGCCTTGCCCGGCTCCGGACTTGCCTCCGACAATCCATTCCACAGGAATGAAAACGTCTTCCCCTCGATTAGGACCGTTCTGGAACGGAACTCCCAGAGGATTATGGCGACTGCCGATCGTGATGCCGGGAGTGCCGGTTGGAATCAATGCCAGAGTGATTCCAGGCTCCACATCATTTCCAAGCAAGTGTTCGGGATCCCGAAGCCGGAAAGCGAGCCCGAGTATGGTTGCAATCGGGCCGAGAGTGATATAGCGCTTCTCCCAATTGAGTTTGATTCCGAGGATCTTTTCTCCTTTGAACACTCCCCGGCAGACAATCCCCGTGTCAGGGATGGAAGCGGCATCGCTCCCCGCCTCGGGGCTTGTGAGCGCCAGGCAGGGGATTTCCTCCCCCCTCGCCAGACGAGGAAGATAATGCCTTTTCTGTTCCTCCGTACCATACCGCAGCAGCAATTCCGCCGGCCCGAGGGAGTTGGGCACCATTACGGTGACGGCTGCGGTGATGCTGCGGCTGGCAATCTTCACAATCACCTGGGATTGGGCTAGAGCGGAAAAGCCCAGTCCGCCATACTGTTTTGGGATTATCATTCCCCAAAAAAGACGCTCTTTGATAAACCGCCAGATTTCCGGCGAGAGATCGCGCTCGACTGCAACGATTCTGTAATCGTCCAGCATCCGGCATAGTTCTTCAACCGGACCGTCGAGGAAGGACTGCTCTTCCTCGGACAACTCCGGTTTGGGCATCGCGAAAAGCTTTCCCCAATCCGGATTGCCCGAAAACAGTTCGCCATCCCACCAGACCGTTCCCGCTTCCAACGCTTCGCGTTCCGTTCTGGAAATGGGCGGCATCATCCTCCGAAACAGCAGAAAGAGTGGCTTTATGAGGAAAGCCCGGCGCAATCCGGGCACGTTAATAAAAACGGCAGCTGAAAGCAATAAAAGCAGGACAATCCATTCGGCGGTCGTGGAATTTTTTCCGGTGAACACCCAGAGGCCTGACAGTAAAACAAGAATCCCTGTTCCTGCCAGAAGGTTTGCCCTGAAATAGATCAATATTCCAATTAAGACCACCGCAGCCAAGAGGAAGACCATCCAAATTCCTTATCAAAAAGAACAACCGGCGAGAACTGGTCTGAAGCTGAAGAAATGCCCCTTTTTATAGCAATAGAATCCGCACGCCTGATTCTATTCCGAGTACCGGATTTCCTGTAATTCCGGCTTCTGTGAACAACAAAAGCACACATTCGGATAAATCAGCCGATCTCTATAAAATTATACTTTAAAAAGATGCCATAGAGCAGGCATTAACCCGCATTATTCATGAAGCTTCATGAGTAGTGCGGGTTAATGACCTGCTTTGGTCAGAGTCGCGCCCCGGATTAATTTCGTCTGATCCGAAGTGGGAGCATATAATCCCTCCCTGAAATAGCTCATAGAGAAGGTATATCCGGGCACGCCGCCGACAACAACGATGCGAAGATCAAAACGCACGACATGGTGGTAGCGACATTTTCACTCAAAAATGTTGTCGTTGGGTCTGCGATCAAGGAACCGGCTCCTGCGCCCGGAGTGATGGGCATATCAGACAAGCCGATCATCCACGGCGGTGGAGTGTTGGGCATCAATTATAACCTCGCCGCCCTGGCTCCGCGTCTGCATCCGCATCTGGCGGTGATTGACAGCTTTGAGGGAATGGAAGGCGATGGTCCCATCAGCGGCACACCGGTGGACCATCGCGTTTGTGTCGCGAGTGATAAGGACTTTCTTCGGTGCCTATTTTGAGGACAGCTCGATCAGAATCAACTACTTCAAACAAAGTTAGTATTCTTCCTGTCAGCATTGACTGCGTTATATGCTCTCATCCCGCAATTGAACATATACGCCTTCACCCTTTGCGCATAGGGCTTCGCCCGACGACACGGTAATGCTAACAATCACCTTGCGCCCCTTGATCTCCTTGACGGTGCTTCTAAGCTCCAGTTCCACCCCCATCGGTGTCGGAGCCAGGTAGTCCACCTTAAGGGCAGCGGTGACAAATCGCGGCATATTCCCGGGTTTGACCTGAATATCCAACTCCCGGGCTTTTGCTGCCGCCGCGGTCCCCGCGCCGTGGCAGTCAATCAGGGAGGCGATGATTCCGCCATAAAGAATAGTTTCCATTCCGCCGGTATAGTAGTCATTCGGAAGGAAACGGCAGACGCTTTCGTTGCCATCCCAATAACTCTTGATTTTCAGCCCTCTCTCATTCAAGCGACCGCAACCAAAGCAGTGAGCGTAATCATCCGGATAATAATCCTGAAAAGCGTTCGTTCGATCGATTGAATCGGGATGGGATTTTTCCGCCATGTCAGTTCATCCTTTCAATTCAGGGAAATTTCGCAATAATTGCAAAATCGATTATAAACTGCAAATAATTGCTTGAATCAGCATATAACGAGGACGGATTCAAAATGACGGAAAAACATCCTTGTAAAATGCCTGAATCGGGTCCGCAGGTTGATAATGATGCATATGCAGTAAGCCACGGATTTCAGGGCACGGCCAAGGCCGCAACCAACAGGACGGCTCTGGAGAGGCGTTCATGACGACAGCGAAACCATCACAGCGTCTGATTTCTCTCGATGTATTTCGCGGCGCAACCGTTGCGCTGATGATCCTTGTGAATAATCCCGGTTCCCATTCTATCCGCTATCCGGCACTCAGGCATGCGGTGTGGAGCGGCTGGACCATGACCGACATGGTGTTCCCCTTTTTCCTCTGGATTATGGGAATGGCCATGACATTCTCGTTCGTGAAGCGACAGACCGCGGGCGCAACCGGCCGATCGCTGCTTCTGCATGCGCTTAAACGATCGGCCATCATATTTGCGCTTGGCCTTCTCATAAACGCGTTTCCGTTCGGCATAGGAGTTCCATTCTCGTTTGCTACGATGCGAATTCCCGGAGTATTGCAGCGGATTGCAATCTGTTACCTGGTTGCAGCCGTCCTGCTTATAGCGACCGGCATTCGCGTTCAGATCCTGTTCTCATTGTTCTTCCTGGCGACCTATTGGTTTCTGATCAAGCTTGTTCCGGTTCCGGGATACGGGGCGGGCGGGCTTGAACCTCTCGGAAATCTCGCGTGGTATATCGACTCCACAATCCTGCACGGCCACGCATTTGCCTGGGCTCCCGCCAAAGGATTCGACCCGGAAGGAATCCTCAGCACGATTCCGGCCTTTGCCACAACACTGTTCGGGGTATTCACGGGTTACTGGCTCCGCACGGAACGCTCTCGCGAGAAAAAGACCGCATGGATGCTGCTTGCGGGAGTCACCATGATTGTTGCGGGCACCGTGATGAATCGATGGCTGCCGATCAACAAAAATCTCTGGACTTCGTCGTTCGCGGTCTTTATGGGAGGGTGGGCTCTCGTCTGTTTTTCGGCGTTCTATTGGCTTCTCGATGTGAAGCGCACGGCCCGGCCGCTCGAGAAGTTTTCGATCTTCGGCATGAACGCCATCACACTTTATGTTGTGTCAGAGCTTCTGGCGATGACGCTTTTCGTAATCCGAGTAAACCCTGCAGGCGGGGTCCCGGGTACACTTCACGATCGGATCTATTCGTCGCTGTTTGCGTCATGGCTAAGCCCGCTGAATGCATCGCTCGCTTATGCGATCGCGTTTGTGGGAGTGATGTATCTGCTGGGATGGGTGATGTGGAAGCGGAATTGGTTTGTGAAGGTGTGAACAAACGGCGGATCAGATTTCTTATTGTATACAAATTGAATTTTGCTCTACCGGCGTGTATCCTGAAAATAAAATTAAACGCTTTGGCATGGTAAATCGTTTATTAGGCTTATCAATGTTCAAAGCGGTGATCTTTTTCGGTTTTTGAGCGGCGAGATGCGATTGAACCACTGAAATCAAACTGGTTCGCTGCGAAAACGGGCACAAACGTTTCTAAGATAATTGCGAATTTACACAACAAAGGAAGGTGAAGCATGCACTTGAAACGATCTCTAGGGATTGCCTTTGCGGTATTGATACTGATAGCACCAGTTTTTTCCCAATCGTTGCCTCAGGACGTTCAGAAAGTGTCTTCCATTGAGGGTGTTACGGAATATGCGTATCCGAACGGTCTCCATCTTCTGCTGTTTCCGGACAGTTCCAAACCCAAAATAACCATCAACATGGTGTATCTCGTCGGCTCGCGCAACGAAGGGTACGGCGAGACAGGGATGGCCCATTTGCTCGAACATATGGTGTTTAAATCCACCAAGTCAGGCCGTGACCTTTTCAAGGAGCTGACCGATCGAGCAGGCGGAGGAAACTTCAACGGAGGCACTTCCTACGACCAGACGATGTACTATGAAACGCTCACCGCATCGGATGAGAATCTCCGCTGGGGAGTGGCTCTGGAAGCCGAGCGCATGGTTAACATGACGATGGAGAAAAAGGACCTGGACAGCGAAATGACGGTGGTCCGGAATGAGATGGAATCGGGAGAAAATAATCCGGGTAGCGTCCTTCAGAAGCGTGTCCTGGCAGCTGCCTATAATTTTCATAACTATGGCAAAACCGTCATCGGCGCTCGAAGCGATGTGGAACGCGTCCCCATCGACAGCCTCGCGGTTTTCTATCGGAAATACTACCAGCCCGATAATGCGTTCCTGATCATTGCCGGCCAGTTCGATGAATCCAAGGCCCTGGCCGATGTGGCGGATGAATTCGGAAAAATCTCCAAGCCGCAGCGCACAATTGCGCAACCCTATACGGCGGAGCCGACGCAGGAAGGGGAACGCTCCGTGATATTACGCCGCGTCGGCGATATCCAGTACATCATGGCGGTGTATCATGCGCCCGCAGCGTTGCATCCCGACAGCGCGCCTCTTGATGTACTGGCTCAAGTCCTGGGTGCGAGCCAGACCGGACGTTTATACAAGGCCCTGGTGGACGGCAAGAAGGCGGTTTCCGCCGGCCTCAGTTTTAATGAAATGCATGATCCCGGATTTGCATTCGCATACGCCATACTCAAACAGGATCAGTCCATCGACGAAGCTGCTCAGATCCTGCTGAAAACCGTCGAGGATTTTACGAACGAGCCTCCCACTCAGGAAGAAGTCGATCGCGCCAGAAGCCGCATACTGAAAAATCATGAGTTGATGATGGCCAATTCCCAGAACGTCGGGCTCAACCTCGGCGGGTATGTAGGCGATGGCGACTGGCGCCTGCTATTTCTCGATCGGGATGAAGTTAAAAAGGTGACTCCCGACGATGTGGTGCGCGTGGCGAAAGCCTATTTGAAATCCTCAAACCGTACCTTGGGCGAATTTATTCCAACCAAAGATCTGAATCGCGCCGAGATTCCCCCCGCGCCATCCGCGGCAGAGCGGCTGAAGGATTATAAGGGCGGCGAATCCATTCAGCAGGGAGAGGCATTCGATCCGACACCCAAAAACATCGAGGCGCGCGTGATCCGCACCCGATTGCCGAATGGGCTGAAGATTCTGATGCTGCCCAAGAAGACACGCGGCGGCACCGTGGCCGTTGCGATGAATGCCCGGTTCGGCGATGAAAAATCATTGTTCGGCAAGTCCGAGGCGGGCTCCATGGCAGGCGCGCTGCTGATGCGCGGAACGAAAAGCAAAACGCGCCAGCAGATCCAGGACGCGACAGACCGTCTCAAGGCGCAGGTGAGCGTTTCCGGTGGAGTAACAGGGTTTTCAGCCAGCGTCCGGACTTTTGAGCCGACTCTTGCCGATTCGCTGCGCCTGGTTCGGGAACTCCTTCGCGAACCGTCTTTCCCCGAAGCGGAGTTCGAACAGATCCGGCAGATGAATTTGGCGAGCATTGAGAATGCGCGCAGTGACCCGGGTTCCCTCGCTTCTTTGGCGCTGAGTCGGCATATGAATGCCCGATATGCCCGCGGCGATGTGCGATATACCTCAACGCTCGAGGAAGAAATCGAGGATGCCAAAAAGGTCACGCTCGATGAGGCCCGCCAATTCTATTCGCAATTTTACGGTGTCGGGGAAGGCGAAATTGCGATTGTCGGCCAGTTTGATCCCGCTCAAATGCAAAAACTGGTTGGCGAACTGTTCGGCGACTGGAAAAGCCCCGCGCGCTACCAGCGCATTACCAATCCGTATGTCGCCGTACCGTCGATCAATCAAAAGATCGAAACGCCTGATAAGCAGAATGCCTATTTTCTGGCCGCCATGTATACGAAAGCTACCGACGAAGATCCCGATTATGCGGCGCTCCAGATTGCCGGATATATTTTCGGGGGTGCTCCCACATCCCGCGTTTTCCAACGTATCCGCGTCAAGGAAGGCTTAAGCTACGGCGCGAGTGCCTCTTTTTCGGTGCCGACAAAAGATGATTGCGGCTCTTTTTCGGCCAACGCAATCGCTGCCCCGCAGAACACTCCGAAGGCGGAAGCCGCTTTCAAGGAAGAAATTGAAAAGGCGATTAAAGAAGGCTTTACCGCCGACGAGGTGGAGAAGGCCAAGAAGGCATGGCTGGACAATCGCGCCGTATCGCGCGCGGACGACAATTCTCTGGCCAGCTTATTGTCAGGCCGGGCTCGATGGGATCGCACGGTGATTTGGGATGAAAAACTTGAAGCGGCTGTCGCGTCGCTGACGGCTTCACAGGTGAGCGATGCGTTCCGCCGCCACGTGGATCCTGCTGCTCTGAGTATCGTAAAAGGCGGCGATTTCAAAAAGGCTGGAGCATACCAATAGGCAAAAAGCCGCGGATTGTCCGGACCAGCTGATCCAGGACAATCCGCGGCCCTCTCGAAGCCATGAAATGCGGGTTAACAGGCCCGGTCATGATGGGAAATCCAGAGTCTTCATGATCACCAGGTAAAATACGTTCTCGTTGACGGGATGTCGTGCGTGATCCACGGATCACAGGCGGTTACCCAAGATGTGGATATCTGCGCCCCTTTCACGCGTGAGATTCACTTGCGATTGATTGCCGCGCTCGCCTGCGCTCTTCCCCGCTTCCGAATGTCTCGCGATCTTCTTCCTTTACCTGATGAACCGGAAAGGCTCGAAGGTTTTAGGAATCTTTATCTGGTTACAGACCTCGGACCGCCGGCGGTACCTGGTTATACTGTCCCCAATGAAATGATTGGTCGATCCCCAAAAATAATCTAGCTGCAATGTAGACAGAATGCGTTATGAAATTATTTTAGCTCCGGAAGCGGCAAAGGAACTAAAACGTCTCACGGCGCACTTGCGAGCGGAAATCCGAGATGCTCTTGAGCAGCATCTTCGCCATGAGCCTGTGAAGACAAGCAGGAGCCGCATCAAGCGCCTGCGAGGGCTGTCCAGGCCGCAGTATTGGCTTCGCGTTGGCGAAATCCGGGTTTACTGCGATGTTATCGATTGCTCGGTCGAGGTGCTCGCTATGATCACCAAAGCGCAAGCTGAGGCATGGTTAAGAGAGGCAGGTGAGACTATATGAAGAAAACCGAGCGGATTGGCATAGAAGTTGTTCGAGTAGAGGAGCATCAACTCCTGATCTTCATCGGCGAGGCTAGAGAAGGGTTCAGAGAGCGTTTCGGTGGTGCCCAGTGAAGGCGTGAACGCAGTCAAGGTTCTGGAAGAGGCCGTTGGGCCGCAAAAGGAGCAAATTAGAGCAAACCGTTCTGCATTACCTCGAGCAGCGTTGTAGGTATCGTCCCTTCCTTCCAAGAACGGTCGCATTCCTAAAAAGCATCAGTCGGGTTCACGCAAACAGTCTGCCGCGATTCTCAGTTTCCTCGGTCGCCGTCCCAGCTTGGGCATTTGATTCCAAGTCACCTATCCGCCGTGCCGGATATGCGACGCGAAAAGCGATTCATGGAATTGCACTAACAGCTCATTTTGACTCTATTTGTTACCCCTAATCGGCAGCTTTGCCAGTAAGGCTTTATTCCGAAACTTGGATGCAAGTCCTTATGGCCTCGATTAACGTTTCAGATGGCCCGCTTTTGGTCCGGTAATCCACGGCGCCAGCTGCGAGCATGGCTGTTTGTTGGTCTTCTTCTTGGAACATGGATAAGCCAATAACGCGAATTTCTGGGAGTTCCCTGTGAATAATCCGTGTAGCCTGAATGCCATCCACTCCGGGCATATTTATGTCCATGAGCACAACATCCGGCCGGAGTTCACGGATTAGATCAATAGCTGATTGCCCATCCGAAGCTTCACCGATGATTTCAATATCGGGCTCCGCCCGAAGCAATCCGGCCAATCCCTGCCGCACAACGATATGATCATCTACCAGCGCAATCCGGATTTTCTTTTTCAATCCGGCCGGTTTGGAGTCGAATTGTGCAGAGATCGCAACGGAAACCTGCGCCTTTTTGTCTGTTGCCCCCTGATCCGCCTCAGCATTCACTTCTGGAACAGGGACCGTCAAACTGAATCGGCTGCCCAGACCCGGTGTGCTGTCGATCTCAATTATTCCGCCGATATAGGAAATACGCTCCCTTATTCCAAACAAGCCAGTGCCACTCGACTGACCTTCTCTCAGCGCAAGCTTATTCTGGTCGAAGCCGACTCCTTTATCCTCAACTGTCATGGATACATGCCCATCGAGTTGATTCAGTTCTATGCAAGCGTTTTTCACGCCCGCGTGTTTAACTACGTTGAACAACAACTCGCGAGCGGCCTGAAAGAGCAGAAGGATTGCATCCTCTTTCAGGTGCGCAATCTTTGCGCGGGCTGTCAGATTTACTTCAATTCCATGCTTATCGTGCATCCAACGGGCCAGCCATTCGAGCGCAGCAACTAAATCTCCCTGGAGCAGGATAGGCGGACTGAGTTCCACCGAAAGCGAGCGTGAAGTCTCAATTGCATCATCAATAAGTTCCCTAATTTGACCTGTCGTTTGCTGTATATCCTTGGCCCGTTCCAGGAGAGCAAGGCGGAGTTTCGCGCCCACAAGAATTTGCTGGAGGCCATCATGGAGAACCTGGGCCAGCCGCTGTCGTTCGCGCTGCTCGGCAACCATCAGTTCCGAGGTAATCCGCCGAAGTTGTTCGGAAGCCTGCTTGAGTTCTTCGATATCGGTGCAAGTGCCGAACCATTTCAGAATTTCGCCGTTGACACCCCGCATGGGCTCGCCACGGATCAACCACCAGCGATAGATGCCATCGGCGCGGCGCAGACGGCATTCCAGAGAGTAGGGAGCCTCGTCTTGCGTCGCGTGTTTCCAGGCCTCCCAAGCGCGCTGCCGGTCGTCAGGGTGGAAAGGAGTGTTCCAGCCATGGCCGCAGCTTTCCGCCAGTGTCAGTCCGGTGTAATCCACCCATTTTTGATTGAAATAAACGTTCCAACCATCCGGCCGGGTGGCCCAGACGATCTGCGGCACTGCCTCTGCCAGAGTGCGGAACTCCTGCTCGCTCTGGCGTAGCGCATCCTCGGCACGCTTACGCTCGGTGATGTCGCGCGCGGCTGCAAAGATGCCGACCACCTGACCCGCCTCGTCCCGGTAGAGCGCGGCGTTATACAACACCGGAATTGTGCGCCCGTCTCGGTGGCAGATTTCCAGTGGGTAATTGCGGACCGATCCCTCGTCAAATACCTGTAGGTATCCTGTGCGGGCCTTTTCCGGCTCGGTGAAATATGTGCTGAAGTCGGTGCCGATGAGTTCCTGCCGTGCTCGGCCTGTGGCCGTCTCGGCGGCCGCATTTACATCGGTGATCGTGCCGTCTCGGCCGATTGTCACCAGCGGGTCCAGGGACGACTCGATCAGGCTCCGCGTATAGGCGCCGGTCTGGTGAAGAGCCTGGAGCGCTTCGGTCAACTCGGCCGTCCGCTCCTGTACCCGCTGTTCCAGTTCAGCGCGGGATCTCCGCAGCGCCTCCTCTGCATGCTTGTGTTCGCTGATATCATTGAAAAGGATTGCAACTTGCCGGCTTTCCGGCGCGCCGACACGATATGCATAAACATCGTACCAACGATTCAACGCTCTCGCTTCGTTCACAAAATGCTCAGGTTCACCCGTTAGCGCAATTTTCCCATAGATCTCATACCAGTGCGTTTCATGAGCCGGGGCAAGCTCACGCATAAATTTTCCTTCTGCTGCGTGCAAACCGGTTTGCTTTTCAAATGCCGTGTTGACCTCCAGGAATCGGTAGTCAATGGGCCGGTTCGCGGCATCAAAAACCATTTCAATGATGCAAAACCCGGCGTCGATCGTTTTGAACAAAGTACGATATCGCTTCTCGCTCTCCCTCAGTGCTTCCTCAGCCGCTTTGCGTTCCGTGAGGTCCACTACGGCAATTCCAATCCCTGTGATCTGGCCGACCGGATCCCGCGTTGGTTCATAGTATAGGTCAAGGAACATCCGTCTGCCGTTGCTGGTCACCCAGTGTTGCACATGCACATCACTCCCCGACTCAAGCACCCTGCGTTTTGTTTCCAGGATCATGGCCGCCTCTTCGGGCGCGAATAAGTCAGCATCTGTCTTTCCGACGATCTCATCTGGCCGCCGCGATCGCTGGTTGTAAGCCCACTGGTAAACAAAATTGAGATCCTGTACCGCCACCGAGACTGGGGAGTTTTTGAGCGCCAGTCGGAATCGTTCCTCGCTCTTCCGCAATGCTTCCTGCGCGCGCCGCTTTTCGGTCACGTCGTGGAAAACGAGCACCACGCCCGACACCTTTCCAGCGTGGTCCTTGATCGGGGCCGCGCTATCCTCGATGGGAATCTGGCATCCGTCCTTCGTTATCAAAGCAGTATGGTTAGCCAGAGCCACCACACGGCCCTCCAGCAGCACACGCTGAACAATGTCTTCCGTGTGTTGCCGTGTCTGCTCATTGATGATCCGGAAGACCTCCTGGACGGGATGGCCCAAAATATCCTGTTCCTTCCAGCCGGTCAGTCCCTCGGCCACCGGGTTGAGGAAGGTGATCTTACCGACCGTGTCGGTTGCGATCACGGCATCGCCGATACTCGATAGGGTCACCCTCAACCACTCCCGTTGACGCTGCAGATCCGCCGACGATCGGCTGACTGGGCGCGCACCCGCATAGGCTAGGACAGCCAGCGCCCCGATGAAGATAAGCATCATCATTGCCGTGCCGGTGGCCGCATCAAACAGCCTCAGACGCTCGCCAACCAGCCGGAACCAACCGAGCCCGATAGGCAGCAGCAGCACAGGCAGCCAACGGCGAAGGTTCGCTCCGCCGGGATCATTGGCCGTCACCTGCTCCATCAGGCCATCCGTCGATCGGGCAAGCAGCAGGCCCAAACCCAAAATCAGCAGCGCCAGGGCCGTAGGCAAGGCAATAGTGGTGAAACCAGCGATGGCGTAGAAGTCTTGAGCTCCATATAGATGGCCAATGGTTCCCAGCAGCGCGATCAGGCAGACCGCCAGCGCCAGCCCCTGCATCGCCTTCGCCCGCCGTTTATCCTTGCAGCTGAGGATCAAAAGCGCCAGCCCTGCCAGGAGAAAACTTGTCGCGGCGGGCGTGCCCATGAGGTTTGGCGCCACTGCGCCTATTGCCCCGGGCGTTTCCTGGGCCAGCATTTGGTCAATGCCCAAGTTCAAGCCGAGCAGGTTTTCGCTAAGACTTAGCAATCCAATAAGGGCAGCAATAGTCGCCAGACCGCGACCGGCCCAACGATGTGCAAACTCGGCCTGAGGCGAGGCCAAAAGCACCAATCCAAGTCCCTCAAACAGCAGCGCCAGGGCTGTGTTGGACTTCATGGTGACGATGTTGCCCCCCCGGTTGACCATGTAGCCACTGAACCAAGCCACCAGGTGCCCTGTGCCCACTAAGGCCACAAGAACGCCAAAAGCGGTCGCCATGCGGCCTAACCAGCGGGTTGATTGTGTGCTTGCCATCGAACCATTTACTGATGTCCTATCCATACACTTCTCCGCGGGTCTCTGTGCATCTTTCTTCATCCGGCCGGCAAAGTGACACGAAATGTGCTCTCTTCGCCTACCTTCGATTCGACCCAGACTCATCGGCCGTGGCGTTCGACGATCTTTTTGCAATGGCCAGTTTATTCCGTCCTGCCAACTTTCGACATTTTAAGTAGGAGACTGATTTTGCTGGCTTCCCGTGATCTTACGATAAGATGCCGTAAAACAACAGCGGAGACTCCAAAATCGAGATGGGTGATGAAAACGCTATCTCTTGGGAGTTTAAATCCGGATCAGTTGTCCCGAATATGCGGTTCGAGCGAGGCACCTGATTGGTTTGCTTGGAAGTATGCTAATTGCAAGTTTCAGCTCCGCTTTTTGAGCCTACCTGCGTCCGCAGGCCTATCGGGCAGTATCTTTTCCGGAACTCGCATTGCTCTCTGTCGGACTATTCAGGTAAGCAATCCAGACCTGATTATGCTCGCGGCAAGCAGTGTAGAAGCGGATGCGCTCGTTTTGTGTCAACTCGTCATCCAAGGTTTTGCGGTTAACAAGGTGCAGTGGAGAAAATGAAAAAGGCTGTAAATTATTGAAAAGTTGAAGCGGGAGACGGGGATCGAGTCCGCGACGTCCAGCTTGGGAAAACGAGTAAAGATCGTTTATCAAGGCTTTTGGCGTTTCCTGAGATGCATTTTGCACACTGTGTTCACTGAGTTTCCTCATTTTTACCGCGAATGGAGTCACAACGGAGTCACGAAAAACGATTTCATTTCCTCTTTTCGCCACGTATAAAATCAAAACAAACGACAACCGCTTGCACTCAGCAACCCATCTTTTGCTAGCCAGTCGGTCGTTGAGTTTCGATTCGAGCACTTGTCCGGTTACGCGACCTACCAACCAAGTGACAACCAAACAGGAAGCAGCGCAATCTCCATCGAGTTCCTTGGCATCTAAACATAATTCTTTTTGAAGGTGCGAGGACAGATGTTCGATTCCGTCACATATCCGCAATAGGTGGGCTCTTCCTGCGTTATCATTAGGGATAATGATGACCAATGTTATGAAGCAGACCGTGCTTGTTCTGGTGGCGGCCTTTGCAACCGTTGCGATTGCCGTCCCAGCAGCCGCGCAGGAGGCCGCCGGCGATTGGGTCGGCGTTGTCGAGGTCGCGCGCGGGAATCGCCTGCCGCTGCTTGTGTATATCAAGCGCGCTGATGCGGGCGTCCTCAGCGGAACGATGGACAGCCCCGCGCAAGGCGCGCATGGGCTGCCGCTCGCCGAGATCGCAGCCCGGAACGCGCGTCTCACCTTCGCAGTGCCGAGCATTGGCGGCAACTACGCCGGTGAGTGGGTTGCCACCGTCAAGGCGTGGCGGGGTGAATGGAGCCAGAGGGGGATGCATTGGCCTCTGGTGCTATCCGTGGCGCCCCCTCCGCTGCGGGTCGATTGGCAAATGCCGCCGGACGTCGAGATCGCCAAGCTGATCGCCGATCGCAGCCCGCTGGGCTGCTCCGGCTCAGCTTATCGTTATGTGCGCATAGAATGATAAAAGTGGGGATTGAAACATGTTAGGGATTCTTGTGATAGGTATATTTTTGATGTTATCTGCGATTGTGCATTTGATATTTCCTGTCTATACAGATAAGGTTTTGCATAAACCTAATGTCATACGTCTAATAGGTGGTCTGCTGGTAATTATCGGTGCATTCAGTATATCCGCCCTTGATATCTATGCTCGAATAATAGGTTGGTCAGTTTTGCTTTCTGGGGCAGCACGTTTAGTAGTGCCTAAAAAAATGATCCGAATTAACGAGTGGACCTCAAGATATATGCACGCGGCTATAATGATTGTCTGCGCAATTATATGCTTTGTATATTACTGTCAAACTTTCACATAACAAGCCGCTAGAGCCGATTCGGGCTGGTGTGGTTCGCCGTGTGGCGCTGGCGCGCAGCGCGAACTCGATCCGCGCATGGCGATCGTGGCTGAGATCCCGAGAGAATCGCACTTGGACGTATAACGCGCTTACCGGAAAAGTGGACCTTTCGTTCATTACCCACAATTCGCTTCGCAAAGGTAGTTGGGACGTCCAGCTTGGGAAAATGACTGAACATTGACAATAAAGAACATACGGTCCACGGCGTTGATTTTCGATGATAGAAAACGCAGTGTTTATGCGGGTCCGCGAAAAAGCGTGTCTTAATGGAGTACGAATTGGAGTACGGTCAGCTTCCTACTGAAACCATACTGGACATTTTGCAGTCTGTCCACTATTGACATTTGTCCACGTAACGTGGACAATAGCATATTATGGACACACAAAGACATCGAGACAAAGAACTCCTTGAAGAAGCATTGGCTGCTGTAAAGCGACTTGGAGTTAATGCCCGGGTGGAACGATGGGAACCCAAAGCAAACGGCGACCATGCAGATGCCTGGATTGTGCTACAGTTAGAAGGCAAAAAGGTCCGCTATGCAGCAGAAGTGAAGCATGGTTTACGCCCCGCCACCTTAGGAGCAGTGATCCAGCAGCTTCACCGGCTAGGGAAAAAGACACTCCTGATAGCCGACTATGTTACGCCTCAACTTGCCGATATTTTGCGCAACCACGAGATTGCTTTTATTGACGGTGCCGGCAACGCGTATCTACACCACCCTCCAGTGCTTGTGTGGGTAAAAGGGGAGCGTCCGATTCCGCGACCGACTCTTCCGCCCATTGGACGCGCTTTTCAGGCAAGTGGGCTACAGGTGATTTTTGCGCTCTTGTGCAATCCAGAGCAGGTAGATCGTCCATACCGGGAAATCGCCAGACTGGCTGGTGTTGCCCACGGCACGGTCGGCTGGGTTATGGCGGAATTGCCTAAACTCGGGTTTGTTGCCGAAGTTGCTCAAAAACGTCGGTTGCTGCAGGCTGAGCGTTTGCTGCAACAATGGGTGGAAGCCTATGCGCGCACGCTCAGGCCCAAGCTGGTTTTGGGTCGATACAAAACGGAAACACTGGATTGGTGGAAAGCAGTGGATCCAACAAAGTATAACCTCGCAATGGGAGGTGAAGGCGCAGCCGCACGCCTCGCCCACCATCTACGACCTGGCACCTTGACTTTTTGGGGCCCAAAAGCCGATCCGCGTTTTTTGCTGGATCAGCACTTGAAAACAGACCCTGCCGGAGAAGTGGAAATACTTCGTCGCTTCTGGCATTTTGATAATCGCGAACCGGCACTTACCCCCACCCTGCTCGTGTATGCAGACCTGCTCGCTATTGGGGATGCACGTTGTCTGGAAATAGCAAAACTACTTTATGATGAAATCGTCGCTGGATTTAACAAATAAGCAGGAATTGAGCTTCCTATCGGACCTCATTAATGCTGACGGAACCATCTCCTGGCCACCGCACGTGACACAGTGATGAGTGTTCTGAGATTCGGGGAAGCCCTGGAATCTTCGATTGATGCACTGCTCCCGTCCGGTCAGCAGGTTGAAGTTGTCTCACTTCCGATGCTGGCCGTGCTCAAGATATTAGCATGGTCGGCAAGACGAACGATTGAGCCACGCAAAGATGCGTCTGATCTCATGCTAATCCTGCAGAACTACCTTGATGCGGGAAATTCAGAACGGCTATATAGCGAAGCAGGCCAGTTACTTGAAAACTCCAATTTCGACTATGAGCGCGCGGGAGCATGGTTGGCGGGGAAAGACGCCATGGAGACAATTCAGAAGCACAGCCTAAAAGCAAATCGCATCGAGGAAGAAGTTCGCTCTGCACTTGCGCCTGAAATTGATCCTGCCGGTCCGTTACGTTTAATTGGGGATTTGATGGCTCCTGATCCGGAACGATCTCGCCAGACATTGTCGGCCTTTCTTTCCGGCTTTAATGACCATCTGCAGCCTTTCTAACGCGGCGAAAAGGATAGGAAGCATTGGCTGCCGGTTTAACTTCAAGTCTCTTCATTGGAGCTCTGGCGTACCTCTCTCCGTGCCCTCACTCGACTGCTGATAATTGGCAATATGTTTGCTTGGATGCCTTTGATTTCAGGGGTATTTTACAGCAGGATCCTGTCGCTGAAAGTGGTTTTTAAAACACGTTTACCTTATTGCAAGCGGCGCTGCCATTATCCTGTCGCCAAAGCATGCGGAGATCTTTAAGGCTCAAGGATATACCAAAAGGGATGGATTTATTCCCAGCCGGTCGGCGAATCGTAGGGCGCCATGATGCCAATTGCTTCTATTTCGTGAATCTTGCCGCCCCATATTTTGTAGATGTGCATTGACGGCATATCAAACGGTTTCTGATTGGACATATCGGATTCGGACCGGTCGGGGTTGCCCGTGATTTTGAACTTTTTCTGCGTCATCGGATGATGGAAATGCGAAAATCCGATCGCCAATCCCGTTACGGTGTCGGCGATTTCCACGCGGCGATTCTCGATCGTTGCAATGTACTGGAACGTTCCGGAGTTGATCTGCGTCGTGCAATCCTGCATGCCCATCAAGCCCGGTTTCGGCGCCGCCGTGCCGGGAATTGTGACTCCTCCCAATGACGGCCCACCGGATGGCGCCGTACGCATGCCGTTCTCATGCCGCTCGCAATCCGATGCAAACGGGGCGAGAGAGCCATTGTTGTTGTCCAGCGCATCATAATAGGATTTTGCAATGTAGATCAACCGGCCGTGCGAATCCGCGTATTCATCCGGCACTTCCAGGAGAATGGCCGGACGATGCTTCTTCAGATTTGGATTATCGGGATTCCCCATGGGATTCTTTTTATCCAGCACAACAACCAGGTGCTCGGCCTCAACGATCTTGCCGTTCACCAGCTTAATCCGGAAACCAACCTGCGCGGGTTTTTGATCGCTGCCCATCACCACCAGGCCGCCGACTTCCTGAGTGATTGGATCCGCAGCCACGATCTTGAAATCGGACGGCATGGCAGAAGCAGTCTTCCATAACCCCTCGCCGGGTTTAATGCGTTTCACGTTTTCCACTATTTTTACGTCGCCGGCAAGCGGCACTTTTCCTGGATCATGCGCAACCATCGCGGCCAGATAATTGTCGGCAAGCTGCAACAGCGCGGCGCGGTCCAATCCAGCGTCAGCGGCCTGCATCATCACCGTTGTCGCAAACAGCGCGATCGCGCCCACCAATAGATAGCTCATCATTTTCTTCATAGAATCTTCTCCCAGCAAAACGATCTTTGAACAGGATATTGAATGCGGCTGCGAGATCAGGCGCCCAGTCTGCCTTTGGCGGCCATGACGTCAGCGACCTTTTTCATGCCTAGACCTTCCAGTGTTTTTCGGGTAGGCCAGCCGGTTTTGACATCCCAACCTTCCAACTTGTAGAAGTTGGTTTTGAACAGCTCCACGCCTTCCCTATCCAGGTACATATCGGACTGATCTTCAAAACTCCACTTGCCGTCCTGGTAAACGGGTTTTGTGCCGCTCATATTGAAAGTTGCGCCGGGCATAAACATAAACGGAGCAAACTGTTCTTTGTCTCGGTGCCTTCCAGCCATCACGCGAATCGCGCGCTCCATATTCCAGATCTTTCTGCCGACCTCAATTGTGTCGGCAAAAGATTTTTTGCTTCCTGTAACAACCTGGTAGTAGCGATATTCTATTTCCGGGCTGGGGCCGCTGAAGTTGGGCAGCATCATATCGCAGAATGACATGGATTCATTATAGAACCCGGCGAAACGGCGGCCCCATGCCAGCAATTTCGCTTTATGCTCAGAATAGATGCCGGTTTTCCTGGCCTCTTCCCCCTTCCAGGAATTGCTGAGCATCAGGAGATCATCAGAAAATGGAGCCATCTTGGCAGCTATTTTGTGAACCAGCTCTTCGGCGGAGGGTCCTGCTGCCGCTCCGGGTCCCCCCCTGCCACCGGTCAATGATGAGAAGAATCCGTGCCACATCGGATCGCCGGACATCATGATATAGCTATACGCCCAATCCACATCAGGAAGCGAATGGTGCCAACTGGCTCCATAAGCCGGGAGACGCAATGCACCGGAGTTCATATCTTCCTCCAGTCGTCCCCATTTTTTTGCGGCCTCCAGAATCCCTTCAGCCAGATCTGCGCCAATGCCGACTTTGCGGGCGATTGCATCGCAGAAAATCTCGCGGAAGGTCAGCTTGTCCCATTGATCCATGGGCAGCGGATAGGATTCTATTTTCTTGCCCGGCCCCAGAACGCCGAGTTCATACAGGTATTTGATATACCAGCCCATCCCGGGCTCCATAGGCACGCTTCCTTTGAACAGCGCGGGGGCGGTGGGAATATTCCTGCTCAGGGCGCCGCCGAATTTGGTGCACCAGGTGCAGATTCCCCATTTGATGGCGAT
>DATJPG010000066.1:0-19793 GCA_035506515.1 Acidobacteriota bacterium
TTTCGGGAACCTGAGCCTGGATCAGGTATCCGGTGAATCCGAGCGCGACTCCCAGGATCAGCAGAATGGCGCCCACCAGCAGTCCGCATTCTTTCATCACGCGCGGAAGATCCCGCGTGATGCGCAAATCTCTGTACACGAGCGATTCCACGGCAAACGCGTACAGTGCCGTGATCGCGGAGGCTTCCACGGCCGTCGCCATGCCGCTGAACAGCGCAAGGCAGGCGACGACCGGCAGCAGCAATTCCCACTTGGCGCTCCAGAGCGCGCTCCTTGCCTCGGCCCAGCTGAACCTGGTTTTTTCGGCGGCAGACATTTTAGGGCTTTGCGTGATCCCCCAGATGCCGGCGGCAATCACCATCAGGATTCCCGGCAGGAGTCCGCCGAGGAACATCTGATTGATTTCGATATTGGCGATGATCGCATAGAGAATTACCGGCAGGCAGGGCGGAAAGAGCAGGCCGATGGATCCTGATCCCGTCAGCAGACCGAGAGCGTTTTTCTCCGAATAGCGGGCGGCCAGGAGGACGGGCATCAGCAAGCCTCCCAAGGCCAGGATAGTGACTCCGGATGCGCCGGTGAAGCTCGTGAAAAAGGCACAGACGAGAACCGTGGCAATGGCTGATCCTCCGCGGAAATGCCCTACCAGTGCCTGAAACACGCGAACGAGCCTTTTGGCCGCACCGCCTTCAGCCAGGAGGTATCCTGCCAGCGTGAACATCGGGATCGCCGGCAACGACGCATTCGTGACCTGCTGGTAATGCCGGATCGGCATCATCTCGATGGGAATGGCGTCGCCCCAGAGCAGAATCAACGCGGCGCCGCCCAGCGTTACAAAAATGGGAGAACCCAGAAGCGTTGCGGCCAGCAGAATCGCGAAAGCGGGGATGACCATCCGGGCCGGGTCCATGGGCAGCCAGGCGACAGCGGACAGAACCAGGCCGGCGAGCACCAGCGCAGCCATCCGTCCTTTCCAACCGTCCGCGGCGTGCCGGAAGAGGCGAAAGGCAACGGCCGCAAATCCCAGCGGCAGGATCGCTTGCGGTATCCAGATCGGAATGCCGTAAGCCAGGATGTTCCCGGCTTCGCGCTGCTGGAGGACGAATTTCATACTTGCGATAAAGAGCACGACCGTCAGGGCCGCAGCGACTGTGCCGCTGAAAAATTGGGCGGCGGTTTTCGATCGTCCTTTCAGGAACGTAGTGACGGTGGACAGCGACAGAAGCCGCGCCTCGCGCGCAGCGATGGCGCCGCCGAGCATGCAGATGAAAAGCGTGAGATGGCACTGGATGGCGCTGGAGCCGCGCACCACGATTGTGGTCGAGCGCAGAGCCATGTCCACGATGGGCAGCACAACCATCACGGCCAGGCACAGGCTGATCAGGAGATCCTCGGCTTTCCACACGCCTCCTCTCCAGAATCCGGTCGTTTCTTCCTGGGAACCCAGTCCGGCGGCTTCTGCGGCAGAAGTCTCGCTCATTTTCCCGCTCCCTTCGAACGGTACTCGGCGACGAGCCGTTGCACTTCATCGAATATATCCGCTGGGACGACCTTCCCGCGAATTTCCGGGTAGATGACTTTCGTCAGGTGCTGCCACTCGACTTCAGCCTGTGGAGTGACCGGATTTACGACAAGCCCCTTTTTCTGCATCGCGGCGATGGATTCCTCGTCCTCCTTGCGATCGCTGGCCCGGATTTTCGCTCCGGCCACGGCCGCCGCGCTGAGGAGTTGCTTCTGGAGGTCCGGAGGGATCTGGTCCCACGTCTCTTTCCGGATGATGGCCGCGCCTGAGAGCACGGTCCATTTCAGCGCGAGCATGTTTTTAGCAACGGTGTAGCATTGACCCAGCATCGCCTGGTTCGGCGGAAGCGGGATGGCGTTGATCAGGTCGGTGCGCAGCCCCGGTAAAATATCGGCAGTTTCACGGGGCACCGGGTGGTATCCCAGCGTTTTCATCAGATCCACCTGGTGCGCATCCCCCGCCCACGTGAAAATTTTGAATTGTTTGAATTCGTCCGGACGGACAGCAGGAGTCTTGGAGAAGAAACGGACCCAGCCGGCGTCGCCCCAGAACAGCACGACGAATCCCTTGTCCATCAGAATTTTTTCCAGTCGCGGCGAAAGCTTCTCTACGACATAGTCATATTCTTCCCAGGAGCGAAACGTCAGCGGGAGAAAGGAGAGCCCCCCGACGGATGGGTCGATTTCGCTGAGGCCCACGACGGTAAACATGCCGGCGGTCAGAATGCCGGCGCGCATCATGCGGACCATGTCGGCTTCGCCGCCCTGCGTGCCGTCCGGATAGATGGTCAGCTTGACGTTGCCGCCGCTCATGTCGCGCCACTTCTGCTGCATTTCAACCAGAGCCGTATGAAACGAACTGCCGCTCGGCGCCAGCGTCCCCAAGCGTATCTGCACTGGTCCCGCAGCCCCCGCATCCCCGTACTCTCCCAAAATCCCGAAAGAGAACAGAGCAAAAATAACCACAACTCTGGCAGCAACGCCTCTCATCATGTCTCCCCCTCTATAACAACTACGTACTGCCAACTGCCGACTAACGGCCGCTCACTGCTGCTCCTGCGTTAAAAACAGGTCATCGACCCGGGATAACAGCCACCGGGCCCGACGCTGCATCACCAGGTTCGCCAGACGGTATTCCGGCTTCACGTTGACGTCAACGGCCAGCGCCTGTTCCAGCAGAGACTGAAATTCCTTGCGGTTCTGTTTCGCGATGCAGACGGATTCGGCCAGCGAAACCGACGGTCCGGCCAGACTTCCTTTCGAAATCGCCATCGCCCTGTCGTAGTGCTTGCGCGCGCGCTCCAGCGGATCTCCCGCCGCGCCCTGGCGCACCGGTTCGTAGGTGATCAGGAAGGCATGGATCGCGCCGTTATCGAAGCTTTCGTTGAGTTCGAGCGCGCGATCGATCAGGGCTTCGACGACCGGTTGATCGACGATCAGCGCCGGCTCGTTTTTTGAAAGAGTAATCGCCATGCCCCAGGACGCGGCAGTCCAATAAAGCAGGGCAACATCTTCCCGTCTCGCGGCCTTGACGGCGGACTGTGGATCCTTGGCGAGCAGCGCGCCAAAATTGGGATGCGTGGTTTCCAGGCCGCGCACTCCATAATCGCGGGCCCTCAGGAACATGCGGCGCGCCCGCGCCCGCATTTCGGTAGCCGCGGCGAAGTTTTCCGGCTCCATTTCGTCAGACTCTTCTTTGATAAAGGCGTAGGCATACTGCGTGAAGCCGCTGGAAGCCGCGAACAGGAGGCCTCGATGCCTGGGACTCTCGGCCAGCAGGCTTTCGATCAGCTTCAGGCTGAATGGGAGCGCGTCCCTGACCAGTTGCGGATCATTGTCCGAGGCGAAGGTAGTGCCGCTGTCCGCGAGCGCATCCCCCAGTTTCTTGACTGCGATCTTTTTAATCGAGCATCCTGAAAACGCCAGCATCAAAAGAGCTGCAATGGCCGCAAGCAAGGCGCGTTTTGCATGGGATACGTTTATCTTCATAGGCATAATCCATGTCGAATACAGCTTGCCAATCCATCCTAAAGTGATGGTCAGATCGTATCAGAAAAACTCCCCGCAAGTCTTAAAAAATCAGGGTGCGTGTAAATCTCCCTGATGCCGCATACTCTTTGTTATAGGAAAGTGGAACTAGAGGTGTTGAGGTCCGAAGGACCGGTAAAGAGTAGGCCCGACCGTCAGGTCGGGCCTATTCTCTATCTCCTCTTCGAGGCTCCCAGGATGCCACGGGAGCAAAAACTATGCGGCAGTAGGCGAGACGCCGGCGCTCCCGGCACACATGAACAGAAGAAAAACCACAGTAAGAGCTTGAGGGCTTGCTATGAAAATTGGAACCGCGTTTTTCCTGACCGCGATATTGCTGCTATCGCTGGCATCCTCCGTATCCGCGCAGGATGCCAAAATCAGCGTGCTGAATCCGAAGGGCACTCCGCCGCCGACTCCGTTGGTCCCGATGGCGCCCAGGCTCGATACGCTGGAAGGCAAGACCATTTATTTCGTGGACATCAAGTATGAAGGAGGTGCAAGCCTGCTGCACGAGATCATGGCCTGGTTCACGCAGAACATCCCCACGGCGAAGCTGGTTTTTGTGGAGAACCAGGGATCTTACGACCAGGAAGACGCCAAGCTATATGCGGAGATCAAGCAGAAAGCCGATGCCGTCGTGATGGCGGTAGGCCATTGAAACAGCTGTGCGCCGGCGGTCGCCGGCCATGTCGTCAGCCTGGAAAAAATGGGGAAGCCTGCCGCGGGTGTCGTCACGAACCGCTTCGTGGATATCGCGAGGGGAAATGCGAAGAAAAAAGGCATGCCCAATGCACGCCTGGTCTTTGTACCGCACCCCGTGCAAGGCATGACCTCGGCGCAGCATAAGGCTTATATTGCCGGCAAGGATCCAGTGACGGGCAAGCAGGTGATGCAGGAAATCATCGATGCGCTGACCGGCCCATTGACCGATGACGACAGGAAAACCGGATTCGTAGATACAAAGGCCCCCGCCCGGCTGATTGGGCCCCAGACACCCGACAACCTTCAGCGCCTGTTCCAGGCAAGCGGTTGGACGGATTATCTCCCGGTCATTCTTCCAACGGAGAAAAAAGTCAGCGACATGATGAAAGGAACCAGCCGCCGTCCCGACGAGGTTGTGGGCAAAATGACTGGCGGCGATTATGAACCTTGGGAATACACGGTCGAGCAGGTCGCTGTCAACGCGGTGATGGCGGGAGCCAAGCCGGAACACTTGCCGCTGATATTGGCCATCGCCTCCACGGGAATTTCGTCCTTCTACAATTCGCCCGATTCGCTGGTTCGCGCCGTCGTTGTCAACGGACCCGTGCGCGAAGAGATCGGGATGAATTTCGAGACGGGGGCCATGGGGCCATTTAACGCGGCCAATGCTGCCATCGGCCGCGCGTGGACGCTTCTGTCCAAAAACCTCGGCAACGCAGGTATTTTGGGGGAAACGTATACAGGGTCTCAGGGAAATAGTCTGAACTATGACAACATCGTGATCGCGGAGAATGAGAAAAGCAGCCCGTGGGCGCCCCTGAGCGTGCAAAAGGGGTTCAAGGCCGGAGACAGTGTCGTCAGCATTTTCACCGGGCTGGGCATGCATCCGGGCCAGGGGGCAAAGCGCGGCGGCGAAACGCTCAAACCTGCCTATAACGCCCAGATCAGCAGCATCCTGGATACGTTTTCAGGGTTCTTCGGGGCGCTGGTTGTGTGCGATCCGCTCGTCGCCAAGAATCTCAAGGCAGCGGGATTCGACACCAAAGAAAAGTTGAGCGAGTGGCTTCAGTCGAACACGAAGCTTGCGGTCGCGGATTATAAGGAGAGCAACTATGTCGCTCTCTATGACGCACCGCGGGCGAAGAAAGGCGAGCAGCCCTATGCGGCATGGTTCAAGCTTCCGCCGACGGCGCGTATCCCCCGTTTCGCAAGCCCTAAGGATATCGAAATTGTGGTAGTGGGCGGCGAAACGCTGGCTGTGTTCCAGGCCGGCAACTTAAAATACATGACCAGCGCCGTAGTGGACAAATGGCGGTGATCCTAAGCTCGCCGGCGCTCCCTTGGCGGCTAATCAACTGCGATCATTACGTTCGACGCCTTGACGACCGCGTAGGCATCTTTTCCTACGGCCAGCTGCAATTTCTCGGCGGATTCTTTGGTAATAATCGAAACTACTTCCACGCCCTTGGACAGCTCAAGGACGATTTCCGAATTGACGGCACCGACCTTAATATGAGTGATTTTTCCTTTTAGTACGTTGCGGGCGCTGAGTCTCATGGTTTCTCCTCCATTGGATATGGAATATATATTATCACAATCCCTTGAAGCCTCTGGGTCTTCGAGCGAATGAGCGGAATAAAAATGCCGCAGATCACAGCTCTTAAAACAAATTTCCTGAACGCGGACTCCCGCCTGCCGGCACCATCGTCCTGGGACGCGGCAACACCGATCTCCTTCTGCACCGATTGGCGCGGTGAGCATGCGGATCCGCAGCGGGAAACGCGGGCACGGTTCCTGTGGTCGAATGAATGCCTTTTTGTTCAATTCCTCTGCCGCTACCGGCGAATCTACGTCTACGAAGGCGGCAACGCCCGCCGCGATCGGCTCTGGCTGCGGGATGTTGCGGAGCTGTTCATTCGCCCGGGAACCGACGATCCCCTGCACTATCGTGAATTTGAAATCAGCCCCAACGGCGACTGGCTGGACCTGGACATCGACCACGGACAAAAGTCGATCCTCTACTGCAACCTCGAAAGTCGCGTGCGGATCGACGCCGAGACCTCTACCTGGTCGGCCGAACTGGCTATTCCCTTCAGCTGCCTGACGGCAGCGTTCAAGCCGGACGAGATCTGGCGACTGAACATATTCCGCATCGAAGGCCCCGAACCGGCCCGCTTTTATTCCGCCTGGAGCCCGACCTTCACATCCAAGCCCAATTTTCATGTCCCGGAGTATTTCGGCGAACTGCACTTTGCAAACCCTTAGATTTAGCGCGCCCCCAAAACATGCCGGCCTATTCTGATGGAGCTATATAACTCCTCTAATCTATCAGTCACATGATCCCAGCTATAGAATTCTGCAACACGATGCCGTGCGGATTGGCCATATCTCTGTCGCAAAGCGGCATCGTTAAGCAGAATGCCTAATTTATTACCCAGGTCGAGCGCGTTCTTATTTTGGAATATATGACCAGCATCTTTAATCGCCTCGATATTCTCCGGGATGTCACTTACCAAACAGCATAGTCCATAGCTCATAGCCTCCAACAGTGCGATTGACAATCCCTCTACCTCGGAAGGCTGGACATAAATTGCTGCATTTGAAAGCAACTGGTTTTTTAGGTCTCCTTCTACGTAGCCTGGGAATAAAACTCGCCCATCATTTCCAGCGGAAGACCGTAGCAAACGCATATATTGTTCTTCGCCCCGGGCGTCACCCGCGATAACCAGCTTGTAATCGGAGGAGAGGCTTTTGAAGGCCTCGATTAGATAGTGGGCCCCTTTTTCCGCTACTAAACGGGATGTAAAAAGGATATATCTGCCCGGTTCTAATCCAATTTCCTCTAACTTATCCGTGCGTTCACAGACTAAAGGCAACTCGGCACCAGTGGGAATGTAAACCAGGTCTTTGCCGTATCGCTTACGATAAAATTCGCATTGCGTTTGAGATACTGCCGTGCAGTTAGCGTGCATGGCTAATGACAGCTGCTCCATCGTGCTGAGCACTCGGCGTCCAATTCCTCCCCAGCGACTTCTTTGCCATTCTACCCCGTGCATTTGCAACACAGTTCGCCGTTTCAGCATCAAAGGCATAAAGCCGAATATTCCTGCTGCTACGCTGTGAAAATGAAAAATGTCGAACTGCGGGCGAGAAAAAGTCGCTCGTAAGGCCGCCGCTCCACTGGCCCAGGTCTTCTCGGCAAAAATCACCTTAGGCGCACTCACCTTGACCACCTGTATTCCGTCAACGGTGGTTTCGACCTTGCCGTAATTTCCCATCGAATAGACTACGATCTCATGCCCTCTGCCAGCGAGGCGCCTGCCAACCTCGTAAGTGTATTTCTCAATTCCCCCGCCTCGGAGCAGATTCTTTAAAACCAGGTATGCGATCCGCATGCCACCTTACCCATTTAGAATGGCAGAGCCGTTCCGTCCGCCTTGATATTTTCTGTCGCGAAACTCGCAATTGAGGCCCGGAGGGCCGGCATAGATGTTTCGCGACAGAAACTAGCTAAGCACTGGTGTTCATAAATATGATGACGTGTGTTCTCGGGCCCATCGGGCGCCGGCAGGGGCGGCTAATGCCGCATGCATTCTGTAAGCGAAGCTTTCGGAGTGCGCAAGCTTCCTTGCGCTTTTCGCGGAATTCTTGAAAATCGGTCTGTCCTCAAAAGCGGCGGCAAGCTGCCGCATCTCCGAAGGCGCCCTCTGGGCGCAAAAACTATTCGGCATTAGGCGGGCCGGCAGAACCAATGCGCGCTGGCATATAGTCAGAAAGGATTTTTTGGCCAAATGCCCTGCGGATCTTGTTCTTGATGACCCACATAGCGACCTTCCTCATGTGCCTCTTCATGACCGGGGATACCGAACCGATCATCCAGCAATTCTTTGGACAATTCCGAACCTTCTTGCGGATTTCCTCTGCCTGCCGGCTGTTCCAGATTTCCATAAAATCGGCGGCTTCCTTTAGGTTGCCCATAATGCCATACCAGCACTTTTTCTCCATCCCGTTGCAGGGCAACACGTTACCCCATGGGTCGATAAAGAAGCTCGCACTGCCTGCCTCGCAAGGAAGCAGCCGACCATTGCCGCGAATGTAATTAATGAGCCCCATATTAAAGTATGCTCGGAACCAGCTCTTCGGATGCCGTTCAGCCAGGAGCCGATTGCACAGATCTTCGAAATTGCTGATTACCTCATCCTTGTTTGTAATGGCGTTGTCGTCCTTATGAAAATAGAATGAATTGTGAAATGCAGCCGTGGCGAACTGCAGATTCAGTTCTTTAGCCAATTCGTACAACGCAAGCATATCCGATGAATTATTGTTTGATACGGTAATCCCAAAACCAATATCCTTTATCCCCATCCGTTTCAAACCCAACAATACTCTCAACCCACGGTCGAAGCCGCCCTGCCTTCCACGGAGTTCATCATTCTTCTGAGAAAGTCCCTCGATGCTGACGCGAAACCCCAGCTTGGGGTACTTCTGCGCCAAAGCGAGGGTTCTTTCCTCAAACCAACCGCTTGTGCTGATGACTACTCTGGAGGTCTTGGTGAAGAGGATGTCGACGATGGATTCCAGATCCTCACGAATCGCAGGCTCGCCGCCAGTCAGGTTGACTAGTTTCAACCGAGGCAGTTTTCTCAGCAAATCCGGCTTGAACTCTTCGTCGGCTGTGGTCGGGTGCTTCCATATATTGCACATGACACACTTCATTGGGCATCGATAGGTAGCTATAATAGCGGCTTCCATTAGTAAGACTCCCTGCTAAATAACGTAACGCTTATAAATCTGCATCAATCCCTCGTAATGCCGCTCAAGGGAATATTGCTCCTCAACAAGCCTTCGCGCAACGCGTCCCTGCTCCGCAATCTTTTCCCTGTCTGTCCACATTTGCGTCAGTTTCACTCGCAATTGGTCTACGTTCCGAGATTCAAACAAATCTCCCGTCTCGCCGGGTATTATGAACTCCGGAATCCCTCCAATCCGGGCACCAAGCACGGGTTTCCCATAAGCGTAGGCTTCAAGCAACGAAATCGGTCCATTTTCATTGCACTCCGAGGGCATCACGATAAAAGCAGCATTTTCGAATAATTCAATCAACTCCCGGTCTTTTTGGTAACCTTCGAAGCGAACGTGCGCTATTTTATGCCGCTGCGCATACGCTTCGGCTTCCGGCCGAACCGGTCCATCACCCGCAATTCTAAGGGGAATGTTAGTGTCTTTGATTGCTTTGAGCAACGAAAGGACCCCCTTCTCCTTTGAGAGACGACCGACATAAAGCACATATTTGCCGGGTTGGAATTTCGGCACAATTCTCTTTACGTCTACTGCATTAGGGAGGTACATAATCCAGTCCGCCGGGTAGCCATTTTTTTCCAGGAGTGCTTTGAGAAAGCGGCTGGGTGTGATGACGCATCGAAGCGTTTCATATTTCCGCAGCCATTTGTTGTAGTAAGCTTCAATCGTATATCCTGCCGATGCCAGAAAGCTTTCCTTGTGGCAACGATTCAACATGCAATGATAGAAATGAAGACCGCTGCAGGCTTCGCATACCACGCCGCGATGAAAGCATAGATAGGAAGGACAGACCAACTTTGCGTCATGTACAGTCATGATTGTTGGAATACCGCGCTTGTTGGATTCGTCAAGGATTGCAGTGGTCAGCGTGCCGTAGATATTATGGCAATGAACCAACTCGGGGCGCATTTCCTCAAGCAGCCGGGCAAATGCTTTCCCCTCCCTACGATTGTGTATAAGACGAAACGCATCAGCGGGACTGCGTAGCGAAAACGTGCGGTAAAGATTCTTTCTGCCAATAAAATAGTGGCTGGTTTCAGCTGGAAAGTTCTGCGCCCACCCAGCCGAGAACGGCAGCACTTCGTGGCCATGCGCCCGAAGCATCGATTCTTCATCAAAAAGCACGCGCTCAGCCCCACCGCGAAGATAATAATAGTTATTAACGGTGGCTATCCTTATTTGAGGCCTCCTTGTGCGCAAGTTTTTCGGTGCCCGCTAGTAGTGATGTGATTACTTCCCGGCATCCAGCCCTGATTCCCCATTTCTGCATTATCTAGCCCGCATTTGAGCTTATACCTGCTTCAAACCTCCGCCGGAGAATCCCATATTTAGATCAAATGCTACCCGATGTGAACGGGTTTCAGGATAGCGTTTCTTCGGCATAGCAAACTGTATCTCGGTTTTCGAACAGCGCGGCTTGAAAACCTTCGTTCGCATATGCCAAGTGGAACCGCGATCAAAAGAGAGAAAAATGCAGTTTCTGTATTATAGCAGAATAAATCAAATGCCATGACGCAAAGGGCGCCAGCCAGTGCGGCAGTGAATGCAGGTGCCAACTGGGGGCAGTTTCGAATAAGACGCGGAAGATTCGACGCCAACACCAAAAGGATTCCGATAAATGACACCAACCCTAAAATGCCAAATTCGTGCAAAAGCATCAGCCAATCGTTGTGTGCCGGTACTGCAACGAACCATGAATCGCCGGTCAGGTCATAAACCGAATGAGGTCCATATCCGATCACTTTCGTTATGGGGCTTGCAATCAGCCAGTTTTGCGCTATAAGCGCCCAAAAAACAGCACGGCCAGAACCAGCAACCTCGGGGTCGCCCAAATCACTCCAGCGCGCAGAGATATCGGCCGCGCGCACCCAAACCATTGCTGCAATGACGATAGCCAATAATACTGAGACTAAGGCCACTCGTTGAAATCCGCGTTTTTGCCTGTGAATGTATGCATAGCTGATTCCATAAGCTATACTGGACACTATCAGCGCAATGAGCGCACCCCTTTTTGTGCTTAACACGATCGTGGCAGCACCCAACAGCGCGACGGACTTCCCGAATGGAATCTTCAGATCCAGCATTTGCATCAAGGTAAACCAGAGCATCGGATATGCAGCATTTGCTATATGGTCGGATGGCGATCCATATCCCACATTGACTCCAATCCAGAAGCCAAAGGAGATATACAAAATTGTGCGCAGTGCAAAAAGTGCATTGAGTACAGTACCGATAACGGCAACTTGCCTCACTTTCAAGTGTCCGTTTGCAACCATGCAGTAACATCCCCAGAATACGAATACCCAAAAAGCATAATAGCTCATATATAGAGTCAGACTGCCGGTGATATTTCCAGAATAAAGAAATCGAAGCGTTAAAATGCCGAGCCACAGAATTTGGTACCGTACAACGCGAAGGTCGAGCATCTGCCGGAAATGGGAGATAAAATAGGCGATCACCTGAATCATTAACAATGCATGGAAAAAATGCGGCCAGAATCTGATTGCTTCATTGTTTGGGTCCCATGGGAACCACCAGCCCATCATTATATCGTTTGCCATCTGAATCAGGATAATTGCTCCAAAGACAGCGGATACCCCTGACCTCCTTTTCGCCGCCAAACTATTGGTGACATTGGATCCCAAATCCCCTCCCACTTAAATCAACATACTGTTATGTCTGGATCCGACTCCCGAGCGAAGCCAATTGAAAAATTCCTTGTGCCGAGGTTCATCGTAACCGGATTAACGATTTATGCATTGCGCCCGGGATTGGCTGAAACCTTCAATCCGTCTTGAGCAACTTCTCGAAGAAGGCCAATGATACGATCCGTCATCACAGTCTCTGAAAACTCCGCTTCCACCGCCGCTCGAGCGGCGCGCCCTACTAGTTCGACCCTGTCGTCCGAGGAGAGTAGCATCTGCAGCTTTTGCCGTAAATCCTCTTCGCTACTTACATCGTATAGGAAACCTGTGGCGCCATCCCTGATGTAGTCACACACGGCAGGAATTCTAGGGAGAAGCACTGCCTTTCCCATTGCCATCGATTGCAGAAAAGTCTGCTGCCCAACGCAATAATCAATATTTTCCAGCGGAAGTGCAACAAACTTAGCTCGCCTTACACGATTGCGCATTTCTTCGATGCCAACTCTCGGAATGCAATCCACTCCGTTTTGTTTGATCATCCGGCCGTTCGGGATCCCTAGGAGCACCAGGCGAGTCTTTGTTCGCAGGCCGGCATACGCACGAACCAACATGTTCCAGTCTCTCTTTGCATAGCCGACGCAGATGATCTCATCCTCCTGCTCGCAGGGTTCGGGGCGGAACTCGTTGGTATCGACTCCGAGAGGAATAAAATGCGCGTTTTGCGCCACCTCTGGATACTTGTCTCTGTAGAAATTTAGCTGCTTCGAGTTGTGGCAGATGATCGCGGCAAGCGATGACACAGCCAGCCTACAACCAGCGGTGATGATTTGATTTTTCCAACCGCTGTAACCGCCTGTGATCGCTCCCACGTCAATCATGACGTGGGGAGTCCGGGAAAGATGCGGTGCTAACGCCTGGAGAAGGCCGATCACCAGTCCCATTTGCCCACCATGCGAAAGAACCAGATCATATCGCCGAGAGCGAATCCAGGCGGCGATTCCCTTCGATGGGTAGCAGCGCACCAGCTTTCGCTCGATACGGTCCAACCCCCAAAAGCACC
This sequence comes from Acidobacteriota bacterium, assembly GCA_035506515.1. Classification (GTDB taxonomy): domain Bacteria; phylum Acidobacteriota; class UBA6911; order UBA6911; family UBA6911; genus UBA6911. The sequence continues at coordinate 12,760 of DATJPG010000066.1, forward strand.
GGCAATCGAGTACTTCGATATTTACAGGCTCGTTCGCGTGCTTGAAGAACCAATACGGCTGTCCGGGAATAGTATAGCTTGGGTTCCAGCGTGTGCAGTCCGCCTTGTTCAGCCGCTCAACGGCCCAATTAGCGCAGAAGAGAATGCGCAAAGGCCTCGCCGCATTTTTCGTCGGAAAAGCAGACGGGTTTGTTACCTGAGATTCGGATGGTTTTCCCATCTCCATTGATGGCATCGTGTTCATTTCCTGAAAAAGATATAGAGTTCGCGATAACGGCGGCGGATGAATCCATGCCTCCTGGTAGCAGCATGCACGGCGGCGTGGGCCTCGGCGGAGTGAATCTCCATCGTAATGTACCGGGTCCGGCTTAACCAGGGATCGGGATTCTCACTGAAGATCTGCAATTCGCTGCCCTCGATGTCCATCTTGAGAATGTCAATCTCGCTTGCGCCAGATCCTTTGAGAATCGTGTTTAACGAGTAAGCCGCGCCTCTGTCGCTGCCGCCAGATTTACTCTTTGCCACGGTATTACCCGTGGGCGTCGTCGAGTCAAAGAGAAGATCGAGCTCGCCGTCCTCGACCCACAAGGCGCCTTTTATCAAGGTGACGCGTTCCCCATAGGGAGAGCAATTTGCTTTCAGCATGGCGAAGCTTTCCGAAGTCGGCTCCAGAGCGACGACGCGGCTTTCCGGGAACTTAGAGAGGTACCAGGAAGTTGCGTCGCCGATGTAAGCTCCTGCGTCGATGACAAACTTGATATCGCCTTCCGGCAAATACTTTCCATAGGCCTCGCGGATCACAGAATGCACGATCTCGACCGCATCCGGCGTTCCGGGGCGGGCGTAGAGCGGGTGCTGAATGCCATCGATGCGAACCCTCTCGGCCGCGCCGATTTTGTTGTGGCGGCCATATAGCATTTGAACAAATCGATTGTAGTCATCGGGATAGACCACGCGCTTGCAACAAAAGCAGTTGTACATTTCGGCAGCCCTTTTGAAGAGCGGCTCAGGCAGTAACCGGCGAGCAGATTTACGGATTACATCCCGCAATATTAAGGAAGGCATTCCCATAGCTGTCAAAGCCTCATTCTACGAGAGTGTGTTCGCGTTTCTTTATCGTTTGGCAGGTCTGTTTATTGATTCGTTTCGACGCTGGCGATCCCGGTTGCTTGCATCTGCATATATGGGAAGCAAAGCTCGTAGCATTATTTCAGGTGAGAATCGGCGGGATGCGCTCTGAGCAGCTAGGGCCATCCTATATCTGCTTTCCTCATCCATCCAAAGGCGCCGGAGGGCATCGGTAAATCCCGCCACAACCTCCTTCACGTTTTTCGCGTGGACAAGAAGTCCGCAATCGTTTTTCACCACGTCCTTGATTCCAAGGTGATCTAGACAGACGAGCGGTAGCCCAGCGTTCATCGCCTCGACCGTCACCGTCCCGGTCAATTCATACAGACTCGTATGAACAAATACATGTCCGGTTCGCATGATTTCCAATACTTTTTCTCTCGGCTGGTGGCCAAGAAATCGGCAATGCTCAGCTATACCAAATCGGATTGCCATTTCCTGGCATTGGCCTTCCAAAACGCCTCCCCCTATGATGGTCAGTTCCCATTGAACCGTTCTTTCAAGACGCGCTAGCGCCGTCAAAAGCAGGTGCAGCGCCTTAAGTGGGTCAATTCGGCCGCACCAGATTATACGAAGCGGCTCGTCCTTTTTCCGGCGCGCCAGCCGCCTCTCAGCATCGGTCTCAAGCAGCACCTCGCTAATCACAACAGAGGGCTTTTTCCAAAGCCTGCGAATCATGCCAGCCGTGTGCTTGGTTGCAGCTATCATCCCGGCAGATGCCATGGCGGCCATCCGCGGCCGCCTTGCTATGTGCATCATCCAAACAGTGGTCAGATTTTTGGCAAGAAGAAATAGAGCCGTAGCCGCTGGAACCGCACGCAAAAACCTTAAAGGAAAGTACTGAAGCCCGCCCAGGGGACCCCACACAAATGGCTTGCCAAGCCTCCACAAATAGCCCGGTTCCCGGAATCCAGTTCCATTCAGGTGATGAACGATGTCGAAATCAACTTCGGCATCCAGGACACGAGCCAGAGCGTAGCATTGCTTCTGCCAGGTCGCATAAAGATTGCCTCGAATTACATGAAGTTTTAATCCGGTTAGGGTGGGCTCACGCCAAGGAATAAAATGAAATGACACGTTTTGCATCTCACCAGGATGATTGTAAAGATATGTTTCAATCGCTTCCCGTTCCGACTCTGCCGTGATGGCCCAGATATTGTGTTGTCCGGCGATCGCCTTGATATATTCCCAGCCTACTGCGTATTCCGACCCCCTGTTGGGACTTGTGGCAAAAGCAGACACAAGAACCTTTAGTTTACCGGACCGCATCTCGGCGGATTTCGATGAAGCAATATTCGGCGTGGCTGAATGCACGGCTGCTAAAAAACTCCTTTCCTGGATTGAGCCCTCAACGCCTCGTATTCTGCATCGGCGCTATCTCCAAGGCTATGGCTGATTGCAGGAATTGCATATAGAGACCGCATGGCGGCCAAGAGACAACTGCCACGTGTGACCGCCTCGGATAACATCGCTCCAAACACTCCTCCAGCAAAGATCGCTATTGGAGCGAACACCAAAGAGGTTATCGATCCCACTCCGTACATGACAGCATTGCTCTTGGTTTTTCGCACACCGGTAAGGGCAGCCTGCATCACTGCCATAGGTATATTGAAAATACACACGAGCACTCCCAAGCGCAACATGCCAGTCTGGCCGCTATAGATGGAAGCTTTTCCATAGATCAGGGTTAAAACTTCGTGAGGCCATAGCAACAGAAGAAGAAGCCACGGAGCGATGATTCCCTCGAACAGCAATACGTGCTTCATGCTCAGATCGATCAGGGATCTGCGACCGGTCGCACCACTTCCGGACAAGAGATTGGCCGCTGCCGGCATGATAATGGCCGGAATACTGAGGATCAGCGGATTGGCTAGCCCGAAGACATTCATCGTGGCTTGAAAAATTGCCACAGCCTCTTTGCCGTGAAACCAGTTCAATAACCAAGGGAATAGTGGGCTCGCAATCAAACTGATTAATGAGACTATTGCCAGCCATTTACCCAAAACCCAAAATTCAAATGCATACTTGCGCAACTCTGACAACGAAGCCGAAACGAGTTTTAACTGCCAACCTTGCAGCGTTGCTGCGGCGAGCGACGTTGCAGCCATCACCAGGAAGGCAAGATTTAATGTCATTCCAGGACGCTGGAATAAAAGTGCAACGATCATCGCCTGACCGACATAGCTGAAGCCGTCCCCCCACATCGCATCCCGGTAGCGTCGCCGGGAGATCAGGGTTCGCCGCATTGTTTCCTGGAATTGCCAAGCAAGAACATAGATGAGCGCGAGTATTCCCGTAGCTCCTCTGTGCAGCAACTGCGATGCCGGCAAGACGACAAGCGCAACAGCCGGCAGCATAGCTAGAGTGAACATCAATGCAACAGTAGGATATATGCGCGATCGGTCGCGATCCCCGGAAACTCCGAGCACCACGAGCGGCGAAATGATCAAGTTCCCATGAAGACCGATCCCAATCAGGCACGCGGAGTTGATCAGGACAAACACTCCGAACTCAGCTGTGGGAAGACCCCTTGCGAGGACCAGCGCGGTAGCGAAGTTGCCTGCGCTTGCAATGACCTGGTCTGCAATAGCCCAAGCGGAACTGGACTTTATTATTGTCTTCAAAATCGACATTGCCAAACCGATTTTCACCGATTACCGCCCTAACCCGCATCATTCATGAAGCTTCCGCCGCGGAGGATCCGAGCATATCTGCCCTGATTGCCGCATGGTTTTTTCTCCCGAAGGGCGCCTTCGGATTGCGGCAGCTCGCTGTCGCTTTTAAGAACAATTTGATTTTCGAGGATTTCGAGAAAAGCGCACGCCAGCTTGCGCACTTCGAAAGCTTCGCCTTCAAATTTTACGCTGCATTACCCGTCGGCACCGCCTCGCTACGAACCTTCATGAATAATGCAGGCTACAGTGTACGCCTTATACGGTGATGTACACCCGAGACTGCCTATCGCGAACTCCGCCAATACAAATCCCATCCATTATCGGGAAACTTCGGTTCCGGCTCCTTCCCGTTTGGCACGAACAAATATAGAACATTTTTCAGATACCTTTTCAAGAACAAGTCTGTTCAAATGATAAATATCACAATTGGTATCAAACCCGCATGTGCACACTGGGCATTTTTTTTGATACATATTAATTATTCTTTCTTTGTATTCCTTTGAATGAATACATTCGTCAATGTTCTTCTTTTTTAGATTTCCCATAGGAGGTAATGCCCAACAACCGGAGTATAGATTAGATTTAGAGTCCACATGCACCCATATGAAGCCAATAAAACATGGAATATTTTCATCCTTTCTATTTCCCAGAGATTCTATAGTTGTATTTATCGAAGCTGAACTCCATCTGAATATTCCCTTCTTTTTATAATAGTGCAGCGTTTTTTTAAAATCATTAATTTTATTAATATCTTTAATATCTTGTAAATCCCTTATTTTAAAATCTTTAAAAAAATACGGAGAATTATCTAAAAGGTTTAAACCCCAGTATATTTTATGTTTCCTGCACAATTCCAATAACCCCCCTATATCATCAATGTTCTTGTTGGTTATCGTGGTGGCTATTTTAAGAATCTTATTCGGATACTCATTTCTAATTTTTATAAGTGCGTTTATTGATTTGTTATAATATCCTTTTATTCCCCTGATTTCGTCATTGATATTTTCCAAGCCATCAATTGAAACCACAATCTCATCAACATAATCAATACACTCTTTATATTTTTCACCCAATAGCAATCCATTCGTTGATAAAATGACTTTAATATTTTTGCCTTTTGAATACTTGGCTATCTCAACTAGATCCGGATTCAAAAGAGGTTCACCTCCGGTAAGTACAACAGTCAATAATCCCAATGGTTTCAATTGATCGATATTATTTCTATAATCCTCCAATGACATGTTATTATCCGGATTATTATTCTTCCAGGCATTACACGTAATACATTTGGAATTACAATTTTCCGATATTTTAATTTGTGCATGAATGGGTATGGGATCTATTTTTCTTATTCTATTTAAATTATTTTTACTCAAATATAATTTTATTACCTGGGAATATTTTTTATTCATGTGAGGCTTTTACCAATATGGCGGGGGAGATACCAAAAAAGCGGAAAAGAAAATTCAGAATAATCGCGGCGGCGACCAAGGAGATCAACACGGACCTGGCATCGCTCGTGGACGCAATAATTCCAATTATAGCCAGAATTGCACTAAAACAAAACATCATGATCGCGATCCTTCTTGGCGATTGCCCTTCAGACAAAAGCCGATGGTGCAAATGACCTCTGTCCGGAACTGCTATCGGGCGACTATGTATGATCCTCCGTACGATCGTGTGCAGGGTATCAAATAAAGGTATAGCCATAAAAAGAACGGGCGTTGTTAAGGAAAAAGCCGCCGAGGTTTTGAAAAAGTAGACAATGGGGAGTGCCGCGAGGGTAAAGCCCAAAAAATAACTGCCAGAATCTCCCATGAATATTGAAGCTGGGGCAAAATTAAACAGAAGGAATCCTAATATAGTTCCGACCAGGGCGATTGATAAAACTGCAACTAGCGGACAATTTGTAGCTAAAGCCAATACAAAAAAAGCGGATGAAGCAACAAGACAAACACTAGCACAAAGCCCGTCTATCCCATCGATGAGGTTTATGGAATTCATCACACCCACAATCCAAATGACAGTCATCGGGAAAGAATAGCCTCCAATGCCCATTAGACCCAGAAACGGGACATTGATGGTATGAATCTGCACTCCCATAAGATATACAACTACTGAAATCAGGATCTGAAAGCTCAATTTATAGCCAGCGCGCAAGTGATAGATATCGTCCCATAAGCCAACGGCAAAAGCCAACAATCCTCCAATGAAGATTGCCAGAAATGGACGTCCATCTTCTGCCAGGAGTTTGCCAGTGAGGCCGTTCCAATCTAAGAAAGCAAGCACTGAAACGAAGAATGAAACCGCAATAGCCAATCCCCCCGATCGAGGGATTCTTTTTTGACTGGCTTCACGTCGATGCGGTTCATCATAAATCCCCAATCTCCTGCCAAGAACACCCGCCATATGTGTGAGCAGCAGAGAAAAAACCAAAGACGATATGAACACTATTGCATATTGCTTCATTATTTATATCCCGGCTGTAACATCGAAGCATTTCCCGCAGGAGTTGTCTTAACCCGCATAATTCATGAGGCTTCTATTGCAGCGACTGTTCCCTCAAGTGCCGTTTTGTGGTTTTCTTTCAGATATTGCAAAACGAGAACCGCATATGGCATGGACCGTTGCCGACCTTTCGAGTGGCACCCCTCTCATGAATTATATCAGTCCGGCTGTTCTTACCAAGACTTTTCCGGTGACCGCGATAGAAGCTGTTCTTCGAAATACGGGCAGGATGAGTATCCGACAGAGGGATCTGCCGGCACATGTGGTTGTTTATGATGTCATAGCCATGGCCTTGTGCATGCAGCCGTCGTATCGTGAGGTTCTGCGCTGCCTTACGGAGGGAATCCGGTGGCTCCCGGATCCGGGTGCGATTGTCAAAGTGGCAGGCAAATCGGGGATTTCTCAGGCGCAAACGCGGTTGGGGTGGGAACCGATCCAACAACTGCACGACGACGTCGTGAAACCCATCGCTGTCGAATCGACGAAAGGCGCCTGGTACCGGGGTTGCCGTCAGGTCAGGCTGGACGGGAGCATCAATGAACAGTATGGAAAGCCTATTTGCCTGCCAGCCACCGAACGGACACTGCCGCCAGGAAATTATTCCTATCCGAGCCCGGTCTGAAATCAAAACCCCACACGCGCTCGTAGCCGAATTCCGGACGGACGACAAATTTTTCATGCGTCGTCCACTCAAGGGATGTGGTCAGGCGAAACCGGCTTTCC
>DATJPG010000067.1:0-54890 GCA_035506515.1 Acidobacteriota bacterium
AACTCAGCCTAACTCCAACCTGAACAACGCCACCTCGCAGGGAAGTGCCAGCAACACGAGACTGGATACCTGGAATGTTCAATTCAATCAAAACGTGTCCACCGGAGGCGCAATCGTAGCCAGCCTCAATTCCAATCGCACCGATACGAACCAGGTATTTGCTCTTTTCAGTCCGCAATATAACACTACCTCCAGCATTCAGTTCACACAGCCTTTGCTGCGCAACCGCCAGATAGACCAGAATAGAGGAACCATCAAGCTGGCGAACCTGGATCTCAAAATCAATGACACTCAATTCAAACTAACCGTGACCAACACGATCGCGACCATACAGGGAGTCTACTGGGACCTGGCATATGCCATCCGCAATTACAACATTGTCCGGGAGTCCGTGAAACTGGCGCAGGTCACTGTGGATCAAAACCGGGAAAAGGTTCGGATCGGGACCATGTCGGATATGGATGTCACCGTTGCCCAAGCGTCCGTCGCGAGCCGCCTCGTGGACCTGGTTTCGGCTCAGCAAACCATCAATGTTGCGGAAAACAACCTGCGTTCGACCATCTCGAGCGATCGCAAGAGCGAGATATGGCAGAAAGTGATTGTACCTACGGATAGCACCGATTTTGTAGACCACAAGGCGGAGCTTGAAAGCTCCCTCGACACTGCCCTTAAAAATCGGCCTGAACTCCAGCAGTACGATCTTCAAATGCAGGAAAATGACATTAGTTACGCCGTAAACAGAAGTTTGAAAAAATGGCAGCTGGACGCTGTCGGATCTTTCGGCACGGCAGGTATAAACGTTGACAACGGGGTGGTGGGAGGGGTTGGCACGGCTTATGAGACCCTGTTCACAAAAGGTTTTAAGAACTGGTTTGTCGGATTCAACATTCAGATCCCGCTTCGGAACAGAAGCTTGGAAGGCCAGCTCGGGCAGCTAAAAGTTCAGAAAAGCCAGTTGTTAATGAACCGCAAGAGCCAGGAGCAGAAAATCGCCGTCCAGATTCGAAATGCAGTGGATGACCTCGAGAGCAACAAGCAGAAAGTCGAGGCGGCCAAAGTTGCGCGGCAACTCGCGGAGGCGCAGCTCGATGCCGAAAACAAGCGGTTCAACGTTGGAATGAGCCAAAACTTTTTGGTGCTGCAGCGCCAGACCGATCTTTCCACAGCACAAGGAGCCGAATTGCAGGCGCTGGTAGCTTACAAAAAGTCGCTCATAACGCTCCAGCAGGACATGTTTACACTTCTGGAATCAAGCGATTTTGAAATAGTGGAATCGGGGTCCGCTCACAGACTAAATTGACGAATAAGGAGTAAAGATATGTCCAAACCTCGCTGGTATCGCAGCAAGTATTTATGGTTATTCATCATCGTACTCATTGGATGCGGCGTTTTCGCAGCGCAGCAATTTCTTGCCTCGAAAACGGATAAAACCAGTTACATTTTCGGGGCCGTGGACCGGGGCAGCATCGTCATGCAGGTGCAGATGACGGGAACGTTGGCGGCGGTCACAACCGTTGCCGTCGGCACCCAGGTTTCCGGCACGGTCTCGCAACTGTACGCGGACTTCAATTCCGAGGTTAAAAAGAACCAGGTGCTGGCCAAACTGGATCCCGCACTGTTTCAGACCCAGCTGGATCAGGCGAGTGCCAGCGTCAAAACGAGTGAAGCGATTCTGAACAACGATGCCGCGACCATTGCAACAACAAAGGCAAATATTGAAAAAGCCAAGGTGGACGTTTTAAACAGCACGCGAAAATACAAGATGATCAAAGAGCTGTTTGACGAAGGACTGGAAACGAAGGATGACATGGATAGCGCGCAGGCTACTCTCGATTCCTCGAAAGCGTCTCTGGAGGCGGTTCAATCCCAGCTTACGGCCGCTCAAGCCGCTCTGAAGGCCGATCAGGCCCGACTGGATCAGGCACAGGCGAATTTCAAGAATGCGGAGGTGAACCTCGAACACACGATTATCACCAGTCCGATCTCCGGAACTGTTATTTCCAGAAACGTGGATTTAGGGCAGACGGTAGCGGCCAGTTTTTCAACGCCCACCATGTTCACGATCGGTGAGGACCTCACCAAAATGCAGGTAATCACCAATACGGACGAAGCCGACGTCGGGAAGCTCAAGGCCGGTATGGACGCAACCTTTACCGTCGATGCCTACACGGGCGAAACATTCCACGGGAAAATTCGGCAGGTTCGTCTGGCAGCCACAACGGTCCAGAATGTAGTCACCTATAACGCCGTCATCGACGTTCCGAATCCGGATATGCGACTCAAACCGGGCATGACCGCAAACGTCAAGATCGAGATAGAAAGAGCGGACAACATTCTCAGAGTGCCCAATGCGGCGATACGCTTCAAACCGACATTGTCGGATACGGAGATGGCCAAGGCATTCCAGCGGGCGGGCGAGGATCGGTTTTATAGTTTCTATAAAAACCAGGGAAGCCAGGGCCAGGGCGGGAATCAAGCTCGTTCTCAATCGGCGAGAGCCGGAGGCACGGCCACGGGCAGCAGAGGCAGTGGTGAAGGACAAACCGCTCGAAGCGGGCAAAGCAGCAGCGGAGTGTCCTATCGAGGCAGGCGTACTCCTGTGTGGATCATGGGGGAGGATAAACTCCTCCGTCCCGTCGTGTTGAGGCTTGGGCTGACGGATGGCGTTCAAACGCAGATTGTCGACGGGAAACTGAAGGAAGGGGACAAAATCATTCTAAGCGCAGAAGTCGCTGGAAGTACGGCGTCCTCCACAACCACGCGGGCGCCCGGCTTTGGAGGCATGATGGGCGGCAGAGGCGCGCGATGATCCTACGAGTGTCGCGATATGCGCAGACCATCCAAAAGATCAGAGGAGAACAGCGACTATGGAATCCTTACAGAGCCCTGCCACAACAAATTTGAAAACGGGAGCAGACCCGAACGGCGTGCCGGTCATCAAGGTTGAAAACTTCCATAAGATTTATGAAATGGGAGATACCAGGGTCCACGCCTTGCGGGGGATTTCCCTGGAGATTTACCGCGGAGAATTTGTCGCGATCATGGGGGCATCCGGCTCGGGAAAATCCACTTTCATGAACCTGGTGGGATGCCTGGACACTCCCAGCGAAGGGACCTATCTGCTCGACAATACAAATGTCGCATTGCTTTCACGAACCGAACTGGCGCGCATTCGCAACCAGCACGTGGGATTTGTGTTTCAGGGCTTCAATCTGCTCAACCGCACATCCGCCTGGGAAAACGTCGAATTGCCCCTGATTTACGCCGCCATGCGTGCGAAGGAACGGCACAAGCTTTCGCGCACGGCGCTGCAAAAAGTCGGTTTGGGAGAAAGGATCGACCACATACCGTCCCAACTGTCCGGAGGTCAGCAGCAGCGAGTGGCCATTGCGCGGGCGCTTGTAAATCATCCTTCCATTCTTCTGGCGGATGAACCCACCGGTAATCTCGACAGCCGGACCAGCATTGAAATCATGCAAATCTTCCAGGAATTGAATGAAAAAGAAGAACTGACCATCGTGCTCGTAACCCATGAGCCGGACATCGCCGACTATGCAAAGCGAATCATCTATTTTCGCGATGGCCATGTCACGCGCGACGAGAAGGTTCAAAAGCGGCGTCTGGCCGCTGATGTTTTGGCCAGCCTGCCTCCAGCGGAGGAGTGATGATACTTTTACTCACAATAATCCGGGTCGCATTCAAGGCTCTCAGCCGCAACAAAATGCGCTCGATACTCACGATGCTGGGAATCATCATCGGTGTAGGAGCGGTCATTGCCATGGTCAGCATCGGCCAGGGGGCGCAGCAGACCATTTCGGCGCAGATCGCGAGCGCCGGAAGCAATATGCTGTTTGTGACTCCGGGCTCGTTCACTTCCGGAGGCGTGCGCATGGGCCTCGGTACGACCAGCCATTTGACCGTCGAGGATGCCCTGGCCGTAGAACGAGAATGCCCCGCAGTAAAATATGCGTCCCCTTTGGTGCGAGCGAGCAGTTCCGTTGTATACGGAAACCAGAACTGGTTTACAAACATCCAGGGATATGACACCCGTTTCCCTCAGATCAGGCTATGGGAGGTCGAGAAGGGAACTTTCTTTACCGATCAGGACGTCACAACGGCCCAGCGGGTTTGTATCCTGGGCAAGACCGTTTCGGACAACCTCTTTGCAGGAGCCGATCCCGTGGGACAGGAAATCCGCATACGCAACATGCCGTGGCGGGTCATCGGCGTGCTGCAGGCCAAGGGGCAAAGCGGGATGGGGCAGGACCAGGATGACACGATTATTGCGCCCTACACGACGGTGCAGAAAAAGATGTTGGGAATTGTTTTCATCAACAGCATCATGGTCTCCGCGGTATCGCAGGAAGCGTCCGCAACCGCTCAGGCTGAAATCACCGACCTGCTTCGGCAGCGTCATCACATCACCAGAAGCGAGGATGACGATTTCCAGGTGCGCAACCTGGCCGACATGGCCGAATTGGCGAACAATTCCAACCAGGTCATGACCTTGCTGCTGGCGAGCATCGCCTTTGTAAGTCTGATCGTTGGAGGGATCGGCGTAATGAACATTATGCTGGTCTCAGTAACCGAGCGCACACGCGAGATCGGAATCCGCATGGCCGTTGGTGCCACCGGGGGTGATGTCCAGTTTCAGTTCCTCACTGAAGCGATCGTCCTGGCAATTTTCGGCGGAGTATTGGGAATCATTATCGGGTCTGCTGCTTCCAAAATAATCTCCGATTCTCTGGGATGGCCGACCCTGATCTCAACCACCGCAATCGGTGCGGCCTTTTCCTTCGCAGCCATCATCGGTATTGCAGCCGGTTGGTACCCGGCGCGCAAGGCTTCGCGGTTGGACCCCATAGAAGCGTTGCGCTACGAATAGGAGAATATGCCTGATCCTGAGCTTAAGCGGGAGAACGCGGCACTCGATCATTCAGCCGAAACTCAAAAGGCCGACAGGCAAGGGAAAATCCTGGTTTCTCTTCCGAAATGGATCGCCTGGGCGGTTATTGCATGGCAAATCCGTCTTTCCATCGAGGCTCTCACGGGCAAGTATGCATTCCCTTCACTCCTCACCAGGTCCTGGCGCCAGGCCAGTATATGGGAAGTTGTCTGCTGGACGATGGCCGTTCTTGGCCTGGTGTTCGGAATACATTATCGATATCTGGTCCGAAAGCAGCTCACTCGAGATTTGTCCCGGATGCAATCGATTGAAAAGCGGCTGGATCATGTCGCAGCCGACTCAGGGAATCGCCCGGATGCCGATCGAGGGAGGAGGGCCTGATGTCCACCGTTCCCTTTCTCTACCTTCCGGATGCGGTCACGATGATTTTGCTGTTGGTCGTGCTGGGCGCGCTGAGGAGGCTGGCCATCGATCACATCCGGCTGGAGATTCTCATCCTTCGCGAAGAACTGCTCCTTTACTGGGCAAATTGCGATCTGGATTTCGATGATCGCGGATGCAGGGCGCTGCGCAATTTGATGGAATCGTCGATAGGCCTTGTCCCAGGGCTCTCGCCCGGACGCCTTCTGTTCGTCTACCGGCTTCAACGAATAACACCGAGAAAAAAAACCGTACTTTCATTTCCGGATCCTTCTTTCGAAGTCAGCTCCCTGATCGAACGTACCGCAAATGCAAAGGCGAGAGAAAAGCTTAAAAGGCTCCAGCTGGAAATGAACATGGCGCTGGGCATATTTTTTCTCATGGGATCGCTCTCCGGCTTGTTTCTGTTCTTTCTCGTGCTGTCAAAGATGCTCGGGCGGACGATTTCCCATTATCAAAAAAACCGGACGGATGTATTTTTCGATATGCTTGAAAGAGTGCTGGTGCGGTTCGGCCGACAGGCTCAGCAGATCGGATATGCGGGATGCAACCCGGCATTGGGGCCGCAGGAGCCTGCTGTTCCAGTTTCCGGTTGAGCGCGGGAAATAATCGCAAGCCAACCGGCACAATGTATTGGGCAGATTCTTGGCGTAGCTGAGAAGGGAGGAGTAGGTTCTTTTGGCAGCTCGATTCGACAAAGCCGCGGGAAACTGGCGCTCCGGCGGATTAATTTTTGCTCTGCGGGCGCTGCGTCATCGGAACTACCGTCTCTATTTCGGGGGGCAGGGCATTTCCCTGATCGGCACCTGGATGACTCGCGTGGCCACTTCGTGGCTGGTCTATCGTCTGACTCATTCCGCCCTGCTCCTCGGTGCCGTCGGGTTTGCCGGACAACTGCCGACCTTCCTGTTTGCACCTTTTGCCGGTGTCTGGGTCGATCGTCTCAACCGGCATCGTGTCCTGGTCGTCACGCAGACCCTGGCCATGCTGCAATCCTTAGCGCTGGCAGCCCTTGTTTTCGGAAATATCGTCACGGTTTGGCATATCCTCTGGCTCGGCGCTTTTCAAGGCCTGATCAACGCTTTCGATATGCCGGCGCGTCAGTCGTTTGTGGTGCAGATGGTCGAAGACAAGCAGGATTTGGGAAATGCGATCGCGCTGAATTCCTCCATGGTAAACCTGGCTCGTCTGATCGGTCCCTCGATCGCGGGAATTATTATCGCGGCGGTCGGGGAGGGATACTGTTTTCTCATCGACGGCATCAGCTATATTGCAGTCGTCGTCTCGCTTGCAGCGATGCGGGCGCTGCCACGGCAGTCGTTTCCAAAGGGTGCAGGCATATTCTCCGAACTCAAAGAAGGCCTGCAATATGTTGTGCGCTTTTCTCCTGTCCGGTCTATCCTGCTTCTTCTTGCGCTGATCAGCTTGTTCGGCATGCCCTACACGGTGCTCATGCCGGTTTTTGCGGCGCGCGTCCTGAATGGCGGAGCCCACACACTGGGTTTTCTGATGGCGGCATCGGGCGTTGGCGCACTGGCTGGGGCCATTGTCCTGGCAGCCCGGAAGTCCGTGCGGGGATTGGGCAGGATGATCTCTGTCTCGGCACTGATTTTCGGCATCGGGCTGATGGGTTTTTCCCAATCCCGCGCGCTCTGGCTTTCTCTCATTCTCCTTCTCGCCGCAGGATTCGGCATGATGATGCAGATGGCTTCCAGCAACACGATTCTGCAAACGATCGTTCCGGATGAGAGGCGCGGCCGGGTCATGAGCTATTACACAATGGCTTTCGTCGGGATGGCTCCGTTTGGCAGCCTGCTGGCCGGCAGCCTGGCGAACAGAGTCGGAGCACCCGTTACGGTGCTGATTTCGGGCGTCATTTGCGTGGCAGGCTCCGCCTGGTTTGCGACCCGACTGAAAGGCCTGCGCAAACTCGTACGCCCTATTTATGTCCAGCTTGGAATTATTCAGGAAGTAGCCCGGGGCATGCAGGCTGCCTCCTCGTTACGCACTCCGCCTCAAGAATAGAAGAATCTATTTGCATATCGCCTGAGACAGGGGTTATTTGAGCGGCTCGCAGAATTTAAGCGTATTTCCGGTCAACGGGTCGCTTATCTCGAATACCCTGACGTCCATGCTATAGATTTCCCTCAAATTCTTTTCCGTGATTACGTCTTCCGGATTACCACTCACAACCAGGCGCCCGCAATTCATGAGCGTAACATGGCTCGCATATGTGATCGCATGATTGGGAATGTGCGAAGTCATAATGACTATGAGTCCATCTGCGGCGAGATTGCTGATGATTCGAAGGATCAAGGTCTGGTTTCGAAAATCCAGGTGGTTTGTCGGCTCATCGAGCAGCATGATCCGCGGCGTTTGTGCCAAAACCCGCGCAATGAGCACCATTTGTCTTTCGCCGCCGCTGATTTCCGTGAATCGCTTATCCCGGAGATGCGCAATTCCCACCCTGTCGAGGCACTCGCCGGCAATTATAAAATCCTTTTTGGAGGGAGACGAAAACATGCCGAGGTGAGGAGCCCGTCCCATGAGGACCATATCAAAAACCGAATAGGCAAAGCTGTAAGCATGTTCCTGGGGAATGTATCCGATGATTGAAGCTATGGCAGTGTGCTTGAGAGAACCGATGCTCCGGCCCTGCAACAGGATTTCTCCTGATCTCAGCGTCACCAGTCCCGCGAGGCATTTTAAGAGAGTCGTTTTCCCGCAGCCATTCGGACCAAGAAGGCAAAAGACCCCTGAGGTTTGCGCAGAAAAATTCAATCCTTCAAAGACCGGTGGTCCTTTCCTGTAAGAAAATGCAGCCTCTTTTATTTCGATGCTCACGACCAGCGCTCCCCTCGGGTCAGCAGGTACGCAAATACCGGTGCTCCGATGATACCGGTGAGGATCCCAAGCGGTATTTCAGCATTCGTGAGAGTTCGGGCAAGGTTGTCAACCAGGAGCAGATACACTCCGCCAATGGAAAGGCATGCCGGCAGAAGCGCCTTGTGATCCGGCCCTACAATCATCCGCGCGAAATGCGGGATGATTAGCCCGATCCAGCCGATAACACCGCTCACGCACACCGACGCCGAGGTGATCAGAGTGCAGCAGAGAACAATCATAAATCGCAGTCTTCCGGTGTTTATCCCAAGGGCTTTTGCTTCATCCTCACCCATTGAAAGGACATTTATCCGCCAACGAATTGCCAGAAGTGCGGTGATGCCGACAGCCATCGGAACGATTGCAAACTCCAGATTCTTCAAGGAGGCTGCTGACAGGCTCCCCATTAGCCAAAACACTATCGCCGGGAGTTTGAGATTTGCATCGGCAGTATAGGTGAGGTAAGACACGAGCGAAGAAAAAAACGCAGTTGTGATCATACCCACAAGGACAAGGGTTAGAGTTGAGGAGGTGCGATAAAGACTGGAGATTGCCAAAGCGATTCCCACGGCGAGCAGCCCGAAACAAAAGGCCGATAATTGCACCACGATGGGGGGGGCGGAATACAAAATGGCAATCGCAGCCCCAAATGATGCGCCGGATGCAACGCCGAGAATATGTGAAGATACAAGAGGATTACGGAAGAGTCCTTGATAAGAAGCTCCGGAAATCGAAAGAGACATCCCAACCAGCATGGCAAGAAGCACGCGCGGCAGCCGTACATGCAGCAGGGCAACCTCGAGCATCGGAGACGGCGATCGACCAACTTCGGGCCAAAGTCTTGAAATCAGGATGCTTAAAATGTCCCGGGGGGTGGCTTGATATTTTCCGAAAAAAATCGATATGGCCATCGCAGCCAGCGGCACCGCAATTAAAGCCGAATTCACAAGCACTGGATGCTTTTTCACTGATTAGATCCTGGGATGCAGAGTTTTGTTTGTGAAAACAATTCGCATTACCGTTTCATATCATTGCTTCCATCTGGGCTGAGTATGTGCCTGACATCTTCGTCTGTGAATTCGAAATGAAAGACATCCTTATAAAATCGTTTCACTTCGCTTTTGATATCCATGTTCTTAAAACGATCCGGATAAGCCATCAGCGCCAACCATTCGGGCAATATTGCGCCTGCTTCACATGAAGGCCGATTCCAGATGAACACACCGACGGGCAGGCGATAAGCCGTCCTATTTTTGACTGCGGATAGCTTGGACCAAACGGCATCTTTGTACAAATCCGGGGGATTTCCGCTATCAATAACGATTATGTCGGGATCCCATGCCAGGACCTGTTCCATCGAAACGTTGGTGAGCCCGCCCTCTTTTCCCCCGAGGCTGGAGATGGCTTTGGCCGCATTCAGGCAGCCGGCAGCTTCGATCCATTCATTCATGAATGTGTTTCCGCCGTAAGTTGTTAAATGATCCGCATCATATCCCATGAAAACCTTCAGTTTTTTCTCCGGCTTCAGGTCTGCCGTTGCGGATCTGATGGTTGCCTGTAAATTGTCCAGGTACTCATTGAAAGCCCTTGCGCGCGCGGTTTTGCCAAAGACAAGGCCGAAAAAAGACATTTCCTTTTTCAGTTGCTCGAAAAATGCCCCCGGCTTTCCCTGAGTAATATGCAGTGTAGGCAGGCTTGTGGCGGACTCGATGACCTGCATGTCGAGGTCTCCACCGATGCAGACATCCGGATTAGTCTGTAAGAGCTCCTCAATGTTGATTTGGGCATTAGTGGATCTCGTGGCAGGAATATTCGCCAGTCGCGGATCGACCTTTATTAGAGCCTTCCACATCTTGACTGAATTTGTTACAGCGCAGAGTTTGTCCTGAATTCCGATTGCATAGGCCTCCAATACCTGTGGCGAGGTTTGAATGGCAACGCGTTTGATGTACTCGGGTGAGGGGAGTGTCACGCGGCGGCCGGCCATGTCTGTTATGGTGACCATTGTTGTTCTGGCGGAAGTTCCTGGCTGCTGACTCGATCGCGCATAGCCGGAAGAACACCCGAATTGCACGCTCAGAAAAGCAGGAAAAAGCAAAAGCTCTAAAAACAACCTACTCCGCATCGCTCAGTCCCCTCCGAAAGAAACCGCAATTTGCAAAGATTGCCAAACATATTATTACAAATTGTGACAATTTTACTTAAATTGCCACATCAGTTATTGCGAACGTGTGGGATTGTCCGGTGAAGTGCTGCATCCCGCGTTTGAGTTCTTTGCGGATCGCGATGCAAAAGCTATCGAAAAACTGGAATTTTCCGGCCTGGATCGAACCTGGGAAAGCTCTTTACTTAATCGGCTGGATCGTCTGCTGTTTTTGCGTGCCTTGCATCACGGCTTCCATGTTCAGATCATAAATCATACCGCGTTCGAAAGCGGCAGGATCCGTAATGCGCGAAGAGTGCACCATGTGGACGCCCATCGCAAAAAGCTCGTCCGGAATCATTCCGGCGCTTCCTCCGTATACGCTCACAAGACGCGCTTTACCTGAATACCGAACAAGCTCGTCGAATGTCCCATTGACCAGCGTGGATCCGGTGATTGAGACCGCCGTTGCTCTGCCTAGAATCTCTTCGTTATCTTTTTCAGAATGAATATTGGCCTCTTTGGGAACGAAGCCTAATTCCTTTTCTGCGACGAGCATTGTTTGAAAATCCCCGGGAGGACGCAAATCGGTTACGTGCAATTCGCGGCATTTTCCAATCAACCGTTTGATCCCGCCGCCATACCCCACGACAGCCACGATATCGTCCGATTTCAGGCAACTGCCGAAATCGGTTCCTTCCGGTGCAATTTCATATCCCCTTTGCAAAAGAGATTGAGGAGTGATGAGGGGCTGTGAAAGTGCAATTGTTGCTGCAACCCCAACAGAGCGCTCGTGCCAGCTGTCGGCCTTTAGGTAAGCGGAGGCCACAGAGAAGAAATCCCTTCCTATAAATGCCTGCAACTTGTGAAAATCAAGCCGCTGCTTGCCGAAGATGTCATCGCGACCGGCAAAGCTCATGGCCATCCCGCACTGTCCACGAGTTCCGATCACAACATTCCACCCTTGCTTAAGTCCCGCCTTGACAAATACTCCGGGTTCGAGGGCAAATTTGTCATAAAGAGAGCGCAGTCTTTCCAATGTTCTATCCAGAGCACCATTAGAGTTCGGCATGGTTTTCCTTAAATGAGAGACAAATCATAGCAACACTGGATTGAGGAGGCACTGATTGCCTTTGCTACTGTTTCTCCTTAAATTGGCTCGCCAGTCTGACGCCATCCATCAAGGTGATTGTTGTGACCCCGTGTATTTGTCGAGCCTCTCCATCCGTTGCTAAAATCAAGCGAAGTGGAGCCTCTTTCTCGGAGAGTGGTTTCCCATCCACGTCCCAAATGAGAAAAGCCTGAGCATCGCGGCCTTGAGGAGGCATTAGTTCCGCAAGGGAAAAAAAAGCCTGGTAGGAATCCTTGGCCTCCAGAATAACCAAGAATTTCAAATCGTGATGACCTATACGTGGGTCGGTCTTCAGCACAGCCGTCTGGATCACCGATAGAAGCGGGATCCCCGTCCCAACTTTCTGTTGCTTGTCCTTGCCGGACACGAATTTAACACTCTGAACCTGGCCGGCAAACTGCGCCTTCAGTGTCTCCATGGACCATTGGGTGGGCTTTTGGACATCCCCACGGATCGACAGTGTTGAGGCCGAATCCTGGGCCGGAATAGAGTTCAGTGACACCAGAACTGCCATGAAAAATATCAACAAACTGAAATGGGGTCGCATCAAAGCATCCTTCCGTTTATGTTTTCACTCCATAATCTTACTCTCAGCGGCTGAATAGGATTCAGGAGTTACAGTCGATTGAAATCCGATCTGCGGAATTCGACCAGATAGGAGCCTGTCCGAGTAATAGAAGGGGCCGCCTCCTATTACTCGGGCAGGGCTCCTAGGAATAAGAGGTGCAGATAAATTTGAGATCGGTAAATTCCTCCATGCCGCACACCGAATCTGATTTGCCGATCCCGCTTTCTTTTACATTGCCGCCCCACGGGAATTCGGGAGTCATCATCCTCGGCATGTTGATGAAAACGCTGTCAACGCGCAACTCGTTTGTGATTCTCAGCGCCTTGCTGCCATCCTTTGTCCATACGCCTGCGCACAATCCGTAGCTGGAATCGTTGGCAAGCCTTATGGCTTCTTCTTCCGTGGAAAATTTCAGGATGGGGGCGGCCGGGCCGAATATTTCTTCTTTCACAATGGTCATGTGGTGTTTACAATCCGCCACCACTGTGGGCATCAGGAAATAGCCTTTATTGAGCGGAGGGGTCGTCGGCCTCACGCCGCCGCATGCGATCCGGGCACCTTCTTCTCTCGCGGTTTTGATGAAATATTCCACTCTTTCAAGCTGCCCGAGGTTGGCCATCGGCCCCATTGTGGTAGATTCTTCCCATGGCAATCCGACTCTGATCTTATTTACTTCGGCAACAAATACTTCCACGAATTGATCGTATGCTTTTTCATGAACATAATACCTTCCGGGTGTTGAGCAGTTCTGGGCGCTGTTGCCATAATGTCTGCCCGCCTGCATTCGGGCGGCCTTCTCCACGTCGGCATCTTCGCAGACAATCACCGGATTGTTGCCGCCGAGTTCCATAATGCACTTCTTGACGGTCCGGCTTGCAGCTTTGAGAATAACTTGTCCCGTGTCCGTCGCACCGGTGAAACGAATCATGTCGATGCCCGGATGAGTGGCGAGTGCGTCCCCAACGCTTCCGCCCGGACCGGTAACAAGATTCATGACTCCCTTGGGAATATCCGCCTTTTCAAGTATTTCCGTGAACTTGACTCCGAGAATGGAATTGACGCTGGCGGGTTTCAGTATGCATGTGTTGCCTGTCACCATTGCCGGGCCGACCATACTCAGCATCATCATGAGAGGAACATTCCACGGAGTGATGACGGCGCAAACACCGATCGGCACTCTCTGAAGATACCCGACCGTGTTCGGCATCGACTGCGGCAGAACCTGTCCCATGATGCCGCGGCTTATAGAGGCTATGTACTCGAGTTGATCCACGGCAGCAGCAGCAAAGCCTCTCGCGAGCATTACAGGTGTGCCGTGCTCATTCACTTCAAGGTCGATTAATTCTTTAGCATGTTCTTTCACCTGGGCTGCGAAACGGAGAATGGCTTTTGCCCGATCCGCCTGGTTCATCTTTGACCAGACAGGCAGAGCCTCATTCGCAGCTTTTGCCGCCAAATCAACATCTTCTTTTCCCGCATAAGGCACTCTACCAAGTTCTTCTCCGGTGCTGGGATTGACAGTTGCGAATGTCCTGCCTGATATGGCGTCAACCCATTTGCCGTTTATATACATTTTGTAGTCTGGCATTTTATTCTCCTGATATTTGTTTTCTACATGTGTGGGATCCGGGTTCGCCTTGACCCTACTGGATATGCTTGATGCACACGTACTTCAATTGCGCGTATCCCTCGGGACCGATGACGCCGCCTTCCTTCATCAGACCGCTTTCCTTGAAGCCGCCCCAGGGGGTTTCCGCAACGAGATTCATGTGCTGATTGATCCAGACGGAGCCCGCCTGCAATTCATTTACAAACCTAAGCCCTCTGGCATAATCCTTTGTCCAGACTGATGCGCACAGGCCAAACACACTGTCATTGGCTGCTTCCAATACTTTTTCGTCATCGGAGAATTTGAAGAAACCAACCACGGGGCCAAACACTTCTTCGCGCGCGATGGTCATATTCGGGGTGAGATCCGTGAAAACAGTCGGTGTCAGGTAATACCCCTTGTCAAACGCAGGACCAGTCGGCCGCTTGCCGCCGCATACCAGCTTTGCACCTTCATCGATCGCGGATTGGATGTAGCGCTCGATCGTATCCCTTTGCTCCCTGCTGACCACGGGACCCATTACCGTGTTTTCATCCGAAGGATCGCCCACCTCGATTTTGTTGGCAGTTTCGACAAACTTCTCCACGAATTTGTCATGTACCTTTTCATGAACGTAGAACCTTGAAGGCTGGGCGCAGTTCTGCCCGACGTTTTCGAAAGTAATCCCGCAAAGCTCTTCCGCCGCGGCTTCGATATCCGCATCTTCGAGAATGATGGCGGGGTTTTTGCCTCCCAATTCCATCATGGTTGTCTTCACCGTCTGGCTGGAATTCGCAATGATGGTTTTGCCTACTTCGGAGCTGCCGGTAAAGCTGATGAAATCTATGCCCGGATGCGAAGAAAGATCATTGCCGATCGTGCTCCCCGGCCCGGTGACAAAGTTGATAATTCCCGGAGGCAAGTCCAGACTGCTTATAATTTCCGCGATCTTCAGGCCGATCCCGGAGTTAATGCTTGGCGGCTTGACGACGCAGGTGTTGCCGACTGCAAGGGCCGGCCCGATCTTTGTGGCGAGCAACAGCGTGGGCACGTTCCAGGGCGTAATGAGTGCACAGACACCAAACGGTTCATACTTTAGATAGCATAAAGTATTGGAGGTACCTGCAGGGGCGCCCTTGCTGGGAGTCGCGGGAAGGACTTTACCCATGAGCACCCTGGCGGCCGAAGCGGCAAGCTCCACGTTTGCGGCGGCAAATTGAATCATGATAGGAGCATGTCTTGCCGTTGCTCCGTGTTCTGCGATCTCGAGCTTTATCAGTTCATCTTTTTGTTCTCGCAGGGCCGCCGATATCCGGGCCACAAGACCGGAGCGCTCTTCCTGAGTTTTTCTGGACCAGGCGGGGAATGCCTTGCGTGCTGAGGCTACGGCCTTGTCCACATCGGATTTGCCCGCCAGAGGCACTTCCGCGATTACATCTCCATTGGCCGGGTTGTACGTGCGAAAAGTTTTTCCCGAATCAGCATCAGCCCATTTGCCATCGATCCACATCTTGAACTTATCCATTATTTCTCCAGGAATACTGATGTTTCCGCGAATCTTGGGAGCGCCAGCATCTCAGCAAACAGAAGGCCGCTAAGACGCTGACGCTCCCGGGAAGCCTAAACTCCCAGTCTGTTCTTTTTCGCCATTGTATCGGCGACGTGCTTAAGTCCGTAACCTTCCAATGTTTTTCTGGTAGGCCAGCCGTGTTCTTTGTCCCAGCCTTCCAACGCATAGTAATGAGTTTTGAACTGATCCACGCCCTTTCTGTCCAGGTACATGTCGGGGGCCTCATCTGAGCGCCAATTGCCGTTTTCGTACATTGGAACCCCGCCCCAGAAAGTCATGCCTGATGCGCCGGGCTTATACATGAAGGGAGCCAAATCTTCGGTCTGACGGCTTCTTCCGTGCATAGTTCGGATCGCGCGTTCCAGAGTCCAGATCTTTTGACCGATACGAATCGTATCGGCGAAAGAATCCTTCTTTCCGGTCACCGCAGCATAGTATTTCATCTCAATTTCGGGGCTGATGGTTTCCAGGTTGGGGAGGAACATCTCGCAGAAAGCCATGGATTCGTTCCAGAACGAAGCATAGTGCCTGCTCCATGCCACTTCCTTCGCCTTATGCGGGGAATAGATGCCGGTCTTATAGGCCTCGTCGCCTTTCCACACGTAGTTGAACATCATGAGGTCATCGGTATATGGGATCGTCTTCTTCGATAGTTCCGTCAAAGACTGCTCGAGTGTTTTGCCGCGTGGAGCGCCGACAGCCGTTACCAATCCATGCCAACTGGGATCGCCCGCGCCGAGCATATAATTATACGCCCATTCCACGCTGGGCAGCGTCCAGTGCCCGGTGGCTCCCCAGGCCGGGAAGCGTAGTGCGCCACTTTCCATGTCCTTTTCCAGCCGTCCCCACTTCTGGGCTGCGCGGCAGCAACCTTCGGCCAGAGCGTCGCCAATTCCCACGCGCTTGGAGATAGCATCCAGGAAGGCCAGGCGGAAGCTCAGCTCACCCCATTCATCCATCGGCAGCGGAGAGGATTCGATCCTCTTTCCCGGTCCCAATTCACCGATTTCATGGAGGTAACGGATATACCACCCAATCCCGGTCTCCACCGGCACCTTCTTGTGGAAAAATGCAGGAGCGCCGGGGATGTCGGATACAAACAAGCCCAGGAAATGGGCAGACCAGCCACTGGCGCCGTATTTCATCAGAGCTTCCGACGCAAGATCACGTTCGCTGTCGCCTTGACCAGTCGACGACATTCCCAGTCCTTGCTTTTCGGGATTATTGAGCCAGAACTGATCGACGCACATCGTCTCGCCGGCACGATAGACATTTCTACGCCGGTCGGCGCGCAGGCAAGGGTTACAGGAACCCGATCCGGCGCTCGCAGGCGCGAAACCGCCGGTGACGAGTCCGCCGCCGGTCATTTGCCAGAGTCTGGCATCCAGAATTGCCTTCGGATCCGCCATCTGAACAGTGCCGGAACCGATTACGCTGATGGCCTTCAGGTTCTTCGCTCCGAAAACCGCTCCGAAGCCGCCGATGCGTGCGCTGACTCCGCTGCCTGTGATCAAGGAGGCAAGCCTTGACTTCGCTTCTCCGACGGGGCCGATGCAGACGATCTGGGGTCTGCCCGTAGCATAAGTATTGTTCTCAAACTTTTGCCATTCTTCGCCGAATCGGGTTCTTCCTCCCACCATGGTAGCGATCTTGTCCTGCGTTTCCCATGTGTCCCGGCCCCAAAGATCTTTGGCATCTTCTATTTTGATTTGATCATTGACGATGTTGATCCATACCGGTTTATCCGCCTTGCCTTCTACAACCACTCCGTCCCATCCGGCAAGCTTCATCATCGTGCCGAAACGGCCGCCGAAATTGCCCCGCCAGAATTCGCAGGTGGGGAATGTCTCGGGAGATATGCCGCAGACGCTGGTTCTGCCGGCGCCAGGAACGCCCGTGGCTGCCAAAGGTCCGACCATAAGGGGAAGGACGTGCCGAGGATCGAAGGGATCCTTCAGATCCCATTCGCCCGGGGCGACTGCGAGCTCCCAAAAGATGGCGGCGCCCATACCGTAACCGCCTCCGAATTCCTCGTACTTGGCGGTATCAAGGGTGCTGATTTCCTTCGTTGTCAGATTTATTCGTGCAATTTTTCCTGTGTATCCGTTAGCCATTCTTCTTCTCCTTCCCTATGACTTCGATGCCGGTTGCTTGCCCATTGGTGTTCCCGGAACACGAGGCGGCATCTTTGGCCGTGGTTGATCCAGATTGACGTCATATCCGGCCACATCCTCTTGAGGAGGAGGTTCGGCGACGAGTTTGAGTGCATGAGCAGGGCAGCCCGCAACGCATGCAGGTTCTCCACCGGGCCCGCCTTTTTTGCTCCAAAACGGGGCGTCGATGCAAAGATCGCATTTGGAGGATTTTTTCTTGTAGGGATTCCAGACCGTCCGATGCGGACGCTGAGGACACATTTGGATGCATTTTTTGCAGCCAATGCATTTGGCCTGGTCGATAACCCGGACGTTGCCGTGCTCGGCGTCGACGTGCGCGGCTCCGGTAGGACAATTCTGGACGCAAAGCGGCGTAACACATTGCCGGCATGGTGCCATGACGACGTCGAGAGGATACTTCGTGAACGATGGAGCATCCCGGATAATCTGAATTCGGGACAGGGCAGGGTTTGCCTCCCCCTGGTGGCTCGACGAACAGGCAAACATACAGCTCTGACAGCCCCAGCACAGCCTGCTGTCATAGACGATATACCCCGTGGATGGAGCATAGGATGGCTTTGCCGCCGGCGTTGTCTCCTGCGCCAGAGCCGCCGCCGATTCAGGCGCGCATATACTCAGCGCCCCTGCAGCAATCGCGACGCCGCTTCCGGCCAGAAAATCGCGCCTTAAAAATGTTTTTTTTCTTTCTCCGGCCTTTTTGGATTCAGCCATAGAGTGGTCTCCTTCTGATTACAACTTTTGATTAATTTTAAAAGGGACATCCTTCAAGCCATCAGTGGGTGCGCCAATGCTTCGGGACTTAAAAAATGTCTCTGCCCCCAATTTCCCTCGCATTCTCCAGGAATGCCGAAGTGCAATCTGAAGACTGTTCGAGAAAGAAATTCTCACCATTTACTTCCTGACTATTTTTAAGGTTTGAATGGACGTGTATTCTTCGAGTCCATAATTGCCGAACTCGACGCCATATCCCGATTCTTTCACACCTCCGAAAGGAGCGTCCGGTTGAATGGCGCCGTGATCGTTTACCCACGCCGTGCCGCACTCAAGCCTGTCTGCAAGCGATTTCGCTTTTTCCAAATCGTTCGACCAGACCGATCCTCCGAGTCCATAGCGGCTGCGGTTAGCCCTCCGAATGGCGTCATCAACATCGGAGTACTTAATGATCGGGAGGATAGGTCCGAATTGCTCCTCATCTACCAGACGCGTGCCGTCCGAGATATCTGCAACGAGCGTAATCGGGAAAAAGTAACCTGGCCTCTTAAGACGCTCGCCGCCACAGAGAACGCGTCCGCCTGTCCTTTTGGCATCCTCGGTAATTTCGCAGACGAAATTCAACTGCTCCTCGTTCTGGACCGGGCCAAAATCGATTCCTTCTTCAAGTCCATTGCCGATCTTGACCGTGGCGGCAATCGAGGTCATCTCCCTGCAGATATCCGTATACACCGATTCGTGCACATAAAGTCGTTTCAGACAGGCACAGGTCTGTCCGTTATTGTGAAAACCCACCCTGAAAAGCTTAGGAGCAACTTCTTTCGGATCGACATCGGGAAGCACTATGCCGGCGTCATTTCCGCCAAGTTCCAGGGTGCATCGCTTAAGGTTTACTGCTCCGTTTCGCATGATGCTCTTGCCCGTCGGCGTGGATCCTGTGAACACGATCTTGTCAATCCCGGGGTGCGTGGCAATGGCGCTGCCAATCCCGCTCTCAGCCGTAACGACGTTTAAAACGCCGGGCGGGAGAATTCCGCTGGCCAATTCAATAAATCTCAAAGTGGTCAATGGGGTCAGGGACGACGGTTTGATGACCACGGTATTTCCCGTCCGAAGCGCGGGCATGATATGCCAGATGGCGATCATGAGAGGCCAGTTCCACGGCGGAATGGAACCTACGACGCCGATGGGCTTGCGATGGACCTCTATTCTGGCTTCCTCGTTGTCCTGGATGACGTCCACCGAGAGACTAAGTTCGGCGGTTGCCCGAGTCCATCCGATGGCGCCGCCAAGCTCCATTCCAGCCCCGATTCCCCCATATCCCTTCAGGGGTTTGCCGTTCTCTCGGACCAGCAGTTTCATCAACTCATCCGTGTGTTTTTCCAGAAGACCGGCGAGGGCGTGTATCATGGACCTTCGATCGGCATCGTCCATCCTGCTCCATGTCGCGAACGCCCTGTGTGCCGCCGCAACTGCTTGATCCAAATGGCCAGGCGAAGCAACCGAGCAGTGCGCAAAGACTTCTTCAGTCGCCGGATTGCGAACCCCAAAGGTTTTATCTGTCAGTATTTTTCTTCCGTCAATAATTAGTCCGTAAGGATTCATAGCGCCTTTACCAGAATGTTTTCCAGGCATGAGCTGCTTTTCATTGGACAGGAAGGCCAGAATTTCCTCGATCGCAGTTCTGGACGTCCTGACCGTCGAGTCAGCTGGGGAGCGGTCAACCTATATCCACGTAAAGCATCAGGGTAATTGTGAAGAAAAATCAAGCAACTTTTCCTAAAACAGTTTCGGTGTTACTCTATCAAATTATGACAAAGAATTACAAAAACAATTATAGTCACGCAAAATTAGTAATTGACATTTGAAGTAGCTATGCTCTTTACGTTTATCTCCGGACCGTCCATGAAGCAAGGACGGCACACTAATATCGGGAAGGATACAGACGAATACCGGAGGATGGTGTGCACGCTGCAGACGAATGTATGCAACAGTCAGCAGCAGCGGTGGATTGACAATTAGGGGATCAACGAATGAATGCAGAAACAGCCGACACTGCCCATAAGGAATCGATGATCCGATCCGATGGCTTCCTGGAGAAAAGCAAAAGGACCAATTCGGTTCGTCTGCAGCTCAAAGAAGAACTCGAGCTGCCGTTGGAGGCCGAGGTCCTCACTCCCGATGTGATCGGAAGCCTGTCGCGGGACGAGATCCTGAAACTGCCCGTTATTCTTGGCACTCGGCGGTATCAGGTGAGCGATTTCTTCGAAATTGAGGGTGAAAAGAGCCGCTGTCTGGAGCTTCACGGAAACCTTGCGATGGTCAAGACGATCGGGCGCAATATGACGGGCGGCAGCATCGTCATCCATGGCAATGCAGGAATGCATCTTGGAGCTTCCATGTCCGGCGGATTGATCACCGTCCATGGCAATGCTTCAGATTGGCTCGGCGCGGAGATGAGCGGCGGATTGATCCGCATCCGCGGGAATGCGGGCGGACGGGTGGGGGCAGCCTATAGCGGCAGTCTTAGCGGCATGCGCGGTGGAGTGATCTTAATCGATGGCACGGCGGGGATCGAGGTTGCCAAGCGCATGCGGAGGGGTCTTATCTGTGTTCAGGGAGCTGTTGGCGACTTCGCCGGGCTCCAGATGCGGGGGGGCACCCTTTTTCTATGCGGCACAGCTGGAATCCGGGCTGGCGCATGGATGTCGAGAGGCACGATTATCGCGCTGGCGCCGCTTCAACTCCTGCCAACTTTCATTTACGCATGCACGCATGAATCGGATTTTCTGCACCTGCTCCTGAGACAACTGCACAATTCGGGCGTGGCCGACCTCGGATACGGGTGGAACTATCAGGTCAAGCGTTACACGGGAGATACTTCCCGACTGGGCAAGGGAGAAATCCTTGTCTGTGCACCCGCCGGTGTGCAGTAAAAATAACTACTATCTTTTATAACGGATTACTCCTTCTCATAGACGACTTTACCGGTCTCATACGTTTCATAGCCGCCCATCCGGGTAATGCCTGATTTGAGCTCTTCCGAACGGAGGGCATCGCAAAAAGCCCTGACAGCTTTGGATGAATAGAATTCTGTGGGAATGACCAGATCAAACCGTTCGGTTGCCAGAGGGACAAAATCCAGCCCCAATATTTTTGCCACCGCTTGAATTGCGATTCCCGCATCGGCCGAACCCTTGAAAACTGCAAGCGCAACCTCCATGTGCGTATAGGCTATTCTTGAATAGCCGGCAATCTCCAGCGGATCGATTCCAAGTTCCTTGAGTCTATAATCCAGAAGAACCCTGGTGCCGGATCCCTCCTGCCGGTTGACAAAAACGGCCTTTCTCACTGCCAGATCTTTGATCGTTTTGATCCCTAGAGGATTTCCCCGTTTGAGAACAAGCCCCTGTTCTCTGTGCGCCAAATTCAGCGAAATGACTTTTAGACCTAAACACTGTTTTTTGATATAGGGGCTGTTGTACTCACCGGTTTCGGTATCCAGCAGATGCGACGCCGCAATATGACAAGTCCTGTTTCGAAGCGCAACGAGTCCCGCCAGGCTGCCAACGCTGGAAAGGGACACTGTGAAGTTCTGGTGTTGCAGGTACGCGTTTTTCGCCAGAAGTTCGAGAGCAAGGTCGTTGCTTCCCGCAATGACTATCTGCCTGTCGAGCGATGATTGCGTTCTCTCGTCTTCCAGGCTTTTCCGGGCATCTGAGGTAATCCATTCATCAATCAGTTCCTTGGGGAATAGCCACTTTCCTGTAATTCGAGTGGCCGGAAGTTTTTTTCCCCTGATCAGGCGATAAATCTGGTTTTCGTTAATCCGCAGGTATTCTGCCAGACCCTTTGTCGTGAGCAACTCTTTGTTCATAAGGACAAGACTCTCTGCTAATACCGCCCGAAAAAGGATTATGATATTTGCTCTGCCAAATTATATTCAATTGAATGGAATTGGGGCTATCAAATAATTCGGCGGCTGAAAAGCAGAGCTGTTTCGCCAAAAGGAAAAGAACGGTTCGATATTGCGGAATTTAGCAAATCTGTGCTCAGGCCCATCGATTAGTCGTAGAAATGACCACCCCTATGCGCATCAGTCGAAAAGCGAAAACAGGCTCACTCTCTCACATGGTAGTCCCCTTCGGCTATCCATTTGTAGGTTGTTAGTTCGCGCAATCCCATAGGGCCTCGGGCATGCAGTCGCTGTGTCGAGATGGCCACTTCCGCACCCAAGCCGAACTGACCTCCATCGGTAAAACGCGTCGACGCATTGACATATACAGCTGCAGAATCAACTTCGTTGATCCAGCGAGCGGCATTGGCCTCATCTTCTGTAAGGATCGAATCGGAGTGTCCCATACTGTGCGCGTTTGTATGATCGATGGCTTCCCCGATGCCGTCCACGACTTTCAACCCGAGCACCAGCGACATCCATTCCGTGTCAAAATCATCCGGTCCCGCCGGTTGAATCGGTGCGGTTTCCGGGTTTCGGTGCGTAAGAAACGGCATAGCGGATTCGTGCGCCCTGAACGACACACCGGCGGGCGCGAGAAACTCAACGATACGGGGGAGAGCTTGCTGGGCAATAGCACGATGCACCAGCACAGTATCCAGGGAGTTACACACGGAAGGGCGTTGCGTTTTCGCGTTGAAGATTACCGGCAGAGCTTTGTCCAGCGCTGCGGATTGGTCCAAAAAAATGTGGCAGATACCGATCCCGCCTGTAATGACCGGAATCTGGCTGTTCTCGCGGCAGAATCGGTGCAGTCCTTCGCCGCCCCTCGGGATGATAATGTCGACAAATCGATGCAACTTGAGAAGTTCCAGCACAAGAGCTCGATTAGGATCCTCGATGAGTTGTACAGCGCCAATCGGAAGGCTGTTTTGCTCCAGTGATTTCCGCGCCAGGTCTACCAGAATGCAATTGGAATGGACTGTCTCTTTGCCTCCGCGCAGGATGGCGGCATTGCCGGTTTTTATCGTCAATCCCCCCACGTCAATAGTGACGTTGGGTCGCGACTCGTAGATTACGCCTATAACACCAAGCGGCACGCGGCGCTTCCAAAGCTTCATGCCATTGGGCAAAACCGTTTTGTCGAAGCATTCCCCGACCGGATCGGTCATTTCGGCCAACCGGCACAAATCTTCAGACAGGCCATCCAACCGTTTTGGGGTTAGTGTCAGCCGGTCAATCAACGCATCGTTCATGCCTGAAGCCCGGGCTGCAGCCACATCAGAGTTATTTGCCTCCAGAATTTCCGGGCAAGATCGACCAATCAGGGCGGCCAATGTTCGCAGGGCCTGGTTTTTTTTGTCGGTGCCGGCCATCGCCATTTGCCGGGACGCGGTTCGAGCGGCCTGGCCGATTTCCTTCAGCATAAATGCACCCTCTTTTGATTCTCACAAAACATAAACACGTCACCTGTACATGGCTTGCCAATTCAGAGCAAAACCAGATCGTTGCGGTGTATGACTTCGTCGCCAAAATGATATCCAAGGATTGACTCGATCCGGTCCGACGGGCATCGGACGAGTTGCGTAAGATCGCGGCTGCCGTAATTCACTATTCCCCTGGCAATTTCGCTGCCGTCCGGACTTGCCAGACGGACCGTGTCTCCGCGCTCGAATGATCCAGCGACGGCAGTCATGCCAACCGGAAGCAGGCTCCCTCCTCGATGCAGTGCCTGAACTGCACCTTCATCTATACTTACCAAACCCGGAGCACGCCTGGCAGAGAGAATATAACGTTTGCGACTCTCAAGGGATGTGGCTATAGGTGAAAAATAAGTACCTGGTTTTTCGCCATCCGCTATGCGAAACAAAACGTCTTGCTCTTTTGCGGAAGCTATAATGCAGGCAGCTCCGGAGCGTCTGGCCAGATCGGCAGCCTGCAGCTTCGTGATCATGCCTCCAGTACCCAATCCGGTTTCGCTGCCGCCGGCAGCGCGCCAAAGCTCGGGCGGTATCTCGCGGGCCGTCACTTCCATTACCAGTCGTGCGTTCGGATCGATACGCGGATCTGCCGTGTGAAGCCCCGGTTGATCTGTGAGGAGCGCCAGACAATCCGCATCTACAAGATTGGCAACCAGAGCTGACAGGTTGTCATTATCCCCCACACGGATCTCCTCTGTAGCCACGGTGTCGTTTTCATTCACTATCGGTATGACTTTCTGCTCGATTAACGCGATCAGGGTATTGCGTGCATTCAGATAACGCCGCCGGCTGGCTAAATCCATGCGTGTAAGAAGAACCTGCGCCACTATAACTCCATAGAGCCCGAAAATCTGTTCGTAAAGAGCCATAAGGCGCGGCTGCCCAACGGCAGCCAACATCTGTTTTGCAGGTATGTCCTTCGGCAGCTGCGGAAATCCGAGGCGCTCCCGCCCTATCGCAATCGCTCCAGATGAGACCAGCACTATCTGGTTTCCAGCGGATTGCAGCTGGCAGACCTGTCGCGCAATCTCAATGAGCTGCGGCGGCACCAGACGGGGGGTACTGTCGGTCAGGCTGGATGTGCCAACTTTGACTACAATACGCATGGACATCCCTCCGGGTACAAACAGCGAGCTCTGCTAGTTATTATCGCTTCCTTCGTGCTCCACCGACTCAAGGATCCTCTGGAGAAAGGATTCTTTTTCAAACGCAATTTCGCCGTTGATTACGGAAAGGGGATGAATTGCAGCCGCCGATACGAGGGCTTTGTGCGCAATTGCGGGCATCACGCTGCCCCCATCCGCCATCAGCCAGTTCTTCAGCTCCTTGCTTTCTATCATCATGGCAAGGGCCTGGAGCCTGTAGATGATTGCCTTTGCTTTGCCCGGAGCCTCATCATAGAGTTTTTTTATGGTGACCAGTCCGGTCATCGTGGAACACATGCCTATTTCAGTGGCCCATTTTGCGTCGTTGATGATTTTGAATAACTCTTCTTCCTCTAAAACCACAGCATTTAAATCGTCAATCGAGTTTAGATTTGATGCGCTTTGTCTCATGTAATACCAGCCAGGCTTGGATCATCGTCAGGCAAAACAGGTCGCCTGTCCTCTGCCGAAGAAACTGCCGTCAAATCAGCTTAAAACAACTTGTGCAGCTCTCCGCGTTCCATTCAGTTCGTAACCTATAATAAGTAATTTAAATTGACAATAACTTATTAATTGTTAGTTATTGTAAGATTTTTGCCATAACTATATTTTGGGGGCGCCGCTTTTTAGGCATTTGTTAGCAATAGCGATGGAGAAGAAAGAATGAGACTAACGAGGTTGAGTTTGACGATCAACGGCGTTGAGAGATTTGTTGTCTGCAACCCTGAAAAGGACTCTCTGGCGGAAGTTCTACGCCGAATGGGCCTCACAGGCGTGAAAGTCGGATGCGGCACCGGCGTGTGCGGTGCATGCTCCGTGATCATGAACGGCAACGTAGTCCGTTCCTGCACCTACAAGATGAAAAGGGTGCCCGAATTCAGCGAGATCACAACCATCGAAGGCGTCGGCACTCCACAGCATCTGCATCCGTTGCAGCAGGCATGGATCACATACGGCGGTGTGCAGTGCGGTTTTTGCACCCCCGGCTTCATCGTTTCCGCCCACCAGCTCCTGGCCGAGAATACCTCTCCTACGCGTGAAGAAGTGCGCGAATGGTTTAGGGAGCATCGAAACATCTGCCGCTGCACCGGCTACAAGCCACTTGTTGATTCTGTAATGGAGGCTGCCAAGGTCATGCGCGGCGAAGCGGCCATGAAAGACATTACATATGATTTTGCCGGTGAGAAAGAGATCTACGGATCAAGGCGTCCCAGGCCTTCCGCTCTTGCGAAGGTTACGGGCCTCGCGGACTACGGCGATGATGTCGCACAGCAGATGCCCGAGGGTACAGTTCACCTCGCGGTGGTTCTCTCTGAAGTCTATCATGCTAACATCATCAGCATCGATACCAGTGAAGCGGAGAAAATGCCGGGCGTCATTAGGGTCATGACCGCCAAGGATGTCAAGGGCACCAACAACTTGCCTGTTCAGGGGCACGTTGCCCGGCAGAAGGGCACAGGCGCCCGAGAGTTTCCCGTTATCGCCGGCAAGAGGATACGCAGGCGCGGAGATGTCGTGGCCCTGGTCGCGGCCGATACCGAAAAACATGCCCGGGCGGCCGCCAAAAAGGTCAAGCAGAATCTGGAGCTCCTGCCATCCTACATGACCTTCCCCGAAGCCGTCATGCCCAACGCAATCCAGCTTCATGAGACCGTCCCCAACTTCTACCTGGAGCAACCCTGCTTAAAGGGCAAAGATACAGCCGAGCTCTTCGAGACCGCCCCTGTTGTAGCCGAAGGCAGCTTCCATTCCCAGCATGAACCGCACCTGCCTATCGAGCCCGATGTCTGCCAGGCATACTGGGGTGCCGACGGGATGATGACTATTCAGTGCAAGTGCCAAAATCTCTCGGAGAATAGCGAAGCCATTAGCATCGCCTGCGGCATCCCTCGGGACAACATCCGGATGATTTTGAACTGCGTCGGCGGTTCTTTCGGCTACACCATCGCCTCGAACACCTTCGCGTTGGTCGTCACGGCCGTACAGAACGTGGATGCACCCTGCAGCCTGAGCTTGAGCTACGAGGAGCACAACCATACGACCGGCAAGAGATCCTCCACTTTCACCAACGGCCGGATCGCCTGCGATAAGGAAGGCAAGATCATAGCCGCCGAATATGATGTTGCCCTCGACCATGGCGCCTACGCAGTCGTCCCTATTTTCAACAACCTTGTCTCCGTCGGATTCCACGGCTACAACATCCCGAACTTCAAGGCTCTTGCCCGCGGTGGCTCCTCGAATCATGCTTTCAACACCGCGTATCGCGGCTTCGGCTCTCCCCAGATCTACACCGCAACAGAAGCCCTCATCGACATGGCGGCCGAAAAGGCAGGCATTGATCCCTGGGAGTTCCGCTTTAAGAACGCAGCCAGACCTGGTGACCTCAGCATCAACAGCCGTCCGTATCACGACTACGTCTATCCAAAGCTGCTCGAAATAGCCAAGCCGATATACGACCAGTGCAAGGCAGATGCCGAGGCGGCCAGGGCTAAAGGCAGGCACATGGGTGTCGGCATGAGCATGGGCGGTTTCATCATCACCATTGGTATGTTCGACAAGGCCGAGGTGGCTCTCGAGCTCAACGCAGATGGCACTATTACCCATTTCAACACATGGGAAGACATGGGCCAAGGTGGCGACATCGGTACGCTGACCCATACTGTGAAGGCGCTTGCTCCCTTGGGCATCAATGCGGAACAGGTGCGACTGGTGATGAACGACAGCAAGACCTGCCCGGATACCAACCTGGCCGCCGCCAGTCGTTCCCACTACATGGCGGGCAACGCCACCATCGACGCGGCAAAACAGCTGATGGATGCCATGCGCAAAGAGGACGGCACGTATCGCACCCATGCTGAAATGGTCGCTGAAAAAATCCCAACAAAGTATGTTGGTCACTACGACCAGTTCAATATAGGTCTGCCTGCAGGGCTGGATCCCAATACCGGCGAGGGTGAAAAGAACCCGACCTATATGTACGGTGTCAACATCTCTCAAGTCGAAGTGGATGTCAAAACCGGCAAAACCAAAGTTCTCAGATTTGCTTGGGTCGGCGACGTGGGCGTTGTTGGTAACCTGCTCTCCGTCGAGGGCCAAGGCTACGGCGGAATTTCACATTCCATCGGCTTCGCGCTCAGCGAAGACTACAACGCCCAGGACAAACACGGCAATATGGTCGGTTGTGGAATACCTACAATCGACATGATCCCGGACGATATCATACTTATCTTCCATGAGACGCCGCGTCCGGCCGGACCTCACGGATCCTGCGGCTGCTCCGAAGTTTTCCAGAGCTCCAACCACATGGCAGTGATCAATGCCATCAACAATGCTTGCGGCGTTCGTATCTACGCTCTGCCCGCGACTCCTGAAAAGGTCAGGGCCGGCTGGGAAGCCAAACAGCGTGGAGAGGACCTGACGCCTCCCAAGTACTATCTTGGTACTGATTTCGAGGAGGAGCTGGAAATGATCAAAGCCAACCCGCTTTGAGATGAAACGGTTTTGATAAAGAATAAGGAAGTGCTCAAAGAGCTATGCCGGCCTGCACCGACGGGACGTCAGTCTGTGAGCACCCGCGCAGCCCGTTGTCGGACAGTCTCATAATTCACTGACAATAATTAATTTATAACAATCTATGTGCGGATTTAGGAGCACTGGTGCCGCCGCCAACAATCCTGAACCTAAAATTAGGGACGAACACCATTTCCTGGACATCCAAAATGTCAGAAACCCTATATTGTTCCGAAGAGTGGAATTCTTTTCCGCTATACGATACTTTGTGGACATTAGGTAATTATTTGTTATTATTTCCATCTTTTTAGTACTATTTTGAATTTGAGGCTCTATCTAAAGTGCATTTAAAGGGGGAAAATGCAAAAAATAACACTTACGGTAAATGGCATTCGCCAGGAGGTTTTGGCGAGTCCGGACATGGTTCTGATAGATGTATTGCGCGAGGACCTGCGTCTTACCGGGACAAAGCAGTCATGCGACCGCAAGGGACAATGCGGTGCGTGTACAGTTATCGTCAACGGGAAGGCGACCCGTTCCTGCATCACGAAAGTGAGTAAGCTGGACGGTGCAGATATCATCACTGTCGAGGGACTTGGTACACCCCAAAATCCTCATTTGATACAGGAAGCTTTTGTTTTGTCGGGTGCGATCCAATGCGGCTTTTGCACGCCGGGCATGATTATGGCTGCCAAGGGCCTTTTGGACGAAAATCCAGATCCCGATGTTGCGGCGATAAAAAAGGCTTTGGCCCGCAATCTTTGCCGGTGCACCGGCTACAAAAAAATCATTGAAGCGATTCAACTGGCCGGACGGTTCATTCGCAAAGAGACTACTCCGCAAGAAATTCGCAGCAAGCTGGGCAAAGCGATGCTCGGCGTATCCCACGAAAGGCCGACTTCGATGGTCAAGGCTTGCGGCGTGGCGCAATTCGGTGCTGATATTCAGCTGCCGCCCAACAAATTGGAAATAACGGTTGTGCGCAGTACCGAATATCATGCGCTGATCAAATCGGTCGACACATCCGCGGCCGAAACGATGCCGGGCGTCGCCGGTATCGTAAGAGCATCGGATATCAAGGGTACGAATCGCCTCCGGCAGGTACATCCGGACCAGCCGGTTTTGTGTGAAGACAAAGTCAAGATTCTGGGTGATCCCGTTGTGATCGTCGCGGCGGACACCAAAGCCCAAGCGGATGCGGCTGCCGCCAAGGTGAAAGTCACATATGAGGCTCTGCCGGTCGTGTTTGAACCTGAAGACGCCCTTAAACCCGGAGCCTATGTCATCCATGCCCATGCGCCGGATAACATCTGCGCCAAGCAGCCGATCCTCAAAGGCGATGCTCAAAAGGCTCTGGCAGAAGCGAAGGCTGTTGTTGAGGCTTACTTTACGACTCAGACCAATCACCAGGCGCCGATGGAACCGGAAACATGCGTGGCATACTTCGAAGGCGAAGGCGAGAAGGAGGAATTGGTTGTTGTAGGTCGCAGCATTAATATCCACTTCCACCTGAATCAGCTCAAGGAAGCGTTGGGCTTTCCCAACATGCGGTACAAAGAGCCCTTCTCCGGAGGCCAGTTCGGCATCAAAACCTGGAACACCTCTGAAGCCGTTACCGCCGCAGCCGCGATACATTTCAAACGACCTATTCGATACATTCCGACTTTGGAAGAATCGATTCTCATTTGCAATAAGCGGCATTCCTATCACATCAAAACGAAGCTTTGTGCCGATGCAGAAGGACATATCTCCGCCTTGTTCTGCGATTGGCTGATGAACAAGGGCGCTTACACCCTGAACGGTCCCGTCCTGCTGGGCCGGTCCATCATGATGTTGTCGGGTTCGTATAACATCCCGAATCTGGAGGTGATGGGCAAATCGGTATATACGAATAATGCCTACACCGGATCGGCACGGGGCGCCGGGCCACCGCAGACCACGTTTGCTACGGAATGTGCGGTGGATATGCTGGCCGAAAAGCTGGGCATTGATCCATTGGAATTCCGCCGCATGAATTCGCTCAAACCGGGCCAGACGAAATCGACCGGTATGGTCGCCAACGAATGGTCGTTTGTCGAGGTCTGCGACGCCATCAAACCTGCATATGAAAAGGCCAAAAAAGCGGCGCAGGAATTCAATGCAAAGAACAAAGGTCCAGTCAAACGCGGCGTCGGCATCGCCGCCCATTCCTTCGGCGTCGGCGGAGCAGCGGATTCCGCAACGATGTCCGTTGAAATCGATCCGGATGACGGCGTTACCATCTATGCTGCAGTCGCCGACCCGGGCGAAGGAAACGACAGCATGCTGGCTCAGATTGCCGCGCATCAGTTGGGTCTTCCCCTGGAGAAAGTGCGTTTGTACACCCGGGACACGGATAAGACTGTGTTAATGGGCCCCGCAGCCGGCAGTCGGATGACGTTCATGGCGGGCCATTCCCTCCTGAAGGCCATCGCAAACCTGGAAGCCGCCGCGAAAGAAGCCGGAGCAAGAACTTTCAATGCTTTGAAAAAAGCAGGCAAGCCGACGCGCTTCGAGGGCGTTCAAAAGAATCCAGGGCCGGCCGGCCTTGACCCCAAAACGGGTCAAGGGAATGCCCAGGTGACGGAATGCCACAACATCCAGATGGCCGAGGTGGAGGTAAATACCAAAACCGGCGCCGCCAAAGTAACAAAGATGACTGTTTCAGTGGATGGTGGCACGATCATCAATCCTCATGCGTTCGAGGGACAGTTGGAAGGAGGCATGGACCAGGGAGTCGGGTACGCTCTGCGGGAAGAATATACACTGGGCAAAGAGAAAGACTATGTCCAGTTTAAATTCCCAACCATTCGGGATAATTTTGAGGTGGAGATGATTGCGCTCCAGACGCCTCGCTCGAATGGCCCGCTGGGGGCCACCGGCGTCGGCGAAATGACCATGGTTTCAACAGCGCCCGCAGTGATCAATGCCATTTACAACGCGTGTGGAGCTAGAGTGTTCGACTTGCCGGCCACACCAGCCAAAGTAAAAGCGGCGCTTGCTGCAAAATAGCCAAAAGCCACGGATTTCGCGGATTTTGGAAATCTGCTGAATCCGTGAGATCCGTGGCTTTTTTATGCGAGATAGCGCTGAGCCTGGACAGCAAAAATCCGATGGACGAATTCAGAAACAATTTCCCGCCATTAAAAAGACAGCGCAATGGAAAGCCTCCCATTTACCTGGATAACGCATGCACAACGCTTGTGCCGCAACAAGTCATCGAGTCTTTAACCGGGTATTACAGGGATCATCCTGCATGCGGCGGCAGAAGAAGCCATCACTGGTTTGCCGGAGAAGTAACCGCCAGCCTCGAAGGAAATCCCGGCAAGGGCATCAAAGGTTCCCGGCAGTTGATTGCCGAGTTTATTCATGCCGGGTCTGAGAAAGAAATTCTGTTCACTTTAAATACAACGCATGCCATCAACACCGTAGCTCTCGGATTTAACTTCGAGCCCGGAGACGTCGTTTTGCTGACGGACAAAGAGCATAATTCAAACCTTATTCCCTGGTTGCGCCTGCAGAATGTCGGACAAATCCGCGTAGAACGTATCGGAGCTAATCAAGACGATCGTTTCGATCTCCAGGCATTCGAGCAGCGGCTGAAAAATGGCAGGGTTCGACTG
Organism: Acidobacteriota bacterium; assembly: GCA_035506515.1. GTDB lineage: Bacteria > Acidobacteriota > UBA6911 > UBA6911 > UBA6911 > UBA6911. The sequence continues at coordinate 31,828 of DATJPG010000067.1, forward strand.
GTCAGCATGGCCCAAACTTCAAATTTGACGGGGCACACTATCCCCGCAAAAGAAATTATCAAAATCGCCCATCAATATGGTGCCCGAGTCTTGCTTGACGGTGCCCAAACGGTGCCGCATCAATCCATTGATGTTCAAACGCTGGATGTCGACTTCCTGGCCTTTTCCATGCACAAGATGTGCGGGCCGCGAGGCATTGGAGTGCTCTACGCCAAAAAGGAGCTTCTCAGCTCCAAGCCAAAAGGGGAATCCGGAACCGGCGACATGCTTCATCCGACAGTTTTGGGCGGCGGGACCGCAAACGATACGACCTATCAGGATTACAGCCTTTTGGACGCCCCGGACGGATTTGAAGCAGGGATACAGAATTACGCCGGCACGATTGCATCTGGCGCCGCGATCCAATACCTCCAGCAGGTGGGAATAGATCGGATTACAGCTCACGAATATAGACTGAACCGTTTTTTGACAGAAGAACTGCTGGATCGCTATGGAGACACGGGATGGTTCAAAATATTCGGCCCCCAAGATCCGGCGCTACGAGGTGGGATCCTGACCTTTGAAGTAAAAAGGCCCAATGCAATCGGAATAGCCAGCGAATTGGATCGGAAGAACAACATCATGATCCGAGATGGCGTTTTCTGCGTTCATTCCTATTTTAACAACCAATACGGTCAAGGATGGATGCATCCCAAGTCTCACCGCGAGCACAGAATGATCTATCGCGTTTCCTTTTACCTATACAACACGATCGCGGAATGCCAGGCGTTCGTCGAGACCCTGGACGAGATATTCAAAGAGCGCTGCTACATCTAGGATCGGGCTTCCCGAGCAAATTTGGGGATCGCGTGGACGAAGCTGTTATCAAATACTATCGCTGGTTACTGAAAACGGATTTTGGGAATGCCGGTTCGTTTGAAAACGCATCGATATTTGTCGAAGCCGTTGGCGAAAAGATGATTCATTGTGGTAATACCGGAAACTACATGCAGCTTTATCTTAAGGTGGTCAACAACTGGATAGACGATATCAAGTACCTGTGTTCCTGTGAACCAACGGCCAATGTCGCCGTCGAGGTTCTATGCGATCTGATGAAAGGCAAAAGCTTGGATGAAGCGGCTGGAGTTTCCGAACAGGCTTTTTATCAATGGATTGGTTGCGATGGCGAGGAACTAAAACTCAAAGTCAGGGGTCTGCTGGAAATGATGAATGAAGGAATCGCCAGGTATAAAGCTCAAATGCTAGCCTCCAAGAAAGTCACCGACAGTCCCCAGTGGTAAGCAATACAAATCCTCGCGCAAACGCCGCGCGCGAGGAAATCCGAAATTTTGAGCAGCAGGTAATCATCCAAGTGAAAACCATAACGATCCATTGTGAACATGTCGCCACCAACATTCGTCTTCGCATCGCCGAGAGTAATATGTGCTGCATACAGTGTGGCCTTATCCAAATCGTCCTGAGCCGACGGCAGGCAGCCAGGGTGCGCCGCCATTGTTTTTGCATGATGTCAGCGCTGCAGTACGAGTCCAAGAGCGATAAGGGCCGTGCAACGATGACCATAGATCCCTCTCAGTTAGATCTCATGGGAGAGTACATCGCCTCGTGGCTGATCGGCTAGAGTTCCTACTGTTCCGTATAGAAAACGCTGAAGTTGCTATCTAGAGGAGGCAGCCTTAGCCTCCATGAGGAAGACCCTATATGGAAATCATTATTGGTTGAAAGCCGACTGCCCTCTTACGCTCCCGCTAGGACTGAGTGTCCTGGGGCGCTTCCAAAAACGAATTCATGAGCAGTCTGGCTGCTTTCGACAAGTACCGATCCTTGCTCCAAGCCAATCCTGCCTCGAGCAGGAGCGGTTTGGACAAAGGCCTTCCTATAACCTCGGGGTACTTCGTGACGATCGTGTCGAGCAAAAAAGATATTCCGACTCCATGCCCGACCATCCCCATGACGGTTTCGATCTGGCTCGAGGTGAACACAATGCGGGGAGTAAACTTGTTCAGGGCGCACTCGTCCAGAATCATTTTCCGGCTGTATGTATCTTCACGAAACATAATGAAAGATTGATCTCGAAGTCTGGCGAAGGGGATTTTTTCAAGTTTACCCAAAGAATTGGAGCGCGAGAAACAAGCGAGCAACTGCCCTTTGGCCACGGGCACGGTTTCTAGATGCGATGATGTCTGGGAGGTAATCATCATGGCCAGATCCAGTTCTCCGCGTGCAAGCCTCTTCCTGAGGGACAACGATCCCTCCTCAATAACGGCGACCTGAACACGGGGGTGCATCTTTTGAAACCTGGCAAGAGCCGCAGGAAAGAAATAGGCCCCGATGACCGGCGTGATGCCGATCTTGATGATTCCCTTCTTAGCGAACCGGTAATCATTCATCTCTGAGACTAAATCCCGTATGCGTGCGAGAATGTCATCCGCTCGCCTCAGGCATACGTGGCCTTCCGGCGTGAGCGCGATCTGCTTCTGGCTCCGATCCAGGAGGGGCACGCCAAGCTCTTCTTCGAGTTTCTGAATTGCAACGGTGACCGAAGGTTGGGAGACGTGCAACTCGCCGGCAGCTTTGGTGATACTCCTCAGGCGCCCCGCTCTTTGAAAGTATTCCATTTGACGAAGTTCCAAGGACTCGCTCCTTTATCATAATTATCTTCTATGATTGTATAACTAGATAATATTTTACATCAATGCAAAAGCCGAGTTACCCTTCCAAACGGAAAGGCTATATATGCCTTGAGCGAGCGGCCATAGGCAGAGGGGGGGAGATATAGGCGCATGGCAAAAATTGTTAGAGTAAACATGGAGACAAAGGAGATTGCCCAGGAGGAGGCCGGATTATATAACGGCTACGGCTCCCGGGGCTTTATCGCCCGCTTCATGAACAATGAGGTCGATCCGACCTGCGAGCCTCTTGGCATCAACAACAAGCTCATTATCTGCACAGGTCTGCTGGGCGGCACTGCGGTTTCCAGCTCCGGCAGGCTTTCCGTGGGCGGCAAGAGCCCGCTCACCAACGGCATCAAGGAAGCCAGCTCCGGCGGCACGGCCGCCAACGACCTGGCTAGGCACGGCATCCGCGCCATCATCTTCGAGCGATTACCCGCGCCCGACGACAAAAACACCTATGTCCTCGTGGTTTCGGAGGAGGGCATAAAGCTCGAGGTCATGAACGAGCTGCTCCACGTGGGCGCAAGGAATACCATCGATACGTTGCGGCAGAAGTTCGGCGAAAAGGCCGGCGTCATATGCAACGGCCCCGCCGGCGAATATATGATGCGGGGCGCCGGTGTCGTATGCGCGGCCCCCAAAGGAGAGATGCGCTTCGCCGCCCGCGGCGGCATGGGCGCCGTCATGGGCAGCAAGCGGGTCAAGGCCGTGGTCATCGTTCCTGCCGTAACTTCGAAGCTGGAATACTTCGACAAAGCCGTATTTACGGAAGCTGCGAAGGAATATCACCAGATGCTTGTCGATGCCATGCCCACGATTAAGAAGTCCAATCAGCTTTACGGCACCACCGGAATGTTCAAAATTGTCAACGAGCTGGGGCTGTGTCCCACGCGCAACTTCACACTGGGCGCTTTCGACAAGCACGCCGAGATCGGCGGCGAGAAGATGGTCGAGCTCATCCATGCGCGCGGCGGTGAGGGCAAGACCGGACAGGCCTGCATGAACGGATGCATGATCAAGTGCCTTTCTATCTTCCCCGATAAAAATGGGAAAACCATCTGCTCCACTGTCCAGTATGAGAACCTATCCCTGTTAGGCTCCAACCTGTATCTCGACAATCTGGACAGTATTGCCCGCCTGAACGACAAGGTAAACGATCTGGGCCTGGATACCATCGAGACCGGCGCCGCGCTGGGCGTCGCAGCTGAAGCAGGGCAGGCCGAGTTCGGCAACGAGGAGAGCTTCATGAGGCTGCTGAACGAGATCGAGGCCGCCACGCCGCTTGGCCGAGTGATCGGCAACGGCGTCAAGACCACAGGCGAGGTGTTCGGCATAAACGATTTGCCCATGTCGAAAGGCCAGGCCTTCCCGGGATATGATCCTCGCGCCTTAAAGGGAAACGGTGTCACCTTCGCCATGACCTCCCAGGGCGGCGATCACACCACCGGCAACCTCTACGGCGCCCGAGCCACGATGCCGCCTCTGGCCTGCGAAGGTCAGGGCGACCTATCTCGCAAAACCCAGCTGCAGATGGCCGGGCTGGAAAACATGGGCTTCTGCATCTTTGCCCGGAGCTACCTGTTCAAGAAGCCGGAGCTGTTCACAAAGTTCACTTACGGCATCTGCGGCGTCAAGCTGACGGTGGAAGAGTTCTGGGAGCAGGGCCACGAAACCGCGCGCCTGGAGTATGAATTCAACGTCAAGTCCGGCGTCTCACCGGCTCAGGACAAGCTTCCGGAGTATATGTACAGGGTTCCGCTTCCTCCGCACAATTCTGTTTTCGATCTATCCGATGAGGAAATGCAGAAGGGCCGACTGAACTAGAGGAGGGCAAGGAAAGATATGATCGAGATAGAGTTCAATTTAGGTCTGGCACATCGGATGGGCAGAAAACGCCAGACGCTGGATATCGGCGAGTCCCTCAGCCTGTCGCAGCTGGAGGCCAAACTCGGGCTTACTGCTGACGACGTGGGCATACTGCTCATCAATGAAGCCTGGGCCCCATTGGACAGCATCATTAAAGACGGCGACTCAGTCAAGATCTATCCCTTTATGGAGGGAGGATAACCAGAAAACCTCAAACGGCGGGAGCTGTATTTGCAGTTCCCGCCGCAGACAACAATGGTTCGATGCACTTTTTTATTCCCGGAATTCCATGCCCTGACAACGAGCGGTGCTGCCGTCAACAGCTAAATGCAATAGTGTTGTCCATGCGATAAGCAAACCATGAGCGACAGGATGAAGCGACAATGGAATCAAGCGAAATAGAGTCGAATTTCATGTAGCAGGATCATGATATGCATCTTTCGCAGGCAAGGGGATGGTAGCCGGTTGGTGCGAGTCAGCGCACCTTGACCGCCCGCCAGGGGGCGGGCGATGCGGAGTCTTCCACAGGCTCGACAAACAGTACTATGCGCCCGCCGCGCCAATTCGGGCGCAGATGTTTGCCGATATCGATCGGGCCGGTCGTAACGAGATCATTGGTATGGAGGTGGCGAATCTCTGCGACGCCGCGCGCCGCAAGCAGATCGATGTCCTGCGGGCCGTTGAATGAATCGTCCGGATACGGCCACGCATGGAGATGAACGACGCGGCCGTCATTACCGTCCGCAATCAGGGAGACGGCGGCGAGAGCTCCTATCACCCCCTGCTCCGTTCCCCCCAATCCCTCCAGATGGCAGCCTGCTCTGGCAGCGATGTCCCGAGCCTCCTCCTGCGTCACCACTTCACTCTTGCAGCGCTGGCTGAATGCTTTCATCTCTTCGTTCACGGATGTGGCGATGCAAAGGCCCGGGTCGCTCCCTGCCACAAACCAGGCGCGCATCGTTTCCCGAACGGCTTGGGTCAGCTGCTGCGTGTGCGAGACATCCAGGTGCGGCAATTGAATGGATGCCGATCCATTGTGGCTGGTGTACGGAATGCGCGGATCGAAAAAGAGCTGGTGGCGGCAGATAATGGAATTACTGGCCGTTTCGCCCAGACGCTTCAGAATAACGCGTGCCAGTTGATTCGTGCCGGGAGTGCCGACAATATCCGTGTCGTCGATACCTAATAAAATCACCGGGGATTTCCCGCATCATCCGTTTCGGACTTGGACCGCTGCTTGCGCACATGGAAAAAGCAGATCGCCCCGATCAGTCCGGCCAGAGCGCCTGAAAGAGCATAGGTGAGCAGAGCCTGCGTCCACCAGCCGCCGAAAGGCCTCGTGCCCGGATCCAGGCCCAGGAGCTTGCTCGCGCTTCGCGAAAATAAAGCCATCAGATTCGTGCACAGGCCGGCCAGAATCAGGCCGGAATACAGTTTCCACCCGCTCCGGAATTTGCTGACAGCAAGATCCATCATGGGTCCGATGAGACACAGGCTAACGAAAGCACCGGCGCCGATCTGGGCCAACCCAGTGACATTCAGCAATGCGCCGGTGCCGAAGGCACTTGCGCTCATTATAAAGCCCGAGAGCCGTCTCGGAGCAAGCGCCAGGCCGAGAACCATGGGCATCATGGAGAGAATGATCGAGTGGCCGGGAATCCGGAGTCCCAGGCGGACCAGGCCGATCCCCGCAGCAGCGACGGCCCCGCAGAAAATCAGCCACAAAATTTCATATACGGAAATGCGGTCACGCGTCCGTGCCAGTACAGGCAATCGTCCCGCCGCAGCCAAGCCCTTATTAATGCCAAACCAGTTATCCATCGCTTTTCACTCCAACAAACAAGAAAACGATTAGCATTTAATCGCTTTCCAAATCTGTTTAGCCAGCCCAAGCCGGTTTTATTCGGTTTTTTAGCACGTCAAACAATGGAAATCAATTATAATCAGATATTTATGAATACATGGCGTATTTATTGATATTGTGTAATAAATTGTTTTATATAGTTAGATTTTGTAATATATTTATCCAGTTAACAAACACAGAAAAGCGAAAAACTCCCTAATTAGTTGATAAATTAGGAATATTTGTCAAGTAGAGGAAAGAAAATATGCGTTCGGAATATCGACTGGCGGTCCACTATCTAAAACTTTTTCCCGCTCTGCTCCTTCTTTTGGCGATAGCTCCTGCTCTTCACGGGCAAACCAAGCAGCTTCTCGACTACCGAAGCAGCCTTGCGGCGATACAAAGCACTCCCGCAGCGGATTTGGAGGCGCAGAGAGACGCGGTTTCACAAATTCGCGCCGGAGTTGAATTATGGTTAAAACTCCATCCCGGAATCAAGATTGAGCTAAAGTCTGCTCCACCGCAGCCGTGGAATTCTGAACAGATCCTGAAACAGGTTTCCACGCTACGGGATACGATTGAGGCGATTCTGAAAGAAGATACCGGCCGTTCCTTTGAACTGGGTGTAACGGAAATCAGTGTCACCGCGGAAAACTCCGCGTTATCGCCCATTACCGACAACATTGATCACACAGACATCACGAATTTCAATGCGCAAAATATAACCCAATCCGTTCAGATGCTTCCAGGAGTCTCCATCGACCACAAGTCATCGCGAAATCAGTCCGGCGTTATGATACGCGGCTTTGATACCCGCCAGGTCGGATTGTATTTGGACGACATCCCAATTTATATCCCGTACGATGGCTATGCCGATATAAGCCGTTTCCTTTCAAGCGATATCTCGGTCATTGAAGTGGCAAAAGGCTATTCGTCGCCGCTGTTGGGCCCCAACGGATTGGGCGGCGCGGTCAACATAGTAACTCGGCAGCCGGAGAAAAAGCTGGAAGGGGATGGCTCGTTCGGCAGGGGATCCGGCGGCTTGATGGATGTCGGATTTCATCTGGGGTCGCGCTGGCAGAAATTCTTCGTGCGTGCCGGAATGGATTGGCTGCAGTCGGATTTTATGCCTCTTTCAGGCGACTTCCAGCTGAACGCCTTGCAGCCGACCTATGAGCGCATTGATTCGCACCAGCGCGACATTCGCTATAACGGCCGCTTCGCGTTTACGCCAAACGATACCGACCAGTATGTGTTCACATACAACAAACAAAAATCCGATTACGGTGATCCGCCCTACGCCGGCAACGACACAACAAACAACAAGGTAAAGTATTGGGATTGGAATTATTGGAACCGGGACAGCTATTACTTTAACTCCAGTACCAAATTGGACGATTTCAACACGGTTAAGGTCAGGGTATTCTATGATATCTATCCCAACCGCCTGGACATGTATAACAGCATCGCCTATAACTCTCAGCTGGGACAAGGATCCAGCGAATATTACGATCATTCGAAGGGTCTCTCGGCCGAATTGTTGAATAAGATGTTCCCGCGCCATAATATCGGCGCCTCACTCTTCTTCAAGGGCGACACCCACGAAGAGCATTCCATCAACGTCGACAAAAAAGGCAAAGTAACAGTGGAACCGTGGAGGACGGATAGCGATCTGCTGGTTTCCATCGGGATGCAGGACGCGATGACCCTGACATCAAAACTGCGTGCCACATTAGGTTTCAGCGCAGACCACATGAATGCGACCGCGGCGCACGACCTTAACAAAACCACGAATACCTCTGTGCCGTTTGCCTGTTTTGGCGAAGGCGAAAACGGTGCCTGTCTGCTGAAGGTGTGGACCTACAATCCGCTGGCGTCCATTTCGTATGCGGTTTCAAAATCGGGCACCGCGTTCTTTTCGTTTGCCATGAAGAGTCATTTCCCGACGCTGAAGGATCGCTATTCCTACAAAAACGGTCAGGCGCTCCCCAACCCCACGCTCACCCCGGAACACACGCGGAACTATGATCTCGGTTATTCTCAAGTTCTGCCGTTCAAAACGATCGTGCAGGTCGAACTCTTCCGCAGCGACGTCTATGACGCCATCGAAAACGCCACAATCTACGTCGATACAAACCTGTGCACGTCTCTAAAGCAAAACCCGCCACCCTATATCTGCCGCCAGGCCGTCAACGTCGGCGATGAATTGCACCAGGGAGCGGAGGTTACCCTTCGCAGCAATCCGTTGCGCCGGTTGTCTTTCGATGCTAACTATACCTTCCTGCAACGATACATTGATGGCCCCCCAAACATGCTGGGCGTCTTCCCAACCGGATCGCCAAAGCATAAAACCTTCGCCACGGCGGGCTTGCAGCTTCCCTATACTCTCCTGTTGACGGCAACCGTCCGGTACGAAGCCGGAACGATCAGCACCAATGATTCCGGCCTTGTCGTTCCCGCATCCAAATTCGCCACTGCAGATCTGGGCGGCCTTATTACCATCAAGGGTGCTGCGACCGTGCAGGCAGGCGTCAAGAACCTGTTTGATCGCAATTACTATTACCAGGAAGGATTCCCGGAAGCCGGCCGGACCTGGTACTTCAAAACAGGATATCGATTCTAATACCGCAGTTAAATTCCGGGCCTTTGGGCTTGCTCCGAGGCCCGGAATTCCCTCAGTCAGATTATCCATTCCCGATTTTCGATTAATAGAACAAAATATTCCGAGAATCGGGAATCGAGAATCGTAATCAGGAGACTGCTATGCGAAAAAACTCTGTTTTCATCGCAATATTGATTGCCGTGGCCGGGTTTTGCTGGTTCGTGGCTGCAAACGCCTCACAATCGAAAGTCCAATCCAGGGCATACGTCGGCCACGAGAATGATCGGGACATTCGAAATTTTGTATCCCGGTACCCGAAAACTGTCGGGACGCGGCTCGATGATTGTCAGACCTGCCATCGCAGCGGCGTTTCCGGAACGGACACAGAACGCGAATACAGCCCATGCGGCTACTGCCATCTTCTTCAATACCCGAACCCCAGATATAAAACTGGAGTTCCCCAGAACTTTGAAAATACCTTGAACGCCTATGGGCTCGCGTATAAGAAGCAGGGCAGATCCGTCGAGGCTTTGTCGGCAATCGCCAAACTGGACTCCGACGGCGACGGATACTCCAATGCTCAGGAAATTGCCGGTTTGCGCTATCCCGGCGACAAAGCGAGCCGTCCGGGACAGCCGATGGCACCGATTGTGACCCTCGGCTGGACCGACATCCACAGGCTTCCGCCGTACAGCCAGTTCATGCTGATGAACACGACGTCGGAGCCGTTTGACGACTATACAACTTACGCGGGAGTCAAGGTCCAGGACCTTTTGAAAGCGGCACATATTGATCTGAAAGGTGCGACGGGAATCACCGTCTTTGCGCCGGATGGATATAACACCGACTTCACGATCGAAGATGTGACCGGGCCCTTCCCGAAATCGGTTTTCTATGCGGCGCCCGGCGCCATCCAGGACAAAGAGAAGGCGTTGGCGCGATATCCGGAAACGATTCCTGCAGGAGTCGTGGACGGCAAAGAAATGCCGATGATTCCCTGGCTTTTGCTGGCCTTTGAACGGGACGGCAAACCCCTGGACATCGCGCAATACGAGAAAGGGACCGGACGACTGGCGGGAGAAGGCCCTTACCGGCTAGTGAAGCCTCAGAGAAGTATGGCAGGCGATGCGTCGAGGCCTGGAAGACCGGACAGGTCCGTAAAATCGAAAGTGTTCGGCGACGGCTGGGATTTCGATAAGGCCCTGGATCACAACGCCGGATCCTGTGTTCGCGGCGCAACCGTTATACGGATTAATCCTATGCCGGCGGGGATTGAAGAATACGACTGGAAGAACGGCTGGCCGCTCGTGTCCGAGAAAAAGATCGTGATTTTCGGCCACGGCGTGCAGAAAAAATAGCTTCAGCCATGCGGGGTATCGACTTAGGGATTCCAATAATTCCCGTGAAAAAAACAGCAGAGGGCCGGAGTCGCCCAGAGCTTTAACACTCTGCCGGCCCTCCGCTCTCCAATGGCTAGAGAGGATTAGAATTTAACACGGATTATGATTGATATCTAGTTAATTTTTGTTATTTCTAGTAATTATTTTCAGACAGCTTTTGCGCCAGTCGAGCTAGCAGTACCAGTAAGATGGGCTCAGAAAAGAAGGACAATTGTGAAAAACGTTCGTGCTGCAATCGTTTTGGCTACGGCCCTGGTTTTGGTGGCAACGGCATATTCGGCATACAAAGGGCACGCTAACGACGCCGACGTGAATGCCGTCCTCTCCGCTTATCCGGCACTGAAAAATACTGCGGTCGATTCCTGCGCCACCTGTCACAAGAGCGGTGAAGTGCCTGATTCGATGAAACAGGGGCGGATGCGGCACGAGAGCTACTGCGGTTATTGTCATACGGTTTATGTCCGGAACAAGCGCGACATCAAAGACACCTTGAACCGTTATGGCGCCGACTATCTGGCCGCAGGCCGGGGCGTCGGGGCTGTGAGGGCGCTGGCCGGCAAAGACTCCGATGGTGACGGCTTCTCAAACGAAGCGGAATTCGTCAAAGGGACAAATCCGGGCGATCCTGCATGTGATCCATCTGCGGCTATCGCTCCTGCTACAGTCTACTCAGCTGCCGATCTCAGGAAGCTGTCCCCTGTTGTCAGCGCCACAGTCTTTCTAAATACCTCGCATAACCAGGCTGGTGACTTTTATAACCGGTATCGCGGCAACGAACTCTATGCGCTGCTTCGGGCCGCCGGCATCTCGGATAAAGCAGAGAGTGTGGACTTCATTTCTCTTGACGGCTTTGAAAACGCCTTTTCCATGGAGGAACTGAAAAAGATCTGGCCGCAGGGAGCCCCATTCCTGGGTTTGGGCAAAACGGAATCCAATCCCTGCGGGTGGGTGAATTACAGCGTTGCCGGACTGGATGCCAAGAAAGTTCTGCCAAGCATGCGTGTCCTGCTTGCCTTCGAAGAAAACGGCAAAAAGATTGAAGCGGCAACGATGGATGCGGTAACCGGCAAAATCAAAGGGACAGGCCCGCTCCGTCTGGTCGTGCCTCAATTTCAGATTTCTCCGCCGGATCTATCCGAATACGCGGACAAATCCTGCCGGGACAAAGTGGCGCCCGAATTCCGTTTCAACTCATCTTACGACCACAACGGCGGCAGAAGCTCATTCTCCATCATCGCTATTCGCGTCAATCCACTGCCGAAAGGTACGCGTGATTTCGAATGGGAGAAGGTCCGAGATGAGTTTGTGGCGCAAGAGAAGCTCGTGATATTTGGGGCAATAAAATAGAAATGAAGACAGAATGGATCGCGGTTAGCTCTTTGGTTTTTGCAGAGATGCTTGAGGCATGGTTGGCAGGAAGCTTGGCGCGCGGGTAGTATGGTTGGGTAAAGAGAAAGGAGGCCGACGCATGAAGAAGTCATTTGGGCTGTCTGCGATATGGTTTTTTTCACTGGCGATTGCCGTTCCGTATTCCAGCGGGCAGCGCACCAAGGAACAGATAGAAAAGATTCACCAGGACCCGAAGGCCTATATCGCCATGCTGGACAATCCCCAGCGGGACAAGGAGCAGAGGCCGGACGAGGTCCTCGCGGCTCTCGATCTCAAACCGGGCGAGACGATTGCAGACATCGGCGCAGGCTCGGGATATTTCAGCTTCAGGTTTGCCCGCAAGCTGGGCGACACCGGTCGCGTATACGCGGTCGACATCAACTCGGACATGATTCTGCACATGAACCGGTATATCCGCGACAACAGGTTGAAAAACGTTACGACGATTCTTTCCGCTCCGGATGATCCGCTCCTGATGGACGCGTCGATCAACCGCTTTTTCATCTGCAATACCTGGCACCACATTCAAAACCGGCCCCAGTATGTCGCGCGCATGAAGAAAATGCTGAAACCGGGCGGACAAATCATCATCATCGATTACAAAAAGAAGCAGCTGCCCGTAGGCCCGCCGCCCGAGATGAAACTGGCCAAGAGAGAGGTGATTGCCGAAATGGAGGCCGGCGGATTCAAGCTGGCGAAAGAGCACGGCTTCCTGGAATACCAGTATTTCCTGATCTTCACCGCGAAATAGCGCCCGTCCCAAACCGTCTCACAAAGACGGATGTGGATATGGTTCCGAATGAAGACAACTCCAACCACACCCTGACTTTGTGCACGACGTCACCGAAACGGAAAAATCAGGATAGCGCGTTAGAGGATCGAACCACGAAATATGCAAATTACACGAATGACTATTTTGAGCATTTCGTGTGTTTCGTGGTCCGCTTTTTCAGGGTGATGGACTGCCGCAGGCGCCACCGAAACGATAGAACTTACATAGCGAGTTAGAAGAACGGAACACGGAATACACAAACAAAACAGCGCGTACCATTCGCGGCCTTCCGCATTTCCGTAAAAACTCCCGTTTGACAAACCCGGAGATCCGTTGTATATTGTTTCCATGTTAGGAAACTTATTAACTATGAAACACTCAATCGAAGACAAAGCGTTACAGCAAAAAATATTTCAAATGCAATGCGAGATCTGCAAGTCGCTGGCAAACCCGCTCCGGATGGCCATCGTGAACCATCTGGAAACAAAGGAAGTTGCGGCCGGCGACCTGATCGAGAATCTGGGCATTTCAAAAGCGAATCTTTCCAAACACATGGCCCTGCTGCAACACGCCGGAATCGTGGAATCCCGGCGCGACGGCCGGCAGATATTGTATCGCCTGATCGATCCGGAAATTCGCAAGGCCTGCGCGATCATGAGTTCCGTGCTCTATCGACGGCTGAAGCGCGGGGAAAAGCTGGCGTTCGCAATCGACCGGGCAAAGGCATCCCGATAATTGCAATTGAAACAACCCTCCTGCAATGAGGACACCATGCGTACTCTAAAGCGTCATTTGTATTGCTCTTTGCCGATCCTCCTGGTTCTGACGGCGTTTCCGCTTGCGGCCCAGGACTCTCTCACCCTGTCGGCAGCCGTGGCCCGCGCGCTGGAAAGCAATGCGGACCTTGCGGTAGACGCTCCGGGGCAACAGGCGGCGCGGTCTGACTTCGAGGCGGCAAAAGCCGGCTACCTGCCGCGCCTGGATTTCGAGCAATCCTACCTGGCCGGGAACAATCCGGTTTTCGTGTTCGGAACGCTCCTGTCGCAGCAGAAATTCGGCCCACAAAACTTCACCTTTCCGGCCCTTAATTCCCCTGACCCGACAGACAATCTGCAAACCCGAATCACAGCGCAGCAGACGATCTGGGATTTCGGCAGGACGAGCGAGCGGCGCAATCAGGCCCGCCTCGGAATCGAAATCGCCGACCGGTCGCACGAAGAACACGAACGCCAGATTCTGCTGGCGGTCTTCGACAGCTATCATGCGGTCTCGCTGGCGCAATCCTCATTGGAAACGGCGCGCGTGGGGCTTCGTTCCGCTCAGGCGATCGAGAGTCAGGCCAAAGCGAGAGTGGAAAGCGGCCTCGCAGTAGAGGCAGACCTCCTGCGAAGTCGCGCATATCTTTCGGCGGCGAAGCAGCAGGAGATTAATGCTCAGGGGCAGCTCGAAAGCGCATGGGCCCAGCTGAACCGCCTGATGGGAACCCCCCTCGACCGCAAGATTGGGGAGACGGCTCCGCTCGCAGCCAAGAGCATTGCCATCCCATCCGAAGAAGCGCTGGTTGCCGAACAGAAACAGCGCCGCCCGGACTATCGGAGCCTCTTGACGGAATTCAATCAGGCGGAAAGCGCGGTCCGTTCCAGGCAGAAGGAGTTTCTGCCTGTCGTAACGGGCTATGCCACCTGGGAAGCGGACAATCCTTCTCTGCACGACTATGGCGGAAACAATTGGGCGGCAGGGATCAATTTGCGCTGGAACATTTTTGCCGGCGGCGGCGACTCGGCGCAGTCAAGCGCCGCGCGTCAGCGCCTGGAGCAAAAGCGCAGGCAGATATCCGCCGCCGAATCCGCGATGGCACTGGAAATACGAAATGCGCTCATCCGCTACCGCACGGCCGAACAACAGGTCGCTGCGGCCCAGGCGGCCGAAGCCCAGAGCGAAGAAGGATTGCGCATGCTCCGGAACCGCTATGACGCCGGATTGGCCACCATGACCGATCTGCTGTCGGCCGAAGTCGCGCGTAGCAGCGCGCGGACCAACCTGGCGGAAGCAGTGTACAGAGAACGGCTCAGTTACGCACAGATCGAATATGCCGCCGGCATTTTGAGTCCGACATCGCCGGCAATGACAATGCAATAAAACTCCTTCGGAGATGCGGCAGCAAGCTGCCACTTTCAGAGTTCCCAGTTTCTCAATAACTGGGAACTTTGAACTCTAAACTCTCAACGCGGCGGCAAGCTGCAGCACCCCGAAGGAAAAGGGACACGCTATGAAAACGAATTTTTTAATCCTCGCATTGATTTCAGGGCTTGCAGTCCAATTGGGATGCGGCGGGAAGAAGACGGAATCGTCCGACTCTTCCGGCAGATCCGTACCCGCAAGCGTGATTACCGTCCGCTATGCATCCGTGCCGGCGATCGTGGAAGCGCCCGGAACCGTACAGTCGCGAAACCGCATTGCGCTTTCATCCCAGATCAACGGTTTCGTGCGCGAGATAAGCGTGCGCGTCGGGGACAGCGTAAGACAGGGACAAATCCTTGCCACCCTCGATGCGCGCGACGCCGATAGCCAGAAGGCTATGGCGCAGGGTGCCGTCGATGAAGCGCAGGCTGCGCTTTCCGAGGCTCGCAAAACATATCAGGCTGCCGTAGAAAAAAACGCGGCGGCGAAATCGGCGATGGATCTCGCCGGCCAGACATATCTGCGCTATCAGAAACTGTACGAATCCCGCTCCGTGTCGCCGCAGGAGATGGATGAAGTGAAAATGCGGCGCGATGCAAGTGCTGCCGAACTCGCTTCAGGCGAATCGATGGTCGCCGCAGCACAGGAGCGGATCAAGCAGGCCGAAGCACGCATCGCCCAGGCAAAAGCTCAGTCCGGCCGCGCGGATGTCCTGCTCGGCTACACACAAATTAAAGCTCCTTCCCCAGGCAGGATCGTTGAAAAAACGGTGGATGCGGGAACGGCCCTATTTCCCGGAACCCCGCTGATGACGATCGAATCCACCTCCAGGCCGCAGGTATTGGCGGACATTCCGACCGAGCATGCCCAAAGATTGCAAAGCGGCATGACGGTTCATCTTAAAAACAGCCTGACCCAAAATCCCCTGGAAGGCCGCATCGTCGAGATTGTTCCGCTGTCCAATCCCGCCACGCACAGCGTTCAGTTCAAGGTGGATCTACCGGCAGATGCTGCCGTGCCCAACGGACAATTTCTCAAGGTCGAAATTCCGATCGGAACGCGGAACGTCATCCTGGTTCCGCAGCAGGCGATCCGCGAAACCGGGCAGCTCACCGGCCTGTTCGTTGTGGACAGTGCTTCCAAAGCGCGCTTCCGGCTGGTGAAGACCCTTCCTTACGACACCGCACAGTATGAAGTCCTCGCCGGAATCGAGCCCGGAGAAAAAGTGCTCGCCCGGCTGAGCGACGAGATCACCGATGGAACAACCGTGGAGATGCGGCCATGAGCAAACCACAAATGGCGGGAAAACTGGCACACGCCTTCATCCACTCGAAG
Organism: Acidobacteriota bacterium; assembly: GCA_035506515.1. Lineage (GTDB taxonomy): Bacteria > Acidobacteriota > UBA6911 > UBA6911 > UBA6911 > UBA6911. Next base: position 47,888 of record DATJPG010000067.1, read on the forward strand.
CTTACGCCGCTGATCCTGTTCGCATCGATCGCGCTCGGGGTCGCAGCCGTTATCATGCTCCCCCGGGAGGAGGAGCCGCAGATTATCGTCCCGATGATTGACGTGATGGTTTCTTTTCCGGGCGCGTCCGCCAAAGAAGTGGAAACCAGGATTGCCAAGCCTATGGAGCGCCTGCTCTGGGAAATCCCCGGCGTCGAGTACATCTACACAACCTCCAGTCCCGGCTTTTGCATGGCAATCGTTCGCTTCTACGTGGGAGAGGACGAGGAAAAGAGCATCGTCCGGCTGAATCAGAAAATGTTTGCGAATTTTGACCTGATCCCTCCGGGCGCTTCGCAGCCCCTGATCAAGCCGCGTTCCATCGACGATGTCCCATTCCTTGCTCTCACGCTTTGGAGCAATGAACTCGACGGATACCAAATCCGGCGCGCCGCCGCTGAATTGCGCAACGAGCTGCAACAGATCCCCGACATATCCGCCACGCAGCTCATCGGAGGCCAGCGTCGCACCCTGCTCGTGGAACCGGATCCCGCGCGGCTGGCCGCTTACGGCGTCAGCGCCTCGAACCTGCAGAAAATCCTGCAGACAGAAAACCGCGAAACGCATGCCGGAGTCGTGACCGAAAACAATACGGCCTACTCCGTCCATCTGGACGGCTTTTTCCGGAATACCGAGGACGTGGGGTCCCTGGTCGTAGCGGTACAAAACAGCGTTCCCGTGTATTTGCGGGACGTGGCTAAAATCACCGATGGCCCCGAAGAGCCTGCGGACTACGTATTTTTCTCCCCCGGCCCTGCCGCAAAAGCGAAAGGCATTCCGATTCCAAAGGAAGGCAAACTGCCGGATTCGGCCCACGCCTCCTCGGTAAAAACAGGCAACGACCTGATGCCGGCCGTTACGATAACCTTCGCGAAACGGAAGGGCAAGAATGCGGTCGTTCTATCCGATGCGGTTTTGGAAAAGGCCGAGCATTTCTGCGCGCGAAACTTCCCTGCCTCGCTTCACATGACCGTCACGCGCAATTATGGGGAAACGGCGTCGGAGAAATCGAACGAGCTTCTGCTTCACATGATGATCGCCGTCATATCCGTCACGATCCTGATCTGGCTGATCCTGGGATTCAGAGAAGCGGGAGTGGTTGCGGTTGCAATCCCGGTGACTCTGGCCCTGACGCTTGTCGTCTTTCTGCTGTATGGCTACACGCTGAACCGCATCACGCTGTTTGCGCTCATCTTCTCAATCGGCATCCTGGTCGACGATGCCATTGTCGTGATCGAGAACATCGTCCGGCACAAGCGCATGCCGCAGAACCGGGACCGGTCCTTTGCCGACGTCGCGGTGGAGGCGGTCAATGAAGTTGGCAATCCGACTATCCTGGCCACATTCACGGTGATTGCGGCCATTCTGCCGATGGCGATGGTGCGAGGACTCATGGGGCCTTACATGCGCCCGATCCCTGTCGGGGCGTCGGCGGCCATGATCTTCTCCCTGATGGTCGCTTTCGTCATCACCCCCTGGGCAGCGCAGCGCTTCCTGCGCGGGGCGAAGACCAGTCACGGCGAAGGCGAAGCCGAAGATCGCACGACCCGTCTATACCGCTGGTTCATGGGTAAACTGCTCTCGAGCGATAAAAATCAGTATCTGTTTCTCGGGCTCGTGGTGTTGCTGCTTCTTGTGGCGTGCAGCATGGTGTATTTCAAGCTCGTCGTCGTAAAGATGCTTCCCTTCGACAACAAGAGCGAGTTCCAGGTGATCGTGGATATGCCGGAGGGGACCAGCCTCGAACAGACTGCCGCGGCGACGCGCGCTCTTGCTCTCAAACTGCACCAGATCCCCGAAATCACGGATTTTGAAACCTACGTCGGAACCGCTTCCCCATTTAACTTCAACGGGCTCGTCCGTCATTACTACACGCGCCGCGGAGAAAATGTGGCGGACATTCAGGTCAATTTGACTCCGAAAGGAAACCGTTCCGATCAGAGCCACGCGATCGCGCGGCGTGTCCGTAACCTGCTCGTGCCTGTTGCAGCACAGTACGGAATCCGGATGAAGGTGGCCGAGGTGCCGCCGGGGCCGCCGGTTCTGCAGACTCTCGTGGCGGAAGTGTATGGCCCCGATTACGATCGACAGATCGAGTTGGCGGCGCAATTGCGCGACATGCTGGAAAAAACTCCGGGCGTCGTGGACGTCGACTGGTATGTCGAGGATCTTCAGCCGGAGATGCTGTTCCACGCGGACCGGCTCAAGGCTTCGCTGGCCGGCGTTTCCATCGCCGAAGCCCAGCAGGCCGTGGCGCTCGGCATCAGCGGAACTGAAGCAGGACTCCTGCACCAGAACCGGGAAGCGGAAGATGTGCCGCTGAAGCTGCGATTCCCGCTTGCCGACCGTTCCAGTATTGATGCCTTGAATACATTGCGCGTCGCCTCCGCCTCGGGCAGACTTGTGCCGCTTGGAGAGCTGGGCCACTGGGAAAAGTCCGTGCGCGAACGGAGCATCTATCACAAAAACCTGATGCCTGTCGTCTACGTGACAGCCGATGTCGCCGGCCGCGAGGAAAGCCCCGTGTACCCGATCCTCAACATGAACGAAAAGATCGGGGCGATGAAGCTGCCGGAGGGATACCGGCTCGAAACCTACACGGCCCAACAGCCCACGTATTCCGACCGCCTGGGGATGAAGTGGGACGGCGAATGGCACATCACATACGAAGTCTTCCGGGATCTTGGCCTGGCTTTCGCCGCCGTGCTCGTGCTGATCTACATCCTGGTCGTCGCCTGGTTTCAGAGCTTCAAGGTCCCCCTGGTGATCATGGCGGCCATCCCGTTTTCCCTTGTGGGCATCCTCCCAGGGCACTGGGCGCTCGGAGCGTTCTTTACGGCAACGTCCATGATCGGCTTCATCGCCGGAGCGGGCATCGTCGTACGGAATTCGATCATCCTCGTGGACTTCATCGAATTGCGTTTGAGTATGGGCGAACCACTGGCGCAAGCGGTGGTCGATGCGGGCGCCGTCCGTTTCCGCCCCATGATGCTCACCGCAGCGGCTGTCGTGGTCGGCTCCGCCGTAATTCTATTCGACCCCATTTTCCAGGGTCTGGCGATTTCATTGATGGCCGGCGAAGTCGCATCGTTATTCCTCAGCCGCATGACCGTGCCGGTCCTGTTCTATCGGATGCGGCGCCTGGAACTGGCGCATGCAAAGCCGGCCACAAAAGCATAAAAGAGTTAAGGAGCGTTTTATGACCGTTGAAAGATATATTCGACTGATTGCGGGAAGTTTTATTTTGATCAGCCTGGCGTTAGCCCACTGGGTCAATATCCATTGGCTGTGGTTCACGGCGTTTGTGGGAGCCAACCTTTTCCAATCGGCTATCACCCGCTGGTGCCTGATGGAAAATATCCTCGTCAAATTAGGAGTGGCGAAACGGAAATAAACTCGGGTTACAGGTTGCAGGTCTCAGGTTATAGGACGAGCAAATATCCTCCGGAAGAGCCGGAGGCTTAAGCCCATGAGCCGCTCAAAGCGGCTTAAACAGTATTGCTCGTGGTCGGCATCGGAATCGGGGTCGCAATCGGATTCGGTATCGCCGGGGCTTTTCGCCTCCCGATTGCGACCCCGATTCCGATACCGACCACGATCGATTTGGTGATGCCGGACTGGTTATTTCTAATTCGAAACAAACATTCCGGAAATCTTCCGCTAATAACTCCTGCACCTGTCAAACTCTGGCTGCCTCCCGGCAGAGCCGGGGATCTCCCAATGGATTAGGGTTCGACCTGTAACTTGAAACCTGCCATCATTCCGCAACGGAGCGCCGCTTAGCCGGCAGGCTGGGATTGCCGGAGCATATCCGAACTTAAATCCTTTTTCTTGTCGATAAAAAACTCATCCAAAACCGTGCCGTCCTGCAGGATCGTCTTGACCGTGATCAAATTTTCGTTTGCATCAACAATCAAATAGTTAGGCTGCTCCACGGAATCATGGAACATCGTGTCGTAGGCCATCTTCTTTACAGCTTTATAGGATTTTCCGCCGCTTTGCCCTGAAACATAATAAATGACGCCCTCCGAAGGCTTTTTCATCAGGACATCGCCTTTGATCGGGTAGGTTCTCGCAATGCCGTGATCGTGCGCATTGAATACAAGGTCCACTCCGTGTTTTTCCATGATGGGGCAAAATGCGGCTTTGACGGCGCTGTTGTTGCGTCCCGGATATATCGTGTACGGAGGCTTGTGGAAGAAGACGATCTTCCACTTCGCCTTGCTGGCTGCAAGATCCGCGTCCAGCCAGGGTTTCTGGATCGCCAGAATATCCATATGCGACTTCTGTTCCTCGGCCTGACTGTCCAGCACGACGCAGTGAACCGGGCCATAGTCGTAAGAGTACGCGCGGCCCTTCAATCCCTCCGGTCCATTTTGCGGCAAAACCCACTGCGCATCGAAGTACGGCGATCGGGTCATGTCCTGCGAACCGAAGTATTCGTGGTTCCCGGACACAACCATCGCCGGTATCCGGTCGATGACGCCTTTGGCGGCGGCAAACCACGCGTTCCAGTGCGCCTCCATCTGCCCATAATCGACCAGGTCGCCGATATTCACGAAGAACTCTGCATCCGGATGTGCGCTATAGGCATTGTGCAGTGTTTTGCGCCATATTCCGTAAGGATCATCCCCGCCCACCGAACTCTGGCTGTCGGCGAAAATAAGAAACTTGGATGTGCGGGCCTTCCTTGGCGCCGTTGAAAACGACGTCTGGTCGCTCCAATGCTCCCCATCGCCCACGCGATAGGCATATTCGGCATTCGGCGAAAGGTTTGCAAGAGTGCAGGTAAATAACCTGGTGGCGCCGAGATCCGTGACAAAGTCGCGTGAGACGGCTTTTGCCTGCTGCGCCTTCTTCGAAAGCCGGCCCCCTTTTTGATATTGAACAACGCCGGATGTCACCGTCGGGTCCGTTCTCCATGTGATCGTCATGGTAGTCGCCGGATCGCCGGTCCATGTGAGTGCAACATGATCCGGCGTCGCCGTCGCCCCGGTATTCACCGGAGCCAGACACGAAAACCGCGGCAAAAGGGCGATCACGAATACGAGAATAAGCGTTTTGGTCCGGGCATTCACTTTCATGCGAAATCCTTATGGGCAGCGTTTGAATATATACTCACACATATTCAGATTATGAACGGCATGGGGGCGGGTCAAGTTATTTTGATTCCAGATTCTCGATTTCGGATTCCGGACAAAAAAGAGTGTGATTTGGTGCGGCATACCCAATATCATAAACACCGGCAACGATTTCAGATCGGGAATCTGGAATCGAAAATCTGGAATCCAATCGCAGCGAACTGAGGGATCTATATGGCATCGGCTGACAAGGACGAAAAATCGATCTTGCTGCAGGTAATTGGAACGGTCCATTCTCCATACCGTGAAGCGGCAGGAACTCCCATACAGACAGTGTATGGGCACGGAGTGGAAGGCAGCGTCGTGCTGCGCGAATCCTACGCGCCCGCGCTCGACGACATTGAAGGTTTCGAGCGTCTCTGGCTGATTTACTGGCTGCATCGGGCCGGGGCATTCAAACCAAGAGTCCTTCCGTATCGCGACAACGTGGAGCATGGCCTCTTTGCAACACGATCGCCCAACAGACCGAATCCGATCGGAATGTCCATCGTCCGTTTTGTTCGAAGAGAAGGCGCCACACTCTATGTCGCGGACATGGATATTCTCGACGGCACCCCGCTTCTGGACATCAAGCCGTACGTCCCGGAGTTTGACTGCCATCCGGATTCCCGCGCAGGATGGTTTGACAATGCCGGCGTGGACAGGCGCGTTGCCGATTCGAGATTTCACAAACAGGATACGACCACGAAATCGCATCTTCCATAAACCGGTGCTCCCCAGCACGCCAATTTCCCGATTCTCGATTCTCGATTCCAGATTTTCAATTCTCGATTTCAAACAAAAAGGGTGGGATTCGATAGGGATGATCCAATATCATAGGCATCGGCGATGTTTTTATATCGGGAATCTGGAATCGGGAATCTGAAATCTGATTTAAGAGGTCGTTTATGATTGAGATCGATGTCCCTGGATATAGGAAATTCCGGCTCTCGCATCTTGTGCTCGATGTGAATGGGACCATCGCAAAGGATGGACAACTGATCGATGGAGTGCATGAGCTTTTGGCAAAGCTCGGCTCGCAGATTGAAGTTCACATGATTACCGCGGACACACACGGCCGGCAGGAAGTCATCAATCGGCAATTGAATCTAACCGCTGTCTCTATCCCGGTTCAAAAACAAGCGGAAGCCAAGCTCGACTACATCAATAAGCTGGGCACAGACTCAGTTGTCGCCGTCGGAAACGGCGCGAATGATGCGCTGATGCTGGAACATGCAGCTTTGGGCATTGGCATCATAGGCGCGGAGGGCGCGGCAGGAATCACTCTACAGAAAGCCGACGTCGTAGTCACAGACACCCGATCCGCCCTAGAACTCCTCCTCTACCCCAAACGCCTGATGGCCACGCTTCGCCGATAGCCTTTTCCCGGCTTAAACAAAAAACGAAGGCATAAAGGCATCTAGCAGCCTGTCCGAGCAATAGGGGGGCGCAGCTGGGTAATACCGCATGATTTTTGTAGGCGACGCTTTCCCAGTGCGCAAGCTTGCTTGCGCTTTTCGCAGATAATCTGTGAGGACGGCTCTCCTGAGGCCGTCTCAAAACCCCGGGCCTGCTGCGTTATGCGCCAGGGCAGGTCCGAAGGACCGGCAGAGAATCGGCCCGATCGTAAGGTCGGGATAGACGAGTAGTATGAGACCGAGCGCCGAAGGTGCGACACGAGGCTAAGGAATAAGAAACCGGAAAGATTGTATATAAAACGTTAACAGTGCCGCGCCCTCGGCGCTCCGTCATTGCGATAACCTAATCCCGACCTTACGGTCGGGCCTATTCTCTGCCGGCGCTTCGCGCCTCAATGATTCCGATTTTGGGATGGCGCCGGGTTT
>DATJPG010000068.1:0-23996 GCA_035506515.1 Acidobacteriota bacterium
CCGGCGGTTGTGCAAACGGGATGTTCTTGAAGACCGCCACTCCATCAGAAGTTAGGCTGCCGCGAAGCTGGCCGGTGCTGATCGTAACAACAGGATTTGACTCCGAGCCCTTGGCCGGCGTTTGCGCGGAGATCGTTGATATCAAGGCCTGCCCCAGACACAGGGCGCAAGCCAGCGTGCTCAATACTGTGATGGATTTCATCTCTCTTCCTTCCTGTTCTCGATGTTCTATTTTGAAAGGCGCCGGATAGCGCTGCCGCCCTTATCCCACCCTTTACTTTATTGAGCTTCAGCGGCAGGAAAAGCTTTCCTGATTGTCGGGGTTACCGCTATCAAAGCGAGCAACCTTGGGATAAGGGCACAGCGGACGAGTCTTGCCAGGGAAGGCTTTGCCCGAAGCGATCACGCGGTCCGGGGCTTGTCCCTTCTCAACCCATTGCTGGATTGCCGTGAGCATGTCGAACTGGTCCGTCGACTGTCCGCCGCCGCAGTGAGTCATGCCGGGCACAAGAAACAGACGTGCCCAGGCTTGCGGGCCCTGGCTGTCACGAGGCGTCAGTTTCTCATACCACTGAGTCAGGGCGCCGGTCCACATGGCCTGGTCGGACAGTCCGTGATAAACAATCATCTTGCCTCCGTGTCCCGCGAAAGTGGTGTGGAGAGTGGCCACGGCGTCGTTAATAGCTGCGGTTTCAGCAATGGCGTCCATATCATGGTCGAAATCGAAACGCAGCGGATCGAAGTCGGGATTGGGCGGCGTCATGGCGAAAAGACGCAGCGTGTCACGGCCCAGGGACGCATTCGCAGGTGCGCTGGTCGCAGTGCCCAGATGCATTTGCCTCCAGGCCGGCAGGGCAATCCCTGTGTCGTACGGAGTCGCACCGTAAAGCGACTCGCCCCGCGGGTTGCGCGCGCCGCCGAATATGTCTTTCAGCCCCTCTATCTGTTGTGTCGAGAGACACGGCTGCGCGCCGGCGTTGCCTTCCGATCCGCACTTCAGTGAGGCCGGATCGAAACGGCAGGCCTTGAAGTCGTTAATCATGCCATCCTCAAGTCCGTCGAGCCCATCGCATTGCTTGAGCACGGCTGCCGATACGGCTTTCAGCTGTGCGTCCGTAAAAGCGTCGGACAACTGCGGCTTACCGGTCGCATCTTTGGGCGCGATCCGGGTGACCGTCTGCAGGCTCCAAACCTGGTTCATAGCGACCCGAGTCAGATTGAAGGAAGCATTGCCGGAGACCACGCCATCGAATTCCAATGGCAGGCGCTGCGCGGCCAGCATTGCCTCACGCCCGCCGGTAGAGCAACCCGTGAAGTAGGTATAGTCCGGTTTGCGCCCGTAGTAGCGGTTGATGAGCGACTTGGCTTCGCGCGTCGTTCGCTGCACCGCCTGGTAGGCAAAATCAAGCTTGGCCTGCTGGTCAACGGCAAAGCTGGCATCCACATTGCTGCGCCCGCGATGACCGCCGTCGGTCGAAACCACGGCGAAACCTCGTGTCAGCGCAGACGGAAATCCTGAGACCGAGCCGAATGCGGGATTCAGCGATCCGTCCAATCCGCCGCCGCCCTGAAACAGCAGGCGTCCATTCCAGGCCAGCGGCAGTCGCAATTCAATGCCGGTGCCATAGCTCACGCCCTCTATTCCGGATGGACGCGCGTCGATCACGACACGAAACAGGCAGTGGGAGGGAACCTCCATCGTGGCCCCGCCTGGTCCTGCAGGCACGCGTGAAGCCGCAACCCACTCCGATTTTTCCACCCGGAAGTTTTGTGTGGACATTGCGGCCAGCGACTCGCAGGCCTTGCGGGATTCCGCCTCGTCGGCCAAGGCATGACAGGATGTGAGCAGGATGAAGGCTGCTGCAATAGCGCCGCCCAATCCGGTTCTGATGATGTTCACGGGTCCCCTCCTTCTTTGATGCTGCGAATGCGATGCCGATTGAACGATGACATCAACTGGCACCGACTATTGAGACAGTTTGAAAAACAGCGTTTTGCCGCGCCCGGTGGCGCCTCCGGTATCCGGATCAAACACCATGACCGGCTTGCTGTCTTTCTGCCGGACCGCAAAGGCAACCCAGCCTTCCATCGAACTACCGGGTTTGATCCTGCCAACCAGTGCAGGCTTGGGAACCGTTACGGACACTCGGGCATATTCCGTCAGATCCGATCCTGACAGAGCAACCCATTGAAGTGGCTCATCCCCGAGCGCGAACGGCAGGTTGTCGCTGACATACCGTCCCTTGAAATCAAATTTGATGCGCGCCAGCACATACTCAAATCCACTTTCCGGCGCTTTGACATCCGGACTTGCCGCCTTCAAACGATCCATCGCTGCATTGCCGCGAACAGTTTCAAGAACGGTAATCGTGATGTCATAGATATTTGTATACACGGACCCCAACTCGATCATCGATCGCACGGGCGTGTTTATGGCCGCCGGATTTGTCGGGGAATTGTCCTGCGCCATGACAGGCTGGAGAGATGCTGCAACCATCAATCCCAACAGCGCCATAATAAATATTGTCATTCTGTTTTTCATATAATCTCTCCTCCTATCTCCATTGATCCACGGACCCGCTGCCGGCATAACCGAAATCGCCGCCCGACCAGAATGTATTTGTTCCACCGCCAGTCACAACGATCTCGATCGAATTGCTGGGTTCGCCGCTATCTTTAGATGCCATGAAAGCGGTATTCCTTGCCACACCGCCACCACCTCGCTTATAACGGGAAACCGGGACCACTGCGCCCTGGCCCTGTTTATACCAGCTGGCGTAGGGTTCTACTCCCGATTGCGCCTGCTTCAGTGCATTGGCATTTTGCGACCAATACAACCAGCCCGGCGTCCCGGTGTTATCGGCAAGGTATTTTGTGAACGCTTCCTTGGTCGGATATCCCTTCGCTGCGACATCGGCTGCAACAATCGGGTCGAGAACAAGCGTAGCCTGCGTTGTACCGAACGAGAAGAAATGCTCCAGCCAACCGCGAATAACTTCATGAATCGGCAACGGTGAGTACCACGCGATATCGTTGAAGCTCCAGCCGCTGAACAGACTCACGACGCTGTCCGATTTCTTGAAACCTTTCTGCACATGCAGCGGATTCCATCCGGCTGGCAGTCCTTCTTCCGTCTCCGGGAAGCAGAGATTGTTGTAGTTCAGCTGATTTCCCTGACTGCCCAGGTACGTCTCTCCCGGTTTCCCAGACCCACCAAGGTTCTTGGAAATCAGAGTCCAACATCGGCCGATGGAGGAGTTCGCCCGGTTGTTCGGACCCAGAGCTCCGATACCGGTGTTCATGCCGATTTCCTTCACCACGGGACCGTTCACTACGACCATCCGGGCAAATGACGAGGTCGAACTGAACATCGACGTCAGTCCCTTGGAGGCAATCGCCAAAATCGTCGGAAAATATTCCGGCTTGGCGCCCGCCATCACCGCATTCACGGCGACCATTTCAACCGTGTAATACCAGGCTTCATGGGGAGGCGACGGACGCATCTGGCCCACCCACTCATCCGGCTTGCGGCTGGTGGCCCTCAACATTTCTGCAACCTTCTGCTCGGTGGGAAGAATGATCGGGTTTCCATCCGTGAAGTTTTGTTCGTGGAAGTACTCCAGCAACTTCTCGGGAGTGTCGGGCGGCAACAGCCGCGGCCGTGGATCTCTCTTGAGAAATCCCGCTTTCCGGTCCTCCTCCGACAACGGCTTTGTCAAACCTGCATAAATCTCATCCAGCATTGGCTGGCCGGTATTCGGATCCGGGCCCTGCACGTATTTATCGCAGAGGTCCCTGGGTCTGTCCGTAATGGGGTGAGGCGTATAGGTAATCCGCATGTTCGGGATTCCCTTTTTGTAGGAAATTGTGGTTACCAGCTCTTTGAAACGTGCTGTGATCATCGGGACGGTGGGGACGCCCGTTCTTTCCAAAGTCACTGCATGGCCGACGACCGCCGGCGAGCAGCTGCTTCAATGGCCCAGCAGAACGATGGCCGCGGCCGCTTTTTCTTTGGTCTCCTTCCACAAATTCGGGTCGTCATCCATGTACCCCCCAACCTTGTCCCGCACAATCCACGTGGTCTTCGGATATTTGGCCTGAAGGGCCGCCAACAGCGCTTCCACAAACGGCTTTGTGTTGGGATACTTGGTGTCCACGATGTAAACGGTTTTGCCGTCCAGCGTCGCCGGACGCGTTGCCATAGGGATCTTTCGAATTTCGGGCTGTATGCCGCGAGGATTCATTACGACTATCTTTTCCTGATCCGCAGCCCACGCAAATGCCGCCGCGAAAATCGCTATCAAAAGAATGAACAAACAAACTACTCTGATTTTCATATATTTCACCTCCAAAGAAAACAAACCCGCCGACGAACGGCTTTGTTGCCGGGAACGCTTTCTTCTGAGGAAAGCGTTCCCGGTGCAACTATGCCCACGGTTTCTGCGCGGCTGCGCGCTCGCCCGCGATATGACCAAAGACAATGCACTCCAGAATGTTGCCGCCGCCCTGATACCCCCAGCTGTAGATGGCACCCAGTTCCCCCGCCGAATAAAGCCGCGGAATTGGTTTGCGGTTCGTATCCAGCACCTGAGCGTTGCTGTTGCGCCGGGGGCCGCCCTGGGTATTCGTGAATGCGGGGACAAACTCGGCCGCATAGAAAGGCGGAGTTTGAATCGGAGCCATTTTTTTCGGATCCCGCCCGTATTCGGAATCGTTCCCCGCAGCACAAGCCTTGTTCCACGCAGCCACGGTCCTTTCGAGCGATTCGGGATTCTTGCCGATCTTGGCGGCCAGTTCCTTCAGAGTGTCGGCCTTAAGAACCCAGCCTTTTTCAATTTCCGCGCTGCTGTCGGGACTCCATTTATATTTTTCTATCTGTGACCACCAGCAGAAAGAAAAATCGGGCGAGTACAGCGGCCCGGCTTTCCTCATCGTTTCGTCAAAAACGACATGCACAGGCACGGGCGCGGGAACGGGAATGTAGATTCCGTGGAATGGTATTTTCCCGTGTTTCGTAAAATAGGTTTCGTTGGTAAACCTGGTGGCGTCTTTTGCAATCCAGATCCAACCGTTGCCCGGAGGAGAAAAGGAATAGCCGAAGGCCCAATCCTTGCCGGGGATCCTGAAATTAAAGTCGGGGCCGGCCTGGTTGTCCATATGCCAGAGATCGGCGCCGATTGCCATCGCCATCCGAATTCCGTCTCCGGTGTTGTAAGGGCTCCCCTTGGGATAAGCGTATGGCATCCCGAGGTAATCGCGGATCATCTCCTGGTTATTTTCAAACCCTCCCGTGCAGAGGACCACCGCTTTCTTTGCCTTGACGAATACCTTCTTGCCTTTGTTGTCTGCGACCACCCCCCGTATCTCTCCGGTTTTGACGTCTCGAATCAGCTCCACTGCAGGCGTTTCATACTGGACTCTGACCTTTCTCTTCTTGAAAGTGTTTTCCATTAGCAAGAGCCAGAGGCGTTGCAACCCATTTCCTTTTGTGGACCAGCAGACATTTCCGGCGCCGCCCGGAAATTCGGGATATTCGCCCTGCGTTGGAATCGTCCTCATATCGGCGCCCATTTTTGTCAGCCATTCGGTGACATGGATCGAGTGTTCATGGAAAACCTTTGCCATGTCGTCCGGGACAGGGTAGCCTTGCCCCATCGCCTTCTGATATTCGACGGCCTTATCGGAATCGGAAGGACACCAGTAACCCTGGCCGCTGACCCTCGTATTCCCGCCGGCGTGCGCCTCTGGCGCTTTTTCCAGAATCAAAACGTCGGCTCCTTGATCGTAGGCTGTCATCGCAGTCATGAGGCCCGCAGCCCCAGTGCCAAGCACGACAACTCCGGCTTCGTAATCCCACTTTTTAACCTGATCGAATTGAGTTGCTTCGGCTTCAATCGAACCAAGCCCCGCCAGCGCGGCGGTACTAACTCCGGTTGCGGTAGCCTTAAGGAAATTTCGTCTCGATGTTTTCATGATTCCTTCCCTTTTCTAATCGTTCACCAATGATTGATCCCCTGCAGCTTTGAATGCTGCTAATTCACCGATGAGGGGCTTTTGATTCTGACAAATGAGTCCGCCCGGTCTTCCCGCCTCGATGGATGCACGGGAGGACGGGCCAGGATGAGCGACACAAGACCGATCGTCAGGATAAGAATTGCCAGCTTCCATGCCGGTATGTAACTGTGTGTGACGTCGTGAATCCATCCGGTAAGCGGAGAACCGAGGCTGCCCAGAATGGAAAAAAACGGCATGGCAAAACCTATGATCTTTGGATAATAAGTCTTGCCGAAATAGAGCGGCATGAGATTCATTGTCGCCACATACGTGCCACCCATGCCCAAGCCTACGAGGCAATTGTAGAGAAGGATCATCGGCAGCGTTTTCGCCCACAAGGTAACTGTCATTCCCGAAATCAGTAAAAGCATGGATAGAATTGCCAACGGCTTGGTTGGATAGCGGATTCCCAAGAAACCCATTCCCAGCCGGCCGACCGTGCTAACTCCCACGAACAGGCTGTAAACAGCGGCCGCTACGGCAGAAGAAATTTTGATATCAAGAAGAAAAGCGACCTGGTGCAGCAGAAAGCCTTGCAGCCCGAACATAAAAGACGTAGCCAAAATGGTCAGATACCAGAATGCCCCAGTCCTGACTGCCTCAGCGGCCGTGAAATGCACAGGGGTTTCGTTCAGATTTGGCCTATTTGGCGAGGAATCCTTTTTGTCGTCGGCCTGTATCCCGTCCGGGACTTGGCCCAAATCTTCAGGTTTGTTGACGACCAGTAACCTCGGCACAATAACGAGAAGCACAAAGACCATTGCGGCGATCAACAAATAGGCATTTCGCCATCCGAACCGGTTGATCATTGCCATGATGAACGAAACCATGACCAACCCGCCAAGGCCGCCCGCTGTCAGAAGCACGCTTAATGCCAGCGGTCTCCTTTTTACAAACCAGTTGTTGACGATCGTGGTCATCGACAGCATGCCGCAAAGAGATCCGCCCAATCCAAAAAGCAAGGCGTATGCCAGGTAAAGCTCCCACAGATGATTATGAAAGCTTGCGATAACAAAACACAGAACACACAATAGGCCGCCGGCAGCAATGGCTTTCCCCGCCCCATAGCGCGTCACGTATATTCCCGCGAGGGGGCTGGCAAGTCCCGTGACGACCATTGCCAGAGAGTTGGCCCAGGATACCGATGCCCTGCTCCATCCAAAAGCTTCGCACAGGAAAGGAAGGAATACGGGGAAGGAGTAAAGCAGGAGACCCGTCATTGCAAAATACATGACCGCAGAAACCGTCAGTGCTTTCCAACCAAAAAATTTGCCGTGTCCGGTCCATGCGGCAATCATCTTTATTCTCCTGACTTATAGGGCTTTCAGTCCGCCTTCCACGCCACTAACGTATACCCTGCAACTCGTCTCACTTTTGCCGAACTCTCTCGCCAAACATCGGGGGCTCGTAAACGGCAACGGTTTCTTTTTTGCCTTTTTTATATTTGGCCGGATAGATGCCCGGCAAAGGCACATTCTGGGCAATCAACCGCTTACGCAGAGAAGGAAAATCAACATTCCTGACACGGACGCCCTGACTGATGGAAAGAGCTGCAGCGGTTCCCGCGGCTTCCCCTATAGCGACACAGTGCGGGATGAGGTTGAAGAAGTTGTTCGCCTCCTGGTCGGATGAAAACGCGCGGCACCCCACCAGCATGTTCTCGACGCCCTTCGGCAGAAGAGCGCGGTAAGGAATGAAAGTGTTCGGGTGCGCCAGGGATGCTTCACCCCGGTCCAGATCCGGAAATATTGCGATGGTATCTTCAAAGGGCTCGTTGGACTGCAGATCCCTGGATGTAACCATATAGTCGCCGTGAACTCTCCGGGCTCCTCGTGTGCCGAGCTGAGGGCCGGAAAGCACAATGAAGCTCTCCTCGAAACCGGGAATGTGTTTTTTGTAGAATTCGTGGGTGAGGAGCATCTTCTCACGGCCAAGAAATTCAACCCGCGAGAGCTCTTCCACATCAGTCTGGCTCGTCGTAGCGTAGCGCGGATGCACCCAGACGATGTTTTCCTGGTTCTTCAGGTTGCTTCTCATGAAAAACGGATGGCCGCCTTTCTGCATCAACTCCCGCATCAGTTCAGCCCACTTCGCGGGATTCGTCTTACGGAAGTCATCCGCCTTCACGTAGTTCACGTTGTCTATCCAATAGCTGAGCGACAGGTTTGCAATTCTAAGTCCGGGGTCAATGTCTACATCGAATGTTGCTCCCGAATAGGGCAATAAATCTCCATCCCCGGTCGAATCGATTACGACTTTGGCCATGATCGCCTGGCGGCCCGACTTGCTTTCAAACACAACTCCTATCGCCTTGTTTCCATCCATAACCGGCATGGTTCCCCAGGAATGGAGATAGGTTTTCACTTTTGCTTCCGCAACCATGTCGTTGAGTATGCATTTGGAGATTTCGGCATCGATCAGGGAGGCATACACGATATGCCCTTCGCGGACCGTGAAAAAGGACCGGTCATTCCAGTAGGAGATCAATCTCTTATCGGTGGAACCCCAAATCTCTGCGGGCGGATGAGTCTCGGCCTCCCGGATGGTCAATCGTTCGATCCATTCCTGATTAATGCCGCCAATCTGCATCGTTCCGTCGAAATCGGACAGACAGGGAATGATCGTGACCAAGCCTCCGGTCCCCATACCTCCCAGATATCCATACCGCTCAATCAGGACGGTGTCCGCGCCATTGCGTGCCGCAGAAACGGCGGCGCCGACACCGCCGGGGCCGCCGCCTACCACAACGACGTCGCATTCACGAACCACATCTACCGTCTTGTTGGGTTCTGGAATCATTCTAATTATTTTTGCCACCTAGCCTCCTTGTTTGACTGGGTCGGGCCTGTCGCATTTACGAGCGGTTCTGGCTCGATGATACTGCCAATCGGTCCATTTGATATAGGTCCATTATTTTGCTCCTCACTTCGGTTATGCATTCCGAGCACGGTCGCTCCAGAGATCGTGGAGATACCGTTTATTTAAGATGCTGTCCGGAAACCTCCGCGATAGATTCCCCGAACAGCAAAAAGTGCAAAATGTTTCGCTGACTCCGCAAATCTGGAGGAAAGTCTCGTGCTAATGCGACACCGCGCAAGTTGCTTATTATTGTGCAGAGGGCAGGCTATTAAAGTTGTTCTTGCATTGTCAAGACATTTGTCACAGATTTGTGACATCTATTGTGTTAGAGTCATGGCTTCAGGTCGAATTGAATAAATATGCGCCTCTTATATTGGGGGATGTATAAAGCCAGATTAGTTTTATGAAGATGTACAAGAGACTACTTAGGGAGATTGCAGCCTATGAAACGAACATTGGTCTTTGCTTTGCTGCTGATCATGTTAGCTGGTGGAGCCTGTTTAGCTCAGACAGATAAGGCTTCGAAAGGTTCTAAAGCGGTTTTGCGGCAGGAGATGGTTCCCGCTCCGCTGCGCTCCGCTTCCGCGCCCGCTGTTCCGGCACATCCTTCACCGTACAATTTTCCGGGAGTTCAATACCCGCGGATTGAAGCGGACTCGGGGGTCACCTTTCATTTCAATGCCCCCAACGCACAGAAGGTGCAGGTCGCGCTTGTCACTTCCGGGTCGAATTCGCTCCAGCCCCTTCCGTTCGATATGGTCAAGGGCGACGATGGCGTGTGGACCTACACGAGCGCACCGCAGAGCCCTGGGTATCACAACTACTGGATGCTCGTAGATGGCGCCGCCGTGCTGGATCCGGCAACCAACGCTTTTATTGGCTACGGCCACATGTGCAATGCCTTTGAAATCCCCGAGCCGGGCGTTGATTTCTATGATTTGAAAGACGTGCCGCACGGAAATGTACTGATCAGGAATTACTATGCCAAGACGGCCAATTCGTGGCGGCACATCTTTGTCTACACGCCGCCGGGATATGATACCAACCCCTCCAATCGATACCCCGTTCTTTATCTGCAGCACGGCGGCGGTGAGGACGAGCGGGTCTGGATCGAAATGGGCCGGACAAACGTGATCCTCGACAATCTGCTCGCCCAAGGCAAAGTCAAGCCCATGATTGTGGTTATGGAAACCAGTGCCGTGGGTGCCCCGGGCGGCATAGGCACAGGGACCCCGGCTGGTGCGGGCCGTGGCGCTGCGGGCGCCGGCCGCGGAGCCGGGTTTGGCGGATTCGGCGGTCCCGGAGGCGGGCCTTATGGACAGCTGATGGTCAACGATTTGATCCCATGGGTCGACAGCAACTTCCGCACACTGACCGACAAAGATCACCGGGCCATGGCGGGCCTTTCCATGGGCGGCATGCAGACCGCATCCGTCACTATGGCCAACCTCGACAAATTCTCGTATATCGGCCTGTTCAGCGGCGGCGCCGCCATGGGGTTCGGTCCAGGTGGCCCCGGCAAGGTGGCTCCGGGTGCCGCACCAATCGCCGCACCTGCATCGTTCGACATCAAGACGATCTATAACGGCGCCATGGCCGACCCTGCGGAATTCAACAAGAAAGTCAAGGTCCTCTTCATGAGTTTCGGCTCGGAGCCTCCGTTGGAGAATCCCGAAGGCCTGAAGAAACATCAGGAACAGCTCATTGCCGCCGGGATCACGAACAGCTATGTATATATCTCTCCCGGCACCTCGCACGAATGGCAGAGTTGGAGAAGGAGTCTGTATGTTTTTGCTCCTCTTCTATTCAGGTAAAACCATTCCACCTTGGCCCGGCAGGGCCCGGAACGCGACGCATGAGGCAGATCCGGAGAACCGGCGTTAATCGCGCCTTCGCGGATCTGCCTGCGGGTTTCAATGCCAAATGTGAGAAACTTGTCTTGGATAAAATGCAGTAACAAAAGAGGTAAGGGGTTCGGGCGGTGTTCTGCATTCCACTTCACTTTCGGAGGCTCCATGAGATTCCGATATTTAGCAGCAATAGTTCTCGCATTGGTTTCGGCCGCGTTCGCCCTTGACGGACAAATTGGCATTCACGACCCATCCACCATCATCCAATGCGATGGCAAGTACTATGCTTTCGGCACTGGAGGCGGAGGCTTGATTTCAAATGACGGCTGGACATGGAACCGCGGGGCATCGCGTCCGGGCGGTGGTGTAGCCCCTGACGTCATCCATATCGGCGATCGCTACTACCTGTATTATGCCACCTCCAGCAGACAACCCCAGGCCGACGTTCACATGATTTGGAACAAAACGCTCGACCCCAACTCCTCCAACTTCAAATGGGAAGAGGGCGGCATCGTGGCCTCATCGGACGGCGTTGAGGACTGCAATGCGATCGACCCGGCCGTTTTCCTGGACCCGATTACGGGCAAGTTGTGGCTGACCTACGGTTCGTACTTTGGTTATATCCGCCTCGTGCAGCTTGACCCCAAAACCGGAAAGCGCGTGATTCCAATTGACAAACCCGTGGATATCGCCATCAACTGCGAAGCCTCGGACATGATCTATCACGACGGATGGTTTTACCTCCTGGCCACGCACGGCAGCTGCTGTCGGGGCACTGACTCCGGCTACAACATCCGCGTGGGGCGTTCCAGAAGAGTAACCGGTCCCTTCCTGGACAACATGGGGATCGACATGATCAAGGGTGGGGGTAAGCTGTTCGTAGGCTCCGGCGGCCGCGTGGTCGGCCCCGGACACTTTGGCCTGCTGGACCTGGGTGACGGCGTACAGAAGTTCTCGTGTCACTATGAAGCGGACTTAGATCGGGGTGGTGCCAGCGTGCTGGATATTCGGCCGCTGTTGTGGAAAGACGGCTGGCCAATGGCCGGCGAGAATGTCAGGGAGGGCACATACGAAATTGAATCCGTGCGTACGGGAACGGCGCTGGAACTGGCGGTGCAGGGAGTACCGGTCGGCGGCAGTCGCGGAGGAGGAGCAGCCGGCGGTCGTGGCAGCATGCCGATTGGACCCGGCGGAGGAGCGGTCGGAGGCGGAGCGCCCGGTGGGCGCGGCGGGATGTTCAGCGGAGTAGGCGGGGTGATTCCGCCGCAGGATGTGGCGCAGGTGTCGCAGAACTGGCCGCTCGTCAATATCGACCTCCGTCTGTCCAACTACATGGTCCAGGCACAGCAAAAGTGGACCATTGCGCCCGTAGCCAACGCCGGAGGTTATCCCGGTTCTCCCTATTTCAAGATTACGATCGCCGGCACGGATCGGGCGCTGGCTGCGACTGACGACGCCGAATTGGTGGCCGTGCCCGCATTCACCGGCGCACCGGAACAACTGTGGCGCATCGAGCAGCTTTCCGATGGGACCTGGCGCATCATGCCCAAGGCCGTTCCGAATTCCAAAGAATCGTTGGCTCTTTCGGCGGTCGGCAGCAGCTTTGCGACGCTGGCCAAGTTCGATCCCAAGAGCGACAGGCAACGCTGGAACGTGAAAATGCCGTGACATCGAATCAACCATTGGAACATCTGCATTCAGAATTCCAACAATCTATGAGGTGCATTTCATGAGGACGATCCACCGCCATCTACTGTCTGCACTCGGCTGCCTGGCTGGTGTGGCATTCATGGCGGCCTCGCAGCTCGGATCTGGTGGGGATTCGGTTAACTCCGCTCGCGGGCCGGCGCCCAATCTCACGCGGCCGGCCTCTGCCGAAAAAGCTCCCGATGCAGATGGCTTCATCCAGCGCTGGCTGGTTCTTGAACCGATCCCAATCCAAATCCGTTCCAACGCCCAGCTTAACGACGGCTTCGTTCAGACAACCATCAAGACCGAGTATTTTCCCGGCCAGTACACCGCAATTCCGCACGATGGCGACAGGGTGACGGTTAACGGCAATGAGCTTATGTGGCATGCCATTGACACAAGCGTATACCATGTCAACCTCTACCACTTCGCTTGCGCTCTAAACAAGCCAACGTTCAATATCTTGTTTTGGGCCGTCACCGTGATCAACTGCTCCGAGGAGATGCAGGGCGTGCGCCTGGCCGTTGGCTCCAACGCGGCCTCCATCTGGTGGATCAATGGAAAGGAAGTGATCGGCATATATGGCGATCGCCACATGGTCATCGACGACGGAGTGTCCAAGCGCCTTTCGCTCAAGAAGGGAACAAACATCGTGCGCTGTGCCGTTATCAATTCTCCCGGAGTAAGTGATATGTGCGCGCGATTTCTCGACACGGAGGATAAGCCGGTGAAGCGATTCACCGTAAAGCTGGGAGACGTTCCCCGGTGAATCCTTCCGACCTTGGAAAGCTCGCATGAAACGTATGTCCATCGGTGTGGAATCCTTCGAGGAGTTATGTATGAGAGCACCTTCCCTTTTCGCTGCGCTCTTGCTCACCACGATTGCGGCTGCGATCAACATCATGGAGGCTCCCGCGCAGTCCGGCCGCGGGCAGGCGCCCACACTTACGCGCCCGGCGACTCCGACAAAAGTCCCCGATGAAGAGGGTTTCATTCGGCGGTGGCTGATTCTCGAACCGATTGGCGCCACCGGGCTAACCGACAGCGCCGTCCAGGCTGCCCTCAAGAAGGAGTACTTCCCCGGCCAGTTAACGGTGATCCCACATGACGGTGACAAAGCGAACGTCGAAGGCTCAAACCTCACCTGGCATGCCGTCGATACGAAGCTATACAATGTCAACCTGTATCACTTCGCTTACGCGCTGGGCAAGCCAACATCCAACGTGCTGTTCTGGGCCGTCACTGTAGTGGACTGCCCCAGCGAACTAAAGAACGTGCGCCTGGCGATCGGCTCCAATGCAGCCTCCGTCTGGTGGATCAACGGCAAGGAAGTCATCGGCATATACGGGGACCGCCAGACGGTCATCGATGACGGTGTGTCAAAACGTCTCACGCTTAAGAAGGGACCCAATGTAGTGCGCTGCGCGGTGGTCAACGGTGGCGGAGCCACCGACTTTTGCGCGCGGTTTCTCGACAAAGATGATGCGCCAGTGAAAAACTTCACCGTGAACCTGGGGGAGGCTGTGAAATAGGCTGTCGGGATGCTGTTCCTGGAAGATTCACCCAAGGCACCCGGATATTGCGTTGTCGAATCGTGATCACAGAGTCTATATCGACCGACATAGCGTGCGATTTCCGGTTGAGCGGGAGGTCAAGAGGGCGCTGAGTCGGCTCCTCAGGAAGATGCAAACAGATTTCGCGGAAGAAATAATAAATAAGCTATTGGAGTGAAATTCGTAACGTTTTTTGTTTTCTAAAGCCGGAGGCTAAATATGAAGGGTGTCAACGATAAGGTCAGTCGACGAAGATTCCTGAAAGGGGCGGCGGTTGCAGCGCCTGCCATGGCAGCCGCAAGCGTTTTGGGCGCGCAAAAGAGCTCCGTTCAAGCCCCTAAGTGGGATAAAGAAGCGGACGTCGTGGTTATCGGAACTGGCTTTGCAGGCCTATCCGCAGCCATCGCAGCCAAAGACGCAGGTGCAAAAGTCCTAATCCTGGAAAAAATGCCCCAGAAACACGAAGGAGGCAACAGCAGGGTGTCCGGAAATATGTGGTGGACGCCCACGAATCTGCCGGAAGCCCTCGAATACATGGAAGCGCTTTGCATAGGCCTCACGGATAAGGAATGCCTTCAAGCTCTAGCAGAGGAGATGATGAAGCTGAACAGCTGGCTTGAAACGCTGGGAGTGAAGCCTCAGCCGCTGGGCATGTTTCAGCCGGAGCATCCTGAACTTCCCGGCTCGAAATGCGTGCGCACGTGGAGCAATGGAGGATCGGGCGAAGGCAAGCTTTGGATCCCGATCCGCGACCAGGCTGAAAAGAGGGGAATCGAAATACTGTATGAGACGCCGGCCAAGGATTTAGTCTTGTCGGCAACGCACGAAGTTCTCGGAGTCAAGGCCGACGGCGGAGGGAAACAAATCTTTATTAAGGCTGCGAAGGGAGTTGTCCTGGCCTGCGGCGGTTTTGAGTTCAATTTCGAAATGCAGAAGCAGTTCCTGCCCGGTTGGCCGACCTATGGCCGCGGAACTCCCGGCAATACGGGCGACGGAATAAAAATGGCTCAAAAAGCGGGCGCGGCGCTCTGGCATATGAATAATTCATTGGCCGGCATAGGATGTTTAATTGTGCCTGAATACGATCCCGTGATGGTCCCGGTCAGTTTTCCGGGAAACTCGTACATTCTGGTCGACAAAACCGGAAAACGCTTCATGAATGAAATGAGGGAAAACCGTCACGGATTCGGCCACAAGGAAAATCTGCTTTACTTCGACGGAGTGCTCGGCGCATTTACGCGCATTCCCTGCTTCGGAATATTCGACGAAAGCGCGCGAACCCGAGGACCGGTTGCCGGGGGGATGTCCTTTAAATTCGGCTGGTTCGGCTGGTTCGGCGGATATCAGGGAAGCAGGGATAACAGCAAGGAGATCGAGAAAGGTTGGATCATTAAAGGGGAAACTCTAGCCGAGCTGGCGAACAAGCTTGAAATGAAACCTGCTGATTTGGAAGCTTCGATCGCGAGATGGAACGAGCACTGCAAAAATAAAAATGACCAGGATTTCGGGAGACCAAGCCGAAGCCTGACCTCGATCGAGAAACCGCCGTTCTATTGCGTTAAAGTTTACCCGGCAACTTTCAACACACAGGGCGGACCGAGGCGAAACGCTCGGTGCCAGGTCGTAGACCCGGACAACCAACCGATTGCGGGGCTGTACAGCGCGGGAGAGTTGGGTTCTTTCTGGGGCTGGATGTACAACGGCGGGGGAAACAATGCGGAAGCTCTATGCACCGGCCGCATCGCCGCAAGGAGCATACTGATGAAAAAACCAGGCTAGTGCAGTGTTTCAAAAATCCTCTTGCATTTGGGCAAGAATCGGCAGGAAGTGATCCGTGTCGAAGCAAAGATTTTTTTGACGCACGACACTGGCATTTTGGAAGGCTGGCTGCACAAATACATCCATGGTCAAATCCAGTGATAGAAAAAATAGAAAGAGCCTTGTCATTGGCCTGGATTGTAGTACCACGGGCACAAAGGCAATTGCTTTCGACAAAAATGGGCGGATAGCCGCAACTGCTCACACGTTAACCCCGCTTTTTTCTCCCAAGCCCGGTTATTACGAACAGGACGCCCAGGACTGGTGGACCTCCGCTCAAAAAGCGTTGAGAACCATCACGAGCAAAGTCGAGTCGGAAAGAATCGCTGCACTCGCCATTTCAAACCAGAGGGAGACGTTTGTTCCACTGAAAGAAAGTGGACATCCTGTTAGGCCTGCCATTGTGTGGCTGGATGAACGGTGCAAGCAGGAAGTGGAATCCTTCTCAAAGATAATTGGAAAAGAAAGAATACATCGAATAACCGGCAAACCCGTGGACTATGCTCCGGCAGTGTACCGCCTCGATTGGATGAAAAAGCATGAACCGGGCTTGTTTCAAAAAATCCGCAAGATCTGCGATGTCCACACCTATCTTGCATGGAAATTAACCGGTCATTTCAGAACGAGTTGGGCGAGTGCGGACCCTCTTGGATTATTCGATATGAGACGCAGGAAATGGTCGCCTCAAATCATGCGCGCGCTGGGATTAGGGGAGAACCAGTTGCCCGAGGTCCACTGTCCCGGTTCGGCGATAGGGAAAGTCACGAAATGGGCGTCGAAACTCACAGGCTTGTTCCCTGAAACTCTCATAGTGGCAGGTGGCGGTGACGGACAGGCTGCGGGCCTGGGTGTCAATGCGCTCATCCCCGAGCGAGCATATCTCAATCTGGGTACGGCGGTCGTGGCGGGTATGTATGGGCTCCGGTACAAAACAAGCAAGGCATTCCGTACGATGAGCAGTTGTTCGGAAAGCGGATACTATTTCGAATGCAGCTTAAGAGCGGGGACATTTGCCATCGACTGGTTTTTTAAGAGGATTTTGAAAATTGACCCTTTAAGAAAACCCGACATTTATGAACAGTTAGAACGGGAAGCGCGGCAGGCCGCTGCCGGGAGTGAGGGACTCTTGCACCTGCCCTATTTGTGCGGTTCTATGAATCCCTACTGGGATATGGACGCCCGAGGCGCGTTTATAGGCTTATCCGCATCCCATCAGCGTGGGCATCTGTACCGTTCCATTCTCGAAGGAATTGCGTTTGAACAGCTGTTTGCGATCCAATCTGTTGAAAAGGCTGTCGGCAGGAAAGTTCTCAGTCTCGTCGCAATCGGTGGAGGCGCAGCCAGCGATTTGTGGTGTCAAATTTTTGCGGATGTAACCGGAAGAAACATCTGCCTTCCGAAGAATACCGAAGCATCCGCCCTGGGCGCGGCTATTGCGGCTGCTGTGGGAGCAGGCTGGTACGGCTCATTCCAAGAGGCGGCGAATGCAATGACCGGGATCCGCAAACAAATCAAGCCGGATTCAAATAATCAAAGGAAATATCAGGAGCTTTTCCCGAAGTACTGCAGGCTCTATCCATGCCTGAAAAGCGCCACGGGGCCGTCTCAACATTAACACCCCATTCTTTTTCAGGCGAAGCTTTAGGAGTGCGTCAGCTTGCTGCCGCAAGGCGCCCTTGCAGGCGCAAATACCATGCGGCATTGGTCACCTGCCGACCTCGGATTCAAGCAAAGGTTTCGGCTTGTTTTGCAGCCATCGCCCTGGTTAGTCGGCCCCGATTGCTGCAACAGCAGGCTGTGGGGTTTTCAAATCCTCAACTACCGCATCCATCGAAACCTCGGGAACGGTGAGGATAAGCAAAAAGGAAATCAGCATCGTTACGGCGCCCAGCAGGAAAACACCTCTCAGGCCGGCTTGCATAGAAGTGCGAATGGCCACGACGGTCTGCCGGAACAGATCGTTTCCATAGCTCCCTTCCTTTGCGAAAGTCGTCTCGAGCGCCTTCATCGCCGCCGGAGACAAGAGCGCCTTGGGGTCACTCAGAGCCGTGATGGTTTCCTTGTCCGCGAACTGATGTAATCCGGCGGGGAGCGTTGTTTCGAGTTTTTTTGCATAAGCCATATTCATTACGGGACCAAGGACAGCAGGAGCAATGGCTGTCCCCAGCGTAATACTGAAAAATATGGCGCCCATGGAGGCTCCGAGCAGTCTCTTGGGGACGGCCCATTGAACCACGAGCGTATTGATGGTTGGAATAACTCCCAGGCCGAGACCGGCGAGAGCGGCGGCCAGTAGGGCGACGAAAACGGGGGTTCCGGAATCGAAAAACACGATCCCGAAAATCACCGCCGTCAGGAGGCCGTAGCCGCTGACATACATCCATTTATACCGTTTTGTCTTAGCGAGGATGAACCCGGCAGGCAGCCCCATAAAGGCCATAAGAACAGTGAATGGAGTGAGGATCTGGCCGCTCCGCATGACGCTGATTCCTTTCACGCCCTGCAAGAAGATGGGGTAATACATCATCATCGCCATCAGGCCGATAAATGACAGCATTCCCGAGACCGCGACAGTGAGAAAAGTGCGATTGCGGAATACCTGCGGATCCATGATTGGTTCGTCTGCATGCTCTTCGGCTCTGAAGAAAAGCACCCAAAACACCAGTCCCGCGCTCAACAAACCGATTACCTGGAGCGACGCCCAGGGGTAGGTCGTCCCGGCGAAAGAAAGGCCGAGGATTGTCGCCGTCGACGCGACCGCAACCAGCATGGAACCCCGCACGTCGATTTTGCGATGCACTCTCATTGAAGTTGAAGGAACGCCCACCGGCACTATGATCAGGCCGATGACCAGGAGCGGAACTCCCAGCCAGTACAGGTGGCGCCAGCTCAGGTTGTCGACAAACCACCCTCCGATCGTCGGTCCAAAAAGCGCCAGGAGTCCCTGCGGTATGCGGAGCAGACCCACCCATTTGCTTCGCTCCACAGGTGCAAACATGTCTCCCAGCACCGAGTAAATTAGGGGCAAAAGAGCGCCGTTGCCCATTCGGGACAGCGTTTCACCCGCGATCAGGATCACGAACGTCGGGGCAAGAGCGCTCCAGACCGTCCCGACCAGAAATAGCGTCACGCATATCAGCAGCATGAGCCGCCGGCCATACATGTCGGAAAACTTGCTGAACAGCAGCGTTACAAAGGCGGCGGCCAGGCTGGGGATGGAGAGCGACCATGCATACAGCGGCATGCCGTTCAGGTCCGCGGCAATTCTCGGCCTCGCGATTCCGAGCGTCTGAATGAAAAAACTCAAGGTAATCTGGAGCGAAAATATGGTCAGCAGTCCCAGGACAATCTGCCTTCGGGTAAACCCGGTTTCGGAAGGGGAGTGAAGCGCTTGTGTCATGATGATCTCCTGAATCTCAGTCGCCGAGTTTCGCAGATTTTGCGAACACAAATATGTTCTCTGCAAAGATCCCGCGCACGCACGGAGTTGCTGCTTTGCCGGCGGGAAGAACCGAATCGCTTTTATAAAAGCGATTCTCCCTTCGGGGCTTTTAATCAAATGTATAAGGCAAACATTCCGCGTTTTCTCTGACGGTCTCCCGTTGAGGCCGATATCATATCATAGGTATTCGAATATATTTCTCCGAAGCGGACGCATCGGAATTGTTTTGAAGAGTTTTCCCATCGAAGGATATGATATATAGAAATGAGTCGAACTTGGGAATTCCTCCCGCGATGACACAGCAACCACCGGGGAATATATGCTCGCTCAAATCGTTCTCACTCCTGCAGAATCAAAGAAACTGATTGCAAAGGCCGTTGCCGGACTGGACGCCGTCCAGCGGGCCTCAAAAGAGGGGATTGTCGCACTCCATCCCAGCAGCAGCACCTACTTCATCATCGAGGAGATTACGGGATCCAAACCAAAGACTAATTACTGGGTATGCGGCGTGGTGACGCCGAGAGGAATGTGCGTGGAAATGGCCATGGTCCTGGGCGCTGGGCTTACGCCCGACGAAGAGAGCACCGGTCCCGGAGATCTTCAGGGAACATGGGTGATCGAAAAGGGGCAACTGCAGGGAGAAGAGAAGCTTTCCAATCTACTCTACCGCATGACGCCATCCGACGTATATGTGAAAGGCGTCAATGCCCTGGACCCGGAGGGAAATGTCGGCATTCTGTTCGGTCTTGAGGGATCGATGGGATATATCCAGGCTGCGAGGAAGAAGAGAAAGTTCATCATCATTTATCCCGCCGGATTGGAGAAGCTCATTCCTATCTCGGTGAAGGAAGCGGCGAAAGAGGCGAAGCTCAATCGCTATGAGTCGGGCATGGGAATGCCTGTCGGCCTCTTTCCTTGTCCAGCGGGTGTCACAGTCAACGAGGTGCGGGCAATCGAGATACTGAGCGGCGCTTCGGCAATACCGATCGCATCGGGCGGCCTGGGGGGTGCAGAAGGGGCGATTACGCTCGTCCTGAAAGGGAAAGCCGATGAAGTAAAGAAAGCGCTCGATTTCGTCGAGCAGTCGAAAGGGGCCAGGCTCCCGGATCTCCGTCTCTGCAACTGCAGCGATTGTCCGGTCCCCAACTGCAAGTTCCCACAGGCAGGCAAATCGTGGGCTTTGCTATAGCGCAGGCAGCCCCAGCATCTGCCAGGCTTCCGGAAATGGCTCCCGACAGAGCGCCACGCATCAGAGAGATCCGATGCATTGAAGATAAGGGCAGAAACACTTAACGCAAGGAGGAAGTATGGTACGGCTGCATCTGGGAATTCTAGTGATGGCTGCCGCGGTGCTGAGCACAACGGGAGGATTTGCGACATCCGCAGAGGCAGCAGATCGTGCCGCCAAGGTTTTCAAGGATTGTAAGATGTGTCCAGAGATGGTGGTTATTCCGCCCGGCACGTTTATCATGGGTTCGCCGGAAACGGAGAAATACCGGGACGAAGACGAGGGGATGCACAAGGTCACGATCGCATATTCATTTGCAGTGAGCAAAGGACCAATCACGTGGGATCAGTGGGAAGCCTGCGCACGCGACGCCATGTGCGACGGACAAGCGGTGGAAACGGCGCTTAGATTGGATAGAGAAGGCAAACCCATTCAAAACTATTTAGACCATGGCAGGGGTAATCACCCGGTAGTCGGCGTCAGCTGGTGGGATGCGCAAGTGTTCATCGGCTGGCTCAACAGGAAGACCGGCAAGGACAAATATCGTCTTTTATCGGAATCGGAATTCGAATACGCCGCGCGCGCCGGTACTACCACCGCCTATTGGTGGGGTAACGAACCCAGCCATGACTATGCCAATTACGGTAAAGAGGTTGGCCAGGATCTGGGCGGAATGGCAGCAGGGCGCGACGTGTGGGTGGATTCAACATCT
Source organism: Acidobacteriota bacterium (assembly GCA_035506515.1). Lineage (GTDB taxonomy): Bacteria > Acidobacteriota > UBA6911 > UBA6911 > UBA6911 > UBA6911. Next base: position 21,206 of record DATJPG010000068.1, read on the forward strand.
CCAATATGTTCATTTCCGACGAATGCTTTCGGCCTGTGCGATATGCACGGTAACATTTATCAGTGGATCGAAGATTGCTACGAAACCAACATCGCATCGTTGCCCACCGACGGCTCCGCAGTAAAAGACGGCAATTGTGCCGTGCGTGGATTCCGCTCCAATTCATTTGAGAGCAACCCCAAGAGCATGCGTTCGGCGAATCGGGCCTTCGTGTATGCGCCTAATACTCGCGGCCGCAACTACCTTGGCTTTCGCGTTGCCAAAACGATCCAGTGATCTCTCAAGGGATCCCGCATCAGGCTTGAGATCTTCGGCTGATAATAAATTCTAATAGGATTTACTTCTTAATACCGGCCAAAATCTCTTTGCCGAATGCCAGACAATCAGCGCGTTTGAGAAGATCGTAATCTTCCAGCGGCTTGCCGGCAAATTGCGGATACATATCCTCCATCCGTTTGCGATTCTCAGGATCCAGCAGGGATTTTGTGATTCTGCCATTAAACACCTTGGATGGGAGATCAGTGACTTCGCACAATTTGGCCAAATGATTATCAATGAGGGCGGTCTTCTGCGCCGGACCAACCGGTTTCTCGCCGTTGCCACATACCGCAAACAACGCTCTGATTTTGTTTTTCAGAGTTCCCTTGTTCCTTGTGATGTAATCCTGTAGCTCTTTTCGTGTTGCCCCCGATCGAATGGAGCCGCCTATGACAATGTGATCAAACTCTTTGAAATCAGGGTTTTCGCGTACATCGAAGACGTTGGCAATCCCACCCATCCCTTCCGAGATCCATACTGCGGCGTCGCGAGAACTTCCGCACCAGGTCCCGTAGAGCACGGCACATTTCTTGTCGGATGGCATAGGATAATAATCCAACGCCCCCGCATCGTTCGGCAGTGCTATCGCGCCGACTCCAACCGCTAATCCTAATTTAAAAAAATCTCTTCTCTCCATATATTGACTCCTCTATTCAGGATTATGTGATGTGCAATTACGTGTATTCAGCCAATCGCGAACCAATTTTCAACGATTCAAATTTATCAGGCAATACTCTCGAGCTCCAGTGCGTCCGGGTTGAGCTCCACCTGCACCTTGTTATCGAACATCATTGTGGGCGCGATCTTGGGCGTGCACTTCGGCCAATTCGGAATTCCTTTGTGATTGGGATCGCCTGTTCGGGCGAACTGTATCCACGCATCGGCAATCTTGCCGGCCAGCGCGCGCGCATCGGGACCGCCGCCTGTCATCGTTGCACACCGGTCGGTGTTGTAAAATACGAATGGCAGCTCGGCGCAGTGAAAGGCCTGCGGGCGTCCGTCGAACATCGGCGTCTGCCACGCAAACCAGTATAGATAGGCAGGCGCTCCGTTCAGAGCCGCCTTAAGCGTTGCCTGCTTAACGGCCGCCTGGCGGACCGGAGCGCTCGCGATGCGAGACCACAAATTATATGGCTTGGCGTTGGGTGTGCGGTGTCGGAACGCCGATATAATTTTCTTTGCGCGGCCCGCGTAAAGCGGCTCGATCTTGGCTTCGAGCTCAGCCTCCGTCATGAGCTTGAAATCCGGATTGTTCATGCCTGTCGCAAACTCGTTCAGCGTCGTGCCGACGATCATCGGCACATCCGCGGAGATTGTCGGCGCCTTGTCGCCGAATAACATAGACGGAAGCACCTTGCCGTCGATTACAGGCCCGAAGTTCAAGCTGGCAGCCATCCTCCGGATATTTATCGTAGCGTCAAACGGCGGATTGGCTCGACGCAGGACTTCCTCGCTCGCACGACGAAGATCGGCGTACGGCAAGGTCTGAAGCCGATCGACAGTGGCAGCGCCCAAACCCAACTCCGCTAGTACCATATCCGCGAGTTTTTGCGACATTTCCCGCGTATTGCTGAGCGCGAATGAGCCGCTTTGCACCACTGCGCGGTGGAACAGCCCTTTGGCGGACGGCATTCCCATCAATGTGCTGACTTTCGCTCCGCCGCCGGATTGGCCGAAGATCAGAACTCTGCCCGGATCCCCGCCCAAAACAGCAATATTGTCCCGAACCCATGCAAGGGCTGTGACAATGTCCAGCATGCCGACGTTTCCGGATTGGGCATACTTTTCACCATACTTCGAGAGATCGAGAAAACCCAGGATATTAAGTCTGTGGTTTAACGATACAACTACGACATCGCCGCGGCGCGCCAGATTTTCGCCATCAAGCATCAGGGTGTCGTGGCCGGACCCGGCAGCGAATCCGCCCCCGTGAAGCCAGACCATCACAGGGCGCTTTTTGTTGTCGTTGATCCCAGGCGTCCAGATATTGACTCGCAAGCAGTCTTCACCCTCGACGCTGTCTTGCCACTGGAACATGAACGCCTCTTCGTCGTTCAAGCGTCCAGTGCCTTTGTCTTGGGGACAAACGAAACCATATTGGCGGGAACTACGAATTCCTGTCCATGGTTTCGGTTTTTGTGCAGGACAGAAGCGGTTTTGTCCCTCCGTGGTTGCTCCGTAGGGGACACCCTTGAAGGAGTAGATCTTTCTGATAATGGCGCCGGCGATCTTGCCGGACTCAATTTCCACGACCGCGGTTCCCTCTCGCGCGATGACTGCTGGACCTCCCGCCTCGCTTAACGGTTTTGCAGACGGCGCGTTCCCGACCGCAGTCAATGATGGGATCGCTGCGCCGGCACCGATAGCAAGCGCCGCGCTCCTTAAAATCGTCCGGCGGCTGATGTCGGTTCCATTGTTCGCTGGAGTACCCGATCCATTCTTCTTACGCATCTCTAGATCCTTCATGGTTGGT
>DATJPG010000069.1:0-52021 GCA_035506515.1 Acidobacteriota bacterium
ATGAGACCGAGCGCCGAAGGTGCGACACGAGGCTAAGGAATAAGAAACCAGAAGGATTGTATATAAAACGTTAACAGTGCCGCGCCCTCGGCGCTCCGTCTTTGCGATAACCTAATCCCGACCTTACGGTCGGGCCTATTCTCTGCCGGCGCTTCGCGCCTCAATGATTCCGATTTTGGGATGGCGCCGGGTTTTGAGACAGCCTCTCCAGAGCCGTCCGATGCAAGAATATCAGCTACCGGACCACTCTGGAGAGTCGTCCTCGCAGGCGGTTCTTAAAAACGGCAGTCATTCCGGAACCCGGCGATGTGGTTCCTGGGAAACGTGAAGGATAGAGAATGACCGAGATTCACCGCGTCGACGATCCTCAAAACCGGCTGAGGCTGTTCGGCGCATTCAGGAATATCGCCTACGGACTCGGATACATATCGAGTCACGGCATTTTCCATCGCGATACTCCGCTCATCTGCGGGTTAACCTTAACCGACAGATGCAACTTGCACTGCCGCCACTGCAGGATAGCCAACCGCCGGAAACCGGATCTGACGTTCACAGAAGCCACGGGAGCGATCGATTCTTTTTATGATGAGGGTGGCCGCACTCTCTATTTACAGGGTGGCGAGCCGCTTCTGTGGCAGGATGGACAATACAATCTTGAAGATATCGTGCGCTATTCCCGGAAAAAGGGATTTTTCACAACGATCATCTATACAAACGGGACAATCCCGCTGAATACATCGGCCAATGCGGTTTTTGTCAGCATCGATGGACTCCAGGTCACCAACGACCTCCTGCGAGGACCATCCTTCGACAAGATTATGTCTAATATCCGAAAGTCGCTTCATCCGTCGCTATACATCAACTACACGATCAACAGCCTCAGCAAGACCGACATCGAACCGTTTTGTGCCTATATCGAATCGATAGATCAGATACGCAGCGTATTCTTTTATTTCCATACGCCGTATTACGGGCGTGACGAATTGTACATAGCGGAAAAAGAGAGGCATGAGATTCTCGCCCGGTTGCTGAAGTATAAAGGACAATACAAAATCCTGAATTCACGCGCCGGGCTGATCTCCGCAATGAAAAACGATTGGCGGCGGCCGTTGCGTATTTGCCGCGTGTATGAAAATGGCACCGTGTTCGAATGCTGCCGCCATCCGGGAGACCCCGAATTGTGCCGGGATTGCGGATATTTGAGTTATGCGGAAATAGATCAGACATTGAAATTGAAGCCGTCCGCTGTTGTAAATGCTCTAAGGTATTTTTAAACGAGTCCCAATGAAAGAGACTATGGCGCTGAGAAACCTCATAAGATCCGGCATCAGAAAGTCGCTAACCGGGCAGAGCGCGATCGTGCTCGAAAATACCGTGCCGACTCTCGAACATCGTTTTCGTAACATCGAAGAGCTGGGCATCTATCTGCATATCCCATTTTGTGATCAGATCTGTCCCTACTGCCCATACAACAAGGAGCCATATCATGCTGATGTTGCGGCAAGGTATGCGAGCGCGGTCATTAAAGAGATCGACACATATGCGGACATGATAGGCGAGATGCCGGTGACGTCTTTCTATATTGGCGGTGGGACTCCCACGACAATGCTTCGCAGCGGCCTTGTCAAAATCCTGGAACGCATCTTCGACCGATTCAATATGAAATGCAGCATTCACATGGAAAGTCACCCCAATCATCTGGATCCCGCTAATCTTGAAGCGGCGGCGTCCATGGGAGTGCGGTATTTGAGTGTCGGGGTGGAGGCGCTTCAGGACAGGCATCTTCAAACCCTAAAGCGGCCCTATAACGCAAGGGAAGCGAGGGCAGCGGTTGACCGCGCCGTCAACAAGGGATTCGATTGTGTCAACGCGGACATTATTTTTGCTTTGCCTGACCAGACTTATGCCGAAGTCAAAGAGGCAGGGCGTGCACTTGTTGAGATGAATCTCGACCAGGTCTCCGCCTATCCTCTGTTCATATTTCCATATACGCAAATGGGGAAAAACAACGGGGCGAGCAAATACAAGAGTGCCGGAGTCCTCAGGAGGAAAAAAATGCTCGGGATTCTGGAGAACGTCTTTTACGGAGCAGGTTTTGTGAGGACTTCGTCCTGGGCGTTCACCAGGAAAGGCATCCCAAAGTATTGTTCGGTTACGGTTCCCATGTACATCGGGTTGGGCGCCAGCGGAGGTACTTATCTGAAGGATATCTTTTATCTCAACACCTTCAGCGTGAGCGAATACATAAGCGCCCTGAATGGCGGAAGGTTGCCCATCTCACTCACTCTCGATCTTTCGGAACGCATGCAGATGGCGGGATGGCTTTACTGGCGCATTTATGAAACGCGCTTCACAAAAGCAGCCTTTCACGAAAGATTCGGAAAAGATTTCGACGAAATCTATGGGAGGCTTATGAAGGCGCTGTCGCTGGCAGGATTTCTCAGTGAGAGAAACGGGGAAATTGTCTTGTCCGACAGGGGCACTTTCTGGCTCCACGCGTTCGAAGATCTCTTCTCCATCAACTATGTCAGTAAGTTATGGGGAAAGCTTATAAGAGAGCCGTGGCCAAGTAGGGTTGTCCTATGACGCATTGATTGTCTGCAATATTTCCGTATGTCTGCATTGGCATGGCCGACTTCTATTGCTTGCTTGCCGCTTCTTCGACCGCGCTGTTTTGTTGCCTAGGAAAAGGATTCGGCAATATCGCTGCAACCGCGCCTATTACTCGAACCGGCGCCTAAGAGCGCCGCTTCCCCAAAATGTTTTTATCGGCAATATCGGCGCGTGCCGGGCCACGCAGGCTGGCAGTAGGAATATGGCGCTTCAAGGCAAGAGGGTCAATATACCACCTCAAGCCGCCCATCTCGCTGAAGAACATATACTGGCTGTGCTGCTGTATCCAGCTCTCCCAGGCGCCGGCGTCCGCCGCCGCGCCCGGCCCATCGGGGATGTAGCGAGCGAGCAGAATCCGCGCCGCCTTAGCCTCAGAACCGTCCGACCTTAGCTTTTCTATCATCTTCTGAGAAAAATCAGGCTGGTCAAAACGGATCCCGAGCAAGAGAGCCTCGGCATCAATGCGGTATTTCAGCGCATCATCCGGGTGCAAATATGGGAGCACGGTCGGGAGCCAGCGTTTATAGGATTCCCGATCCTTTCCTGGAGCCGCCGCGATGGTTTCCTTTGCAAGGTATTCCTGCAGGAAACTCAAGGGCATGGTCTCATCGGCGGCATAGCGCAAGAGCGAGGTGCGCGGCGGCACTCTCTTTGTCGCTGTCATCGGCACCTTCACAATGGGACGATCCTGGGTGAATTTTGCGATATACACTATCGAATTCACCAGCATTGCGCGGCCGGTTTCGTTCATCTTCCCCGGCGAAGCTTCGAAGCCAAACTCCAGCAGATTGCCCTGCCGCCAGATCGCGGCGCCTTCCACAGTTTTTTCATTTAATCCCCCGGACATGATTTCGACCTCGGGCAGATCACGGATCGTGCTGTTGTAGGTGCACCAGCCGTATTCCGCCGTCCGCCGCCGCATCTCCTCTAAGGATTCAGCGCCATCAGAGGGTTTTGGGAGCGTCGTGGTGCGCGTCAGCGGTATGAACTCGGCGTAATCCGTTTTGAGGATCTCTTTGAATGGGCCTGTAATCGGCAGCCTGACAGTCTTCGAAATATCGATCGACACTGGATATTTAAACACCTGGTGATCGCGCACTCCGTACGCGAAAGGAGAGAGGCATGTTCAGCCGGATCCCCCTCCGATCTTCCATGCCATTGCCAGATTCAGCCCGGCGCTGCCCAGCAGCACCGTCGGTTTCGACCACGATTCCCGCGGCCCAAGCGGGCTCGGTCCCAGCCTCTTTTCCATTATTTGCTCTAAATCTGGAGGAGCGCCGGAAGCTGCATCGACAGTAATGGTTATCTGTGCTTGCGGCCACTCGAGCAGTACCACATCCCATCCCGCAGCGCGGCCAGGATTGAAGCTTTCCCGCGAGAGCGCCTGCGCCCGAGTAAAATGCTCCTCCAGAAACTGCATGAACTCTTTGGCCCTCGGGGTTCCGGGGTCTCCGATATAGAGAACCTTCAGGCTATATTTTTCCCCGGCCGGAAGGGAAACCGACAGACTGCATAGCAATAATGCGCCGATCAAGGCGTGTCGAACTCTCATGAGCACCTCCAGCCTGAATTCGCATTTATTTGATAATATCAAAGTCCACCTTCAGCGATTGCGCCTCCGGCGGCAAACAAACGCTTTCGTCGCAAGCGACATAGTAGACGGAACAAACAAGACTGCGCCGACCCGGACTAAGTCCTGCCGCGGATTTCAGTGCGCCGCTAATCACAACCGAGTTTTCATAGATCAGCTCTTCCCTGCCCTGCTTGCCTATGCCCGGCGGGTATTTCCATCCGGCAACCGGTGAGATCCCTTCCGGAAGTTTGACTTCCAGGCGTGTGGGTATGGCAAAGCGAGATACTCCACCAGGTGCATAAATGTGCCAGCCGGGCCTGATTTTAACGGCAGCTACAAGGGTAGCGGATTCTCCTGCGCGGATTGCAGCCGGCACTAATCCGGCGCGGGCCGCCACTGGTTGGCCGGACTCCTTCATCCCCTGCAAAAGCTCATTCGCAAGCTTTTGGGCCGGTCCTTTTGCGGAATCCGTGCAGCTCGAAAGCAAGATAAAGCAAGCGGTCAGCGAAACCCAAAGCCATTCAGCTTTCATTGTCCACCGATACGCTATAAAACGGACTGAGAGAAAATCGGAATAATTTGGGCGGGATCGCCCGGTTCGAGTCCGGAGAGCCATCCTCACAGGGGTTGCTTTTGATTGGCAGAATGACAATGGGAATTGTGCTACTGCACCGTCGTGCTGGTGGAGGGCTTGCCTCCCCCGGTCTGCTTTTCCCGCTGTGCCTGCAGCGCATTGATCAAGCCGTCGACGATTTGCGTCGGTATGGCGATGACGGCCTTCACGGGAGCCGGCAGCGTCCCTGTTTTCTGCATCCGCAGCGCTTCTTCCTCGCTTTGAGGACCGATGACGTCGCAGAACGTCAGCGTGCAGTCGACGGGGGAAACGCTGACCTGGACATAGTTGGCATAAATTCTCGAAGACGTCAGAGTGTGGTCGGCGATAATTTGTACGGGTCTTTCCTCGTTTGACATTGTGTCCCTCGAAAAGTGCTAGTCAATTCATCAGCAAATGCGTTTAACCGGGAGGCCAGCGGAGAACCCTTCCGCCCAGAAGATGGATGTGCAAATGAAAAACAGTCTGGCCGGCCTCCGCATTGGTATTGATGACCGCCCGGTATCCGGTGCCGTCGACTCCCTGCTCCCTGGCCATGCGCCCCACCACGGTCATCAAGTGGCCGAGGAGCTCCTTGTCCTGCTCCAGATTGTCATTGAGAGAAGTGATGTGCTTGCGCGGGATGACCAGCAAGTGCACGGGCGCTTTGGGATTGGCGTCCTGGAAAACGACGCACTGTTCGTCTTCATAAAGAATCTTTGCAGGCTCTTCGTGGGCGGCCACCTTGCAAAAAATGCATCCGTGAATCTTCATCATCCCTCGTTTATATGCACTAAAAAGCCGTCTTTTGATGGCGAAGGAAGTCATCCTATTTAACGCGTTCGATATCGGCTCCCAGCCGGGCCAGTTTTTCCTCGATGCGATAATACCCGCGGTCCAGGTGATATACCCGATCGATCCAGGTTTCGCCCTGGGCCACCAAGCCGGCGAGGACCAGAGAGGCACTGGCTCTCAGGTCTGATGCGATGACACGTGCACCGGTCAGCGGGCGTCCCCCCCTGACCACGGCCTGCCGGCCTTCGACGGTGATATCGGCTCCCATGCGTATCATTTCCTGCGCGTGCAGGAACCGGTTCTCGAAAATTGTCTCCGTAATGACGGCACTGCCGTTGCCCTGAGTCATCAGGGCCATGTACTGTGCCTGCATATCCGTCGGATACGCCGGATAGGGATAGGTGGTGACGTTCTTGGACAGGATCTGGTCCCGGCCGCGAACGCGGAAGCTCTTGGATCCGATCACGACTTCCACCCCTGTCTGGCTTAACTGGGTGAGAACCGAGGTAAGCTGCCGCGGTTCGCAGTTCGCGATTTCGACGTCACCGCGCGTGATAGCGGCAGCGATGGCGAACGTCCCGGCCTCGATCCGGTCCGGGATGATGCGGTGCCGACAGCCGCGCAATTTCCGGACGCCGCGGATTCTGATGGTTCGCGTCCCGTCCCCCTCGATCTGAGCACCCATGCTGCGAAGAAGATCGGCCAGGTTGCTCACTTCCGGCTCGCAGGCGGCGTTGTCGAGCACCGTTTCGCCCTCCGCCAGCGTCGCGGCCATCATCAGGTTTTCGGTTCCGGTCACCGTGACGGTTTCCATCAGGATATAGGCTCCGTGAAGTCCTTCCGTCGAGGCTTCGATGTATCCATGCTCAATGTCGCACCGGGCGCCCATCCGTTCCAGGCCCATCAAGTGCAGATTTACGGGACGTGCGCCGATCGCGCATCCACCCGGCAGTGAAACGCGGGCCTTTTTGAATCGTCCCATGAGCGGTCCCAGGACGAGGATCGAAGCTCTCATGGTTTTTACCATCTCGTAGGGGGCTTCGAGCGACTGCAAATCAACCGCCTTCAGCATGGCCGTCCCGTCCTCCCGGACTTCGGTCTCCACGCCCATTTCCTGCAGCAGATTGCGGGTTGTCAGGATATCCCGGACGTAGGGGACATTTTCCAGCTGGATGGTGTCCGCAGTCAGAAGTGATGCTGCCATAGCCGGCAGAGCGGCGTTCTTTGCTCCACTGATTTCAACCCGTCCCGCCAGCTTCTTCCCGCCTGTTATGCGGATCTTGTCCATCATGTCTCCTGGAATCGGCTTTGCCCGATAATACAACGGGGAATTCCCTGCAGGTCGTTTAAGACCGGATGCAGGATCAGCCCCACTTTTTCCATGAACTGACCAACCTGCTGTGCCTGTCCGGCGCCCACTTCGAGCAGCAGGTATCCGCCTGCCGCCAGACGGGCCACTGCATCCGGGACCAGGCGGCGATACACGTCCAGGCCGGATGCGCCCCCGAATAGCGCTTCATGAGGCTCATGGTTTTTTACTTCGATTGGCAGACTATCATACTCGTCGAGTGCAATATAAGGTGGATTGCAAAAAATGAAATCGAGGCATGGCCTTTTGGGGAAGCATTCCAGAAGATCTGATTGGACGAAGCGGATCCTGTCTTGCACTCCGTGCCGCCTTGCATTTTCCCGGGCGATCTTCAGGGCGATTGCGGAAACGTCGACGGCCCAGCCTGCAGATGCAGGGATGTGATGTGCCACCGACACGGCGATGCAGCCGGAGCCGGTGCCGACATCGGCAAAACGCGCATTGGAGGGGGCGTGGCTCCGCATGAGGTCAATCGCTTTCTCAACCAGGATTTCGGTTTCGGGACGCGGGATAAGGACTGCCGGAGTTACCCTGAAAGGCAGGCCGTAAAATTCCTGCTCGCCGGTCAGGTACTGCAGCGGTTCCCCGTTGGCGCGGCGATGCGCGAGGCGGCGCAGGCAATCCCATGCGTGCTCGTCAATTTCCTGTTCCGTGTGGCTCAGGAGGCGAACCCTGTCCCAGCCGAGCACAAATCCGAGCAGGAGATCGGCCGTAAGAGCGGGCGAATCCACCCGTGCCTGTTTCAGCTCTTCAATTGCCCACGCTCGAACGCTGCCGATGGTTTGCATATGATTTTTTGAGGCAACAATCTAAATCCGGATTTTTCGGTATCGCTATCGGAATCGGAGATCGGTTTTTTTGTCGAGTTTTATAACCCGAAAACCGCTTGCGATCCGGACTCTAGTGGCCGCGGCAGCGACACCTGAGTATTTCACCCGTCGCGTCCGCTTTGCGTTAAATAGCTTCTTTAAGTCTTTCGGCCTGGTAATGCGTGAACAGGGCCTCAAGAACGGGGCTGATGTTCCCGTCCATGAACTCCGTGAGGTTGTGAAGAGTCAGGCCGATGCGATGATCCGTGACGCGGTTTTGGGGAAAATTGTATGTCCGAATCTTTTCGCTCCGGTCTCCCGAACCGACCTGGTTGCGGCGGTTTTCGGCGATGGACTTTTGTTGCTCCTGAAGCGCGATGTCATACAGTCTTGACCGCAGCACACGCATGGCCTTTGCGCGGTTCTTGATTTGTGATTTCTCGTCCTGGCAGGAAACGACGAGTCCGGTCGGAATGTGGGTGATGCGTACGGCGGAATAGGTCGTGTTCACCGACTGGCCGCCCGGTCCGGAGGAGCAGAAGGTATCGATCCGGATGTCTTTGGGATCGACCACGATTTCCACTTCATCGGCTTCCGGCAGCACCGCAACGGTGACGGCGGACGTATGAATGCGCCCGTTGGCTTCCGTGGCCGGCACGCGCTGGACGCGGTGCACACCGCTCTCGTATTTGAGTTTGCTGTATGCGCCGTTCCCCTCCACGATGGCGATGATTTCCTTGAATCCGCCCACTTCCGACTCGTGCTCTTCCATGATTTCCACGCGCCATCCGGTCCGCTCCGTGAACCGGGTATACATCCGGAAGAGCTCGGCAGCAAACAGCGACGCCTCGTTGCCGCCCGTCCCCGCGCGGATTTCCAGGAGCACGTTTTTCTCGTCATTCGGATCTTTCGGCATCAGGAGCACCTGAAGGTCCTCCTGGCACTTCTTTCCGCGATCTTCGAGCGTGAGCAGCTCTTCCTCGGCGAGTTTGCGCATTTCAGGATCCGTCTCCGATGCGCTGATCGCTTTGCTTTCCTCGATTCCCTGAAGGATGCCCCTATATTCGCGGAACTTTTCCACGATGTCGCGAAGATCGCGGTGCGCTTTGGCGAGCTTCTGGTAATTTGCCTGGTCCGCAAAGACTCCCGGATCCGCGAGCTGCGCATTCAGTTCTTCAAATTTCTTTTCCAGTGCATTGAGTTTGTCGATCATATGGCATCCAATGAGTGATGGTTGGGATGGAACGGGATAAGAACGCGGGATGGCCCGCTAAGCGGCAGTCTGCGCTTCGCGAGCTTTGATGTCTTCGAGGTCGAGGGCTTCCTTCAGGGCTCGGATGGCGACTTCCAGCTGATCGTCCGTCGGTTCCTTCGCGGTGATGCGCTGGAGGGCCAGTCCCGGGAGCACAATCAACCGGAAAAAACCTTTCTGGCAGCGCGGCGCCGAGAAGCGGATCAGCTCGTAGGACAGGCCGGACACAAAAGGGATGAGCACCAGGCGCGAGAGGAAGATCGCCCAGAACGCTTTGAATTTGAATATCGAGAACACAATGATGCTGACCACCATGACGAACATCAGGAAACTGGTACCGCAACGCGGATGCTGCGTCGACTTCCGGCGCGCATTGTCCACCGAAAGCTCTTCCCCGGCTTCCCACGTATGCACGACCTTGTGTTCGGCTCCGTGGTACTGGAACACGCGCCGGATGTCTTTCGCCAGGCTTATCAGGATGATATAGCCCAGGAAGATAATGACGCGGATCAACCCGTCGACCAGGTTGAAAACGATCCAGTTGTGGATGGCAGGGAAGTAGCCCCGCAGCCAGCTCGTTAGCCAGAGCGGGATCAGAACGAACAGCACGACCACCACCGCAACGCCGAGAACCATCGCCAGTGCGACCGGAACGGTCGAGCCTTCCTTTTTGGCCTTTTTCGGCTTCTCCGTTGCTTCCAGGTCCTTCATGGAAACGTTGACGGAGTAATTCAGCGTGCGGAGCCCTAAAACCATGGACTGGATGAGCACCGCAAAACCGCGGATCACGATCCAGGACAGCGGCTTGCAATAATCCGATAGCCGCTTGACGGGTTCCTTCTTGACTTCGATAGAACCGTCCGCCCGGCGGACGGCGACGGCATACGCGCGCGGCGTGCGCATCATGACGCCCTCGATGACCGCCTGACCCCCTACGAGAATGTCTTCGGGAGACGATTTGGATTTTGTATCCGCCATCAAATGTCTCAGCTCTTGGCTGGAGTTTCGGCCTTGTTCTTACTGTATCTCCGCTGGAAGCGCTCGATGCGTCCGGCGGTATCGATCAGCTTCTGCCTTCCGGTGAAGAAGGGGTGGCAGGCGGAGCACATTTCCAGCCTGATTTCGGCCTTGGTGGAGCGGGTCTCAAACTTGTTGCCGCAGGCGCAGGTTACCAGCACTTTGTGATATTTGGGATGGATCGCTTCTTTCATTTCAACCTCGTATTTCGGGCGCACTCCAACCGGAGTCACACCAAGCAAAACAAACAATATACCACCAGTCGCTATTTCCCGCCACCCCAATTTCCTTTTGCAGGCGAAGCTTTCGGAGTGTGCAAGCTTGCTGGCGCTTTTCGCAGATCATCTTTGAGGGCGCTTCTCCACGACTCGCCCGATGCAAGAAAATCGGCAGCCGGACGACTCTCCCAGCACGAAAATTGCAATATGGGGGGCAGTGTGGTAGTGTGTACCGTTCTTTTGGCTCCCCGGCTGCGTCGTGATCACCTTTTTTATGTAGTTTATATGTAGGCAGGAAAGCAAGATCCGAAATTATATGGGGATAATGAAGATTTATTTTCATAACAACTGTTTCGACGGGTTGGCGTCCGCGGCCGTTTTCAGCAATTTCTATCTGAAAGCAATCAATAAAAATTGCGAGTTTCAGTACGAAGGGCTAGCTCATCGTGCCGGGCAGCTTTTCCTGGATGTGGAATTTGACGGGGATGAAAATGCGATCGTCGATTTCAAGTACTCCAGCGACCCGCGCCTGAGCTGGTGGTTCGACCATCACCAGAGTGCATTCCTCAGCCGCGAAGATGAAGCGCACTTCAGGGCGGACCAAAGCGGAAGGAAATTCCACGACCCCACGTACAGGTCCTGTACCAAGTTTATCGGCCAGATGCTCCGGGAGCACTTCGCGTTTGACTCGAGCCAGCTGAATGACCTGATCCAGTGGGCGGATATCATCGACGGCGCCCAATTCAAGGACGCTCAATCTGCCGTCGAGCTTCGCGAATCGGCGATGAAGCTCATGATGGTGGTCGAGGGCGTGCGCGACCGCGAAAAAATTTGCAGCCTGATCGTCGAATTTCAGAGAAAATCGCTGGACGAGATCATGGAGATCCCCTGGGTTCAGGACGTCTTTCGCCCCCTGTACGACAGGCATCTGGTATCGATCGACATCATCCGCCGCAGTGCTCAGTGCTCGGAGGGAACCGTCTTCTTCGATATCAGCGACCACGATATGGAGGGCTACAACAAGTTCATCCCCTACTACCTTTTCCCGCAGGCTACCTACTGTGTCGGAGTGAGCCTCTCCAGCTTTAGAGCCAAGATCTCAGTCGGTTCCAATCCCTGGAATTCTCAGCCGCGCACGCATAACCTTGCCGTGCTGTGCGAACGCTATGGTGGAGGAGGACACCCGGTCGTAGGCGCGATCTCTTTCACGCCGGAGGAGCTTCCAAAAGCGCGCCGCGTGGCACAGGAGATCGCGGGCGAATTGCGCGGCGGCTCGAAGGCTTCGTGCTGACAGGTTCGCGCCACCCGCAAATTCGATCATGCGCGCCTTGCATCGCTGTCCCCTGCGGCACTTTCTCGTGAGCCTTCAGGGATCATAGGAAGCAGACCGGCAAAAGCGGGAGGCCTATGCTGTTACTCAGGAACATCGCTCAAGTCATCACTCTTCGCGGCGGACCCATCCCCAGGGTGGGCGCCTCGATGTCCGACCTCGGGATCATTGAAAACGGTGCCGTCCTGATTCACGGTGACCGCATCGTGTGGGTTGGGCATACCAAGGACATCCCGGTCCGTGATCCAAGCATCCGATATCAAACACTGGACGGCATCGGATTGGATCTGATCGCTCTGCCCGGCTTCGTCGATTCGCACACACATCCTATTTTTGCGAAAGGGCGAGCCGAAGACTTCGATCTCTGCATCCGGGGAAAAAGCCGCGAGGACATAGCCGCAGCCGGGGGAGGAATTGCTGCGGTCATTGCGCAACTGCGCTCGGCGACGGTGAATCAGCTTCTGGAAAGAGTGGAAGCCCGTTTTCGGCAATTTCTTTCTCACGGGACGACGACCATCGAGGCCAAGAGCGGCTACGGTTCGAGCTGGGAAGAGGAGATCAAGAACATCCAGATGCTGGCCGCACTCCGCAGCCGCAGCCGTCTGGAAGTAGTGCCGACATTTTTGGGAGCTCAGCCTTGCAATCGGGAACCTGCCAGCGCCAGGGCAGAGTATATCCGTGAGATTATCGAGGTGATGATCCCGCGGGTCGCCCAGGAGGGCCTGGCCCAGTTCTGCGACGTCTTTTGCGAACATGCGCATTTTACGGTGGAGGAAGCCCGGTCCATACTCCTGGCAGGGAGAAAAGCGGGGCTCGGCTTGAAAGTCCACGCCGAAAAGCTGGAGCATAGCGGAGGCGCCAAGCTTGCTGCGGAACTCGGAGCGCGCAGCGCGGACCATCTGCAGTATATCGACGATTCCGACATCGGAGCGTTGAAACGGGCCGGGACCGTAGCGACACTTTTGCCGGGAACATCCTTCCATTCCGGATCCATGCACTATGCGCCGGCCCGCAAGCTGATCGAATCCGGCGTCCCCGTGGCCCTGGCCAGCAATTTCAATCCGATTTCCTGCTTTTCGATGAACATGCAGGTCATCCTGGCAATCGCCTGCACCCAGATGAAGATGACTCCGGCCGAAGCAGTCACGGCTGCGACGGTGAATGGGGCTTTTGCTCTCGGAGTGTCGGAACGATTGGGCACGATCGAGGAGAACAAGCAGGCGGATATCGTTCTTATGGACGTCTCCGATTACAGAGAACTGCCCTATGCCTTCGGCATCAACCACTGCGTGATCACGATTAAAAAAGGCAACATCGTCATCAACCGGCTGGAGCAGCATTGAAAAACGAAAGTGATTTCAAGTTTCCGGATGATTCGCGGAAATCCGGAATGGATGAATTCGTCTCGATGGTAGCGGCAGCCGTGCCTCTTCCCGGAGGGGGCAGTGTGGCGGCGCTGGCGGGAACTCTCGCGGCAGCCCTCGGCGAGATGATGGCCGGACTGACGGAAGGGAGAGGGAAGTTTGCCTCCGTGCAGCCGCTGGTAATGGATATTCACGCGACGCTGGCCGTTTATCACGACGAGTTGCGCGGACTTGTCCAGGAAGATGCCGAGGCATACCAGGCTCTTCTGAATGCAATTCGTCTCCCCCGAGAATCGGAGGATCAGAGAGCCATCCGGTCGGACCTGGTCGAGAAGGCGGTTCGGGGAGCTACCGAAACTCCTCTGCGTACGGCCCGGGCCGCATTCGGGGTTTTGGAATGCCTGAAAACCCTCATTGAATTAGGAAATCCAAATGCAAAATGCGATGCGGCCGTCGGCGCTCAGCTGGCCTACGCTTCGCTCAAAGGCGCCTGCTATAACATCCTGACCAATATCAGGGCGTTGAAGGACGCGACATTTGCCGGCAGTTGCCGCACGGAAATTTCGGAACTCCTGCGCAAAGCGCACGACGTTCTTCAGCACATCGATGCGCTAATTATCTAGACAGACCTGTACCAAGGCAGGGATTTTTTCTTATTAGAAGTGGACAGGGAAAAACGGAATTCTCGTCAGATCCGTGAAACGGTTCGGTATTAGCTCTTCTCGTTTTTATCTGTAGGTTCTTCCTGACCGGCTTTCAGCGAAGATTTGAAATTGCGAATGCCTTCGCCCAATCCTTTGCCAAGCTGTGGGATCTTGTTCACACCGAAGACCAGAACGACGATAATCAGGATGACAATTAATTCACCGGTTCCAAGACGCGGAATCATAGGCTACCTCTCTTTTATTGCTTAGACACTACCTGAGGATACCCTACGGGAGACAGCTAAGTCAACCGAATGCGCGATGATAACCGATTCGTAATAAAATCGCTTGTGTCAAGGATCGAAATGGCTTATAAATCAACCCGCTGTAGGCATTATGGAAGAGGTATGTACTCTGGCTCAGGAGCATCAGATAAAGCTTTCAATCATTCTTTCGCATCGTTCTGAATTTCCCCCGAAAGCTCTCGATGGTCCGGGTGTTTGATATTTGAAAAGCGGTAGGTGCGTAATATAACCCTGCATGAATTGTCAGGGCTGCGGCTCTCCTGTGTGGGATCAGTACTCGATCGCCGGCAGGGAGCACGAGATTTTGCGGAAAGGAGCAGTAGATTTGAAGATAATTGGCGAGAAAATTAATGGAACTCGAAAACGGGTAAAACAGGCCATTGAGGAGCGTGATGCGGCCTTCATACAGAATCTGGCCAAAGAGCAGGCGTCGGCCGGCGCGGATTGGCTGGACGCGAATGCAGGCACGGCCCCACAGCGCGAGCCCGACGACCTCATCTGGCTTGTTGAGAACATCCAGGCTGCAGTCGACACGCCGGTCTGCCTCGACAGCGCCAATCCGAAAGCATTGGAAACGGCGATCAAGGCTGTCAACAAAACTCCGATGATCAACTCGATCAGCATGGAACCGAATCGCCTGGAAGGCGTGCTGCCGATCGTGGCTGCCCACAAGTGCCCCGCGGTTGCACTGGCAATGGATGAAAAAGGCATTCCCAAGACAAAAGATGAACGCATTGCAATCATCGGACGCATGCTGGAAAAAACCCGTGCACTGGGAATTCCGGATAGCAACCTGTACTTCGACCCGTTGGCCATGACCATTGCCACAGGTATGGAAAACGGATTGATTTTCTTCGAGACGATCCGCGAAATCCGCAAGCAGTTTCCGGATGTCCACATGACATGCGGATTGAGCAACATTTCGTTCGGAATGCCGGCCCGCTCTTTCATCAATCGCGTATTTCTTGCTTACTCGATGCAAGCGGGGCTGGATTGTGCCATTTGCGACCCGAACAACCAGGATATCAAAACAACCATGTTGGCCGCCGAGCTTTTGCTGGGACAGGACAAACATTGCCTGAAGTTTACTCGCGCCTTCCGCGCGGGAGTTTTTGAAAAGTCCAAATAAGAAAGCATTTGTATTCCTGAATAACATTTACCTAAAGGAAGTAAAAAGGAGAGCATATGTCGAAAGAATTAATTGATGCCGTTGTTGATATGCGCGAGGAAGACGCAGTTAAGATCGCAGAGAGATTATTGAATGAAGGCGCAGCGCCCCTTGGCCTTCTGGATGACTGCCGTGAAGCCCTCGGCATCATCGGAAACCGGTTTGCCGCCGGTGAGTGCTTCGTCCCCGAACTGATTCTGGCCGGCGAAATGCTGCGTCAGATCGGAGCGATGGTGAAGCCGAGAATCTCCGGAGCCGGTGGCGCCGCTCAGAAAAAGATCGGCAAGATCGTTTTCGGTACTGTAGAGGGCGACATCCATGACATCGCGAAAGACATCGTCGTATTCATGCTGGACGTCAACGGCTTTGACGTGATGGATCTCGGCGTGGACGTTCCCGTGGCCAAGTTTGTGGAAGCCGTGAAGAGCTTCAAGCCCCAGGTCGTCGGACTCAGCGGATTCCTCACACTCGCCTACGACCCGATGAAGAACACCGTTCAAGCCCTGGTGGATGCGGGCCTGCGTGACAGCGTTAAAGTGATGATTGGCGGCGGACAGATGGATGACCAGGTCGCCGCGTATGCCAAGGCCGACGCCTACGGCAAAGACGCCATGGCGGCGGTTACCCTCTCCAAAGGATGGGTAGGAGCGAAATAGTCATGCCAAAACCAGAGAATTTCGACAAATTAACTCCTGATCAGAAGCGTCAGGCGCGGCTGGAGGCTTGGATCAATCATGAAGGCCTCGAGTTCACCAATCCGGAAGCTGAAAAAGGATACCGGGAACGCGCTCAGCTGTTTACCGACGCCTTTCTGATGAAGAAACCCAAGCGGGTGCCCGTCGCAATTGCAACGGGATTTTTCCCGTTCCTGTATGCCGGGTATTCCTGCAAAGACGCCATGTACGACTACGACAAACTCGGCAAGGCAATGAAGAAATTCCACGCCGATTTCATGCCTGACGCCGCTGCGTCCGCAGGCCTTTACGTGCCGGGCAAGGTGCTGGAAATCCTGGACTATAAGCTCTATCATTGGCCGGGCCACGGCGTTCCGGAAAACACTTCCTATCAGTGTGCAGAAGCGGAGTTCATGAAGGCGGACGAATATGCGGATTACCTGAGCGATCCCAGCGATTACTTCATCCGCCGCTATCTGCCTCGGGTGATGGGAGGCCTGGAACCCTGGAAAGACCTGCCGCCATTTACCGATCTTCTCGAGCTGCCGTTCATCCCCTGGGGCATGATCCCCTTCGGCCTGCCGCACATTCAGGAAACGTTCAAAAAACTGATGCAGGCAGGAGAAATCTCGCTGGAATGGGCCGGGAAAGTCGCGGAAATCGACAATGCCACCATTACCGGGTTGGGATTGCCGAAGTATCAGGGCGGTTTCTCGAAGGCGCCATTTGATGTCCCCGGAGACACCATGCGCGGCACACGGGCAATGATGCTCGATACCTTCCGTAAAAAGAAGGAGATCCTGGAAGCCTGCGAAAGGATCGTTCCTTTTATGACGAAGATGCCGTATGGAGCGTACACTTGGGGCAGCGCTCCGACAGTGTTCTTCCCGCTGCATAAGGGCGCGGACAGTTTCATGTCCCCGAAGGGCTTCAAAGAATTGTACTGGCCGTCTTTCAAGGCCGTCATGCTCAATCTGATTAAAGACGGCATGATTCCCTTCCTGTTTGTTGAGGGAAGCTACAACCAGCGGTTGGATCTCATCACCGATCCCGATATCCCGGCTGGAAGCACCATCTGGTACTTCGACAAGACCGACATGAAGGAAGTCAAGAAGCATCTCCAGGGTTGGGCGTGCTTCTCGGGCAACTTCCCTTCTTCCTTGCTGAAGACGGGGACTGTCGATCAAGTCAAAGAACATACCAAGCAGCTGTTGGACGACCTGGCCGGTGACGGAGGCTACTACATGGTTAACGGCGCCGTGCTGGATGAAGCCAAGGCGGAAAACCTGCGCGCATTCGTCGATACCACCAAGGCCTACAAACTGTAGACTCACACGAAGTCGAGAAAAAATCAGCCCGGGGAAGACGCGTTCCTCCCCGGGCTTTTTTTTATTATTCTCCCCTCACAAAAAATCCATCGCTATCGGAATCGATTATCGCGATCGGTTTTCGATTGTTTATCCAATGCCCACAAAAATCCGAACACCGATCGCGATAGCGATAGCGATTCCGATACCGATGGCTCAAGGGAAAGAACATTGATATGTAAAAGGGCGGGATAGGTCTTTTGAAAAATTTACTTCCCCTTAACACGATTCGATGAAAGACGCGGGCGGATGAGGCCGATAGATCGGGCAGACTCTCGAGATATTTTGAGAGCCTGCAGCGATATCGAAAGGAGAGGAGATTGTATGATCAGCGGCATAGACAGCAATCTGGCATCAGCTTGGGCAACGAACCTTCTTAGTAAAATAGATACCAAAAATCAGGGCTACATCGACAAATCCGAACTGGAGTCTGCGTTCAGCTCCATTTCCGGGAGCTCCGATAGCACAACCAACGTCGATGATATCTTTAACCAGTTGGACAGCAACGGCGACGGCAAGGTTACCGAAAGTGAAATATCGTCCGCTCTCGCCAAGATTCTTCAGCAGGCAAATAACCACTTCGACGGCATCGGCGGGCCTGATGGGCCACCGCCTCCTCCCCCGCCAAAAGAAGGCGACGGTGCCGGATTTACCAAGGCAGAACTTGTCAGCCAGCTCAATGACATCGGTTCATCGGACAGTAAACGCTCTGCTCTGATCTCCGATATTGTCCAGAATTTCGACGCGGCAGATGCGAATGGCGACGGAAAAGTGAGCTTCAAAGAGGCGATGGCCTATGAAAAAGCCCATCACAAGGATGCTTCCGCTTCCACCTCTTCAGATACCACAACACAGTCCTCGGAGAGTCAGGGTGATGAGACAACGATCGCGCGGCAGCTTATGAAACTGCTGGCCGCGTACCAGGTGTTTCAGAACGATGGAAGCAGTTCCGAGAGCACGGGGCAACTTTCGATTTCCGCCTAAATAACAGAAGCGGGCCCGGGCTTCAGGGGCCATCCAACGGTTGAAAATCCCGGGAGCGCCGCCTTGGGTGCGGCAGCTCGCTGTCGCTGTTGAAAACCTGTGAGGACGAATCTCCAGATCCGTCCTCACAGATTACCCGCGAAAAGAGCAGGCAGCCGTAACGGAATAGTCGAGAATCCAAAATCTCGAATCTCGAATCAAGATTTCCCAATGCTGATTCAATTCGGTTAGAATAACCCGCATGCGGATCAATCAGGACGTGATAGCGACCGATGGGGGTGTGCGGGCGACGTGGGCGGAAGTGAACCTGGCGCGCCTCGAATATAACCTGGCCGCTATTAAGGAGAAAGTCGCCCCTGCGAAAGTGATGCTGGTTGTGAAGGCCAACGCTTACGGACACGGGCTCGTGGAGGTGTCGAAGGCCCTGGCTGGGAAGACAGACTACGTCGGAGTGGCCGTTCTTGAAGAAGGAATTCTGTTGCGCGACCTCGGGATCACGGCCCCGATCATTGTCCTTGGCGGCATCTGGGGAGACCAGATCCCGCGATATCTGCAGCATGATTTGACGCTGACGGCCTCGTCGGTAGAACGTCTGCAGCAGATCGACGCGGTCGCTGCGAAGACGGGTGTCAAAGCAAAAGTCCATCTGAAGATTGACACCGGTATGGAACGGGTGGGTATTCACTATTACAGTGCGCACCTGCTCCAGAAAGCTGCGCTGAAGTGCAGGCACGTGGTAATCGAAGGGATCTTCTCCCACTTCGCGAATGCCGATTCCAGCGACGTTTCTCATGCCCGGCTGCAGCTGGAGCGTTTCAATGACGTGCTGCGCTTTTATGAGCAGCACAGCCTCCCGATGCCGATGCGGCATATCGCGAATTCCGCCGCCGTGCTGCGGCTCCCCGAAAGCTACCTCGACATGGTACGCCCGGGAATCCTGCTCTACGGCGTATATCCCTCGCCTGAGGTGCCGCACACCATGGGCGTCAAACCTGCGCTGGCCTGGAAATCGCGCGTCGTTTATTTCAAGGTGGTCAAGCCCGGCCATGCGGTCAGCTACGGGTCGACATGGCAATCCGATCACGAGACGCGCATCGTGACAGTGCCGGTCGGCTACGGGGACGGTTTTTTCCGCAGCATGTCCAACCGGGCAAAGGTGATTATCCGGGGAAAGAAATATCCACAGGTCGGCAGCATTTGTATGGACCAGCTGATGGTGAACATCGAATGGGATTCGGCATACAACGGAGATGAAGTAATCCTTCTGGGTGAAGCCGGCGGCGAACGGATCACCGTCGAGGATTTAGCCGAATGGGCGGGTACAATCCCCTACGAAATCCTGACCAATATCAACACCCGCGTGCCCAGGGTGTATGTGATCGAGTAAGGGTCCCTCACTTACGATCTTGCCATAACCACACAACCGTCGGTATCGCTATCGGAATCGGTATCGGGACTTGCAATCGGATATCGGTTTTGAAAGGCTCAAAGAAGGGCTGACTGCCGATCTCGATTGCGATTCCCGATGCCGATCCCGATTTCCGCGGTTTGATGCAATATTCTTTCGGAGAGAAAGATCGGTTAACCCGACTTGCCTGGTTCCGGAATCACATAGGGTGTGCGCTGGGGACGCGAGAGCATTGCGTTGGCAGTGCCGTCATTTTCGAACCGCTCCTTCTTTGGATCCCAGTGCAGTGTTCGCTTCGTTTTCATTGCAATGTGATGCAGGAGACACGCCGAGCAGGAACGGTGTGCCACTTCCACCGGCGCAATCGGCGTCCTGCGTGTACGCACGCAGTCGAGCCAGTTCCCGTGGTGGTCCGTGCTTTCGTAGAGATGAATTTCCTTCGACCCGATCGTGGACGCAAGAATCTTGGGATCGCCGGCAGCGAGCGCCTGGGGATCCTGCAGCCTGGCAACGGGATCGCTAGCAGTGACGCGTTCGTTGCCGCGCGATACGAACAACCATCCTTTCGTGCCCTCGAACCGAATCCCGTTGGGGAAGTCGCCGCTGACGATCATACGCACGCCGTTCGCATACAGAGCTTCCGTCCTGAAACTTCCGTGCACATCCCAAAGGCCCTTGGTCGGGAACTCCGCGTTTCCGGAAATCTCGATTGGGCCGGTGAGCTCGGTGTCCATTGCCCAGTGCGCGCAATCGATGTGATGCGATCCCCAGCCGGTGATCATCCCGGCGCCAAACTGCTCGCATCGCAGCCACCCGGGACGGTCATAGCCATTTTGCGGGTGGACGCGCTTTTCCGTGTAATACACCAGGGGCGTAGAGCCCAGCCACATCTCATAGTTCAAATTTGGGGGAACGGGCATTTCCGGTTCGTCCTCGCCCGCGGGATCCCCCGGCAATCCCACCTGGACGGTCTTGAGTTGGCCGATACGCCCGTTGCGTACCAATTCGGCGGCAAAGCGGAACTGCGGCGATGAGCGCTGCTGGCTGCCGATCTGGAAAATCCGGCCGCTGCGCCGCACAGCGTCGCTGAGCGAGCGCCCTTCGGCAATGGTCAAAGACGCTGGCTTCTGCAGGTAGACATCCTTGCCCGCGGCGACCGCGTGAATGCAGACAAGCGCGTGCCAGTGGTCCGGCGTGCTGACGATCACTGCGTCGATGTCTTTGTTTTTGAGCAGCTCCCTATAGTCGGCGTAGCCGGTAACCCCTGCATAGGGTTTGCCGGTCTGTTTGCTGTAATATCCGTTGACCAGATCTTTCGCCTCGCCCAGGCGCTTGCTGTCGAGATCGCAAACGGCAATGATCCGGGCATTCTCAAATTTCCAGACGCCGGGCATGTCGTGACCGCGCGAGATGCGGCCCGTCCCGATCGCCCCGATATTGATGCGATTGCTCGGGGCATTCGGGCCCAACACCGATGCCGGCACGACCGTGGGAAATCCGGCTGACAGGATAGATGAAGCGGCCAGACCTATGCCGGCTTCCTTGATGAACTCGCGGCGTAATATGAAACGATCCTTAAGCATGGCGTGCATCCTCCGGGTGCTTCGGGCTTGCAATTCAAAGAAATCAGAATCTGTATTCCAGTCGCCGGGCGTTATTCTGGGCTTTGAGCACGAGCTCCATCGCCAGGAAACAGTGTTCCTGCGACATGGCCGTCTCGGTCCGGTCCAGGATGTCCTGCACAAACTGCTTGCCAAACGGCAGATCCTCATTATTGCAATCGATGTAGCGCGTTTCTTTATTATTCACGAGAAAAAGATGGTTCGCCCCGGGCCGGCCCCCGATGTCGACGTTTTTGCGCACCTCGATAAAGCCGTCGGTGCCGAGAATGGTCAGCCGGCAATCGCCCCAGGTCGGCAGCCCGTCCGGCGTAAACCAGTCGACACGAATGTATCCGGCGCCGCCATCGCCGCGCAGCACCATATCTCCGAAATCCTCGAACGCCGGATATTGCGGGTGATGTACATTCCCGACCTGGGAAAAGGCAACGTCTGCCCGCCGCGAGCCGGTGAAGAAGAGGAACTGATCGGCCTGGTGCGAAGCGATGTCGCAGAGGATGCCGCCGTATCGCTTTTTGTCAAAGAACCACTGGGGGCGTGTTGGGATACTGGTGCGATGCGGTCCCAACCCAACCGTCTGCACCACGCGCCCGATAGCGCCTGCTTTGACGAGCTCACCCGCTTTGACCGTCGCCCGGTTCTCGAGCCGCTCGCTGTACATGATCGAGAAGATGCGCCGCGTTTGCGCCTGCACGCGCCGAGCCTCGGCGAGCTGCTCGATCGTAGTGATGCCCGGCTTGTCTGCCAGGTAGTCTTTCCCGTGCTGCATTGCACGAATTCCGATCGGGGCACGCTGGTCGGGGATCGCGGAACTCAATATGAGCTGAATGGAATTGTCTTCGAGTATCTCCTGCTCGCTCCGGGCGCGCTTCGCCTGGGGGTAGCGCTTGGCGAATTCCGCGGCCAGATCCTCTTCCGGCGCGTAGAAGCCCGACAGCGCGCCGCCGCCGCGGACGACGGCGTCCACCATGCCGTAGATATGCGAATGATTGATGCCGATTGCGGCGAATCGGATCCTAGGTGAAGCGTCCTTTTTCTGCTCGCCCGATGAGCCTTGCGCGATGGGATCAGGTCGGGATGCAAAAACCGCCGGAGTCCCAGCCGTCGCAACGGCCAGCCCTGCGACCGATTTCATAAACTCGCGCCGGTTCTCCCCAATCTTTTCCATGCTTCTGCCTCCGATGTGCCTAGTTCAATCCCAACCCTGAAACATAGCCATTTCAGAATAATGTCATAAAGCCGGGGGTCGGCTCTGGAAAATTTAGTTTTTAAAAACTGAATTTTCCAGACCTGGCCTCGGCTCATTGAATTTGCTTCCGCTGAACACTGGCTTTGGACTATCATCAGGCCGGTATCCGAGCTATGGAGTTTCTGTCCCTGCGGGATACGGATCCTTCAGCGCCCAACCGAAGGAGCTCGGCCCAAATCATCCTCTGTGGCATCGAGCAGCAGTAGCACGAAGAAGGAGTTGCAAGGCGGATGGAATCCCTAAAAATTCAGATAGACAGCAAGGAAGTCGATGTGTCTGCAGGGATGACGATTCTTCAGGCTGCCGAACAGGCCGGGATCAATATTCCCACCCTATGCCACCACCGTGATTTCGTGCCGAGCGGGTCCTGCCGTATCTGTGTCGTCGAAATCGAGGGATCCAACCGGTTGATAGGGTCCTGCCATACTCCCGTGGCCAGAGGAATGGTGATTCACACGCGCTCGGCGAAGGTTCTCTCCGCCCGGAAGGCAACCGTCGAACTACTGCTTGCGGGTCATACCGGCCCCTGTGTCATGGACTTCAGGGCCGCGCAATGCGACCTGCACAAGATCGCTTCCGATCTGGAAGTGGCGCCTCCCAGATTCCACATCGCAAGGCCGCGCTTCTACCCGATCGAAAACATCAGCCCGTATGTTCACAGGGATCTGTCAAGATGCATCCTCTGCTCCAGGTGCATCAACGCCTGCGGCGACATCGCGGGACAATACCTGTTCAATACCGGGTACAGGTCTTTTCATTCGAAGATTGTGGTCGATAACGACATCCCTCTCGACAAGGAAGTCTGCAAAGATTGCTACGTCTGCGTTGAGTATTGCCCTACTACGGCGCTCAGCAAAGCCAAACAGCCTGAGGACAAAAAAAGAGGGAAGAAGATGGAGTCCCGCACGCCGCAGCCGGTGGCTCGGGACGCAAACTGCGGGAACCTGCTTTCCATGATCAAGAAAGCGCAGGATAAGTCCCGCTACGTGTCGCCCAAATTCATGGCAGATACAGCCGATTCCATGAATCTTTCGATCAGCGAGGTGTACGGCGTCTCGAGCTTCTATTCTTTCCTCTCCACCAGGCCGCTGGGGCAAAATGTCATCCGGATCTGCAAGAGCGTTCCCTGCTTTCTCCGGGGATCCGAGATGATCCTGAAGTCCATCGAAGAGGAGATCGGCATCAAGCCGGGCGGGACGACGCGGGACAAAAAGTTTTCGCTCGAGTTGACCAACTGCATCGGGGCCTGCGACCAGGCGCCGGCCATGCTCGTGAACAGCGATGTGCACGGGAACCTGACGCCGGGCAAGATTGCCGGGATTCTGAAACGGTACTGAAACCCAACGGGAGATCCGCTGTGCAAAAACGGGTTGTTTTGAAAAATTGCGGGCTCGTCGATCCCAAAAGCCTCCAGTCTTTTTTAAAGAACGACGGCTTCGCGGCATTAAAAAAAGCCCGGGAAAAAATGACACCCGAAAAGGTGATCGAAGAAGTAATCGCATCCGGCCTGTTGGGCCGCGGCGGCGCGGGCTTTTCCTGCGGCTTGAAATGGAAACTCGCTCGCGAACAGGCCGCGGACCGGAAATTCATCGTGTGTAACGCGGACGAAGGCGAAGTAGGCACGTTCAAGGACAGGTATATTCTGCAGAACGATCCTTTTTCTCTCGTCGAGGGAATTGCAATCGCCGGTTGGGCAATCGGCGCTGCCAGGGCATTCATCTACCTGCGCGCGGAGTATCACTTCCTGGCAGATTTGATGGTCAACGCCATCGGCCAGGCGAAAGCGAAAGGTCACCTCGAACACATCGACATCGAGCTGCGCGAAGGTGCCGGCGCCTATATGTGCGGCGAAGAATCGAGTCTGATGAATTCCCTCGAAGGATTGCGCGGGGAAGCGCGCTATAAGCCTCCATTCCCGCCGCAGAAGGGACTGTGGGGCAAACCGACCGTTATCAATAACGTCGAAACGTTGATGAATATTCCCCAGATCATACTGAAGGGCAGCAAATGGTTCCGGGGAATGGGAACCGAGCGCAGCAAAGGGACCAAGGTATTTTCGGTCAGCGGAGATGTGGCCGCTCCCGGAGTGTATGAAGTGGAGTTTGGAAGCAGTCTCTCGGATCTCGTTTTCAAGCTGGCCTCTGCCCGGGACGTCAAGATGGTTCAGATCGGCGGCGCTTGCGGAAGAGTCCTCCCGGCAGACCGGATCGATACGCCGCTCGCATACGAAAATGTCCTGGGTGCCGGCGCAGTGATGGTGTTTAACAACACCCGCGACGTCATTGACGCAATGCACCGGAACATGGAGTTCCTGGCGGATGAATCGTGCGGACGATGCACGCCGTGCCGGGATGGATGCGAAGCGATGCTCGATATCCTGGGAAGGCTCACCAGGGGAGAAGGCGCGACCGAGGACATCGGCGCGCTGGAAGACCTGTCGCTCGTCATGTCGATGTCGGCGATGTGCGGCCTCGGCCAGACAGCCTCGCTTCCTCTCGTGGATACGTTGAAATATTTCCGGAAGGACTACGAAAACCGCATCGAGCAGTCGGCGTTTTTGAGGGCGCTCAGTTTTCGTGCATGATGGGAGTACATGGAATGGCTAAGAAGAAAACGGATGCACCACAAGCTCTAAACAGATATTCATGTCCCTATTGTCTGAACACTTTTACATCCTTCGAATCGATCAAATCGCACGTTCTCGCAAATCATTCCGCGGAGTCTCTGCCCGAGCCCGAAGGGACCATCCATGTCACGATTAACGAACAAAAATACAAATTCCAGGTGGAGCCGGATTGGACGTTATTTTACCTCATCCACGATGTGCTCGGATTTACCGGGACCAAGCTGATGTGCGACCGCGGCGCCTGCGGATCCTGTACGGTCATCATGAACGGCCGTCCCATCCTTTCGTGCATGACCCTGGCGATCGAATGCAATGGAAAGCAGATTGAAACAGTCGAAGGCATCGCTGCCGCCGGGCATCCTCTGATCGAGGAATATGTGAAGCATCACTGCATGCAATGCGGGTACTGTACGCCGGGTTTCGTTGTTACCGCGAAAGCTCTCTTGGACAGAAATGCAAATCCGACGGAGCAGGAAATCCGCGAAGCGCTGGGCGGCAATCTCTGCCGCTGCGGCACGTATCCGCAGCACCCCAAGGCAATCGTTGAGGCGGCCAAAATCCTGCGCGACGCGCAGCAGGCGGAAGGATCGGCTTAATTCCGGATCGAGAATCTGGAATCTGGAATCAGACAGTGAGGTTACACATGAGGACGTTTAAACATATCGATGCCCGGACACTCGATGAAGCGATACTGGCTCTGCAGAGGTACGGGGACCGGGCCAATATCATCGCGGGCGGGACGGATATCTTGGGGAAGATGAAAGATTCGATACTCCCGAGATATCCCGAGGCACTCATAGATTTAAAAAACATAACCGGCCTGGACTTCATGAAGGAAGAAAAGGGCGTCCTGCGTATCGGGGCCCTCACCCGCCTTGAAGATATCGGCAAAGAACCGATGATTCGCGAAAAGTACACGGCATTGGCGCAGGCAGCCGGCCGCACGGCGTCTCCTCACCTCAGGGAAATGGGCACGATCGGCGGGAATCTTTGCCAGGACATACGCTGCTGGTACTATCGCAATCCGAACAACCGGTTTCCCTGCCTCAGGAAGGGCGGTGGGAGGTGCTACGCGATCGATGGGGACAATCGCTACCACTCCATCCTGGGCGGAAGCGTCGAGGGCGGGTGCTACGCCGTACACCCCAGCGACACGGCTCCGGCGCTGATCGCCTTGAACGCCATCATAAAAACCTCAAAGAGAACGCTAAATGCCGAAGACCTGTTCCAGGTCGATGTAGCCAAAACAACGGTCCTGGCTTCCGATGAAATCGTGACTGAAATTCAGGTGCCGCGGCCCAAGGCAGGATCGAACAGCGCGTTCATCAAATTTGCTATCCGAAAGTCGATCGACTTCCCGATCGTGAACTGCGCCGCGATGATCACGTGCAAAAACGGCTCGGTCGCAGCCGCCCGGATCTGTCTCAATGCCATCGCGGTCAAACCCTATCGGGCGGTAAAGGCAGAAGAGATGATTTTGAAAAAGCGCGTGGATGAAAGCCTTGCTGCGGCCGCCGGCGGTGCGGCCATGTCCGATGCGAAACCCATGGAACGCAACGGGTATATGGTTCAAATAGCCAGGGTTCTCGTGAAGCGGACCATCCTGGCGTGCGCCGGGTAACAGCAGAATGCATATTACCGTCCATATCTATTCGTATCTGCGCCATTACCTTCCTGTTTCGGAAAGATCGACTCTAAAAAAAGATTGGGATCTGCCCGAACGCGCAACGATCCAACAAGCTTTGGAAAAACTGAAATTGCCCAAAGATGTTCGGGTTACCGTGCTCCTGAACAACAACAGCGTTGACAAAAGGACCGTCCTGAAGGAAGGAGACAGCATTCATGTGCTGCCTCAGATGGGGGGAGGATAGGGAAATTACGAATGACGAATTACGAATTACGAATGAAAAACAGGACAATGTCTATTTCCCGGATAAAGCGCAATTGGTTTGCCCCGGCGAACGATAAGGGTTTCAGGACGATTGTTACGGCAAGACAATCTTCAAGGAAAGGCGGCGGGTCAGAAACCATGAAAAAGCGGATGGCAACAATAGCGTTGGGAAGCGCACTTGCGTTGTTCGCGGCAGAAGGGATTGCACAGGTGCCCGACGCCGGCGAAGGGGCGCCCACAGGCATATGCACGGTATGGAACGGGAAAAATTACGAATCAAGGCCCTGCGTGGATGAAACCGGAAACCGGAGAATCAGGGAACCCAAAGGACCGTCTCCCTCACAGCAAGCGCACGAGCATGACCGGAGTGGGGCAAACCTGTACAACCAGGGCAAGCTTGAGCAGGCACTGGAGCAGTTTCAGGCTGCCACGAGAATAGATCCAAGGGATGGCGCCGCCTACTACGGTGTTTGCCTCATCAATGCCGCGTGGAACAATTTTGCGTTCGCCCACACAAACTGCGATCTGGCGGTCCGGTACGGTACCAGGGATGTCTGGAGCATCAGCAATAGTGAGCTTCAGCGATATACAAACTCGCTCCTGGCAAAACTCAATCTGCAGAACGAGGCCTTCAAGCGTGAATCGGACGAGAGCGAGTACCAGAAGAGCAAAGGGTTTTTCGATGCGATGGATTGGGAACGTGCATTGTATTTTCTCAATTTCTACACGGATCCCCAGCAGAATTATACGGCCCACCTCCAGGAAGCCTTCGCCATGAAGGGCACCGCGCTGATGCGAAGGGGCTTATTCGCGGAAGCGGAACAGGCGCTGTACCAGGCTTATAAAGTCGATCCGCAGAAGGCACTGGATGCCGTGAGGCAAGACAGGCATCCGAACCTTGCGGATAACCTGTGGGACCTGGAGGTCAGCAGGGCACACGCGATCCAGGGAAAGGATATCGACAGCAAGCTAAAAAAATTGAGCCTGCTGCAGCAAAGCCTGAGATTCAGGCCCGATGATTTCAAAAGCCTGTACTGGCTCGCCTACGCCGAGTTCCGAACCAATTACTGGAATGAGGGCGCAAAGCACCTTGAGAAAGCCCAAAAGGGTTTCGAGCAGAATTGTTTCATGAACTGCGGCAAGTCCATGATGGCCCCGGTCTATGTCGACCACAGGGATGTTCCAAGCTCTCCAACCATCGGGACGCTGGTTTCAATGGGAAAGGATGAATATTGGGATCCGCCAAAAGAGGTGCAAGAAGATCTGGATGGGGCTAGACGCATCGTAAATATTCTGGCGCAGGAACAACTGAGTTCCGCCCGCGACATGGAGAAGATAGCTCCGGACAAGGCGCATGAAGAAATGGCGGATGCGTACACATACCTGAGCGATTTCCAAAAGGCCCATGACTTGTATAAAGGATTGCTCGCGAAATTTCCCGACAACAAGGAGTTCCAACAGAAGAAGGAAATACTCTCAAGGATAATCGTTCACCAACCGCTATACATCAACGAGGCGAAACGCCAGGCGGAAGCGGCAAAAAAGAACGGACATGACGGCGTGCTGTTCGAGATCGATCAGAACATGCGCTGTTTCGCAGGCCAGACATTTGATGGAGCAGGGACCTGCATCAACAACGGATTCAGCTGGCCATAGATCGTCAAGATTCTGGATCGCAGCAGCTTGCCGCCGCAGCTCCGAAAAAAATTATCTGTGCGCGTGGACGATGCCGTCGATGCAGGACGTTTCGAATCCGAGCCGGGTCAATTGAGGGGAGATCACCGTATGTGCGAGTTCTCCCTCCACCGGGTGGTAGGACGCCACGGCCAGCTGCACATCCGACTCCAGAGTCCTTCGCATTCCCTTAAACGCTTCAATCTCGGACCCCTCGATATCCATCTTGATGAAATCCACCGATTCGATGCCCAGTCCTTCCAGGATGTCATCCAGTGTGTCTGCTTCGACGCTAATGGAATTGCCGGTGGAGCTGTAGAAAGAGTCGTGATAAACGCTGTGGGCGGCGGCGTTTCCCGATAGATAGATCTGCAGCCGCTGTTTCTGACTCCAAAGCGCCTTCTGGATTGCGATGACATTCTTGAGGCTATTCGCCTCGATGTTTTTGCGGAGACAGGCGAAGTTGCGCGGCTCGGGTTCGATGGCAATGATCCGGCCTTCCTCGCCGATCGCGGCGGAGATCTTCGCGGCGAATGTCCCGATGCGAGCGCCTGCATCCACCACGACGGCGCCTCTTTTGATGACGCTCGATCCGTCGTAAATAGAGTGGATGATAATGCCCTCGATCTCTTTCAGCGTCGTGAGAAAGCGGAAATACAGCTGCCGGTTCTCGGGCTTCAGCAGATCTTGCGGCGGGATGGTGACTGCGCCGGCCAGTGGATCTCGCAGGCAGGAATCATACAGCCGGATTCCGTTGTCGATCTCGACAAACAAACTGCCATCCGCGTCCAATCCCAGTGATCGCACCCAATTGTCTCGGGTCATTGGATTCTGTCTCTAATCCAGCCGTGGAAGAAAAGTCTCACTTCAATCCGAGGTCGGTGATTTTTGCCGGAGTGAATATTCCCCGCCGAATCAATTTGCCGATCAGCTCCGAGCAGTACTCGCATTCGCTGCATTCCTTGTCGCAGGAAGTAACTTTTTCGAAAAACTTGACGGCGTCCAGGCTCTTGTTGTCGAGGTGCATCAGGTGAGACATCCCTACCGAGTACAGGTTGCCTGCCATCAGCTCGAGGAGATCTCCATCCCAGCTTTCGCCCATATAGGCTTCGAGCGACCGGACGATCATGCTTTTGGAACTGGTGCGGCCGACGAGCTTGAAATATCCCGTGATCGATTCGTACTTTCGCATGTCCTCGGGCCGGATCCAGCAGGATTTCAGCAGCTGGGACGGATCGCTTTTTGAAAGCTGGATGCAGTTGAGGCTGAAAACGTTGTCCTCGGCTTTCACGCCCTTCGCCCTGTCCGATTTGCGCGACTGGTGCGAGATGTAGTTGAAATGGAATTTGCGGAATGCACATCGGAAAAGGCACCCTTCGTTCACCATCAACTTGATTTCCGCTTGGGTCGCGTCCTTGACTTTTTTCAGCAAGGGAAGATTCCGGTTGATGTCCACATCGGGAGTGATAACATCGGCGCCCGCTTTCTTGAAGATCACGGCTTTCTGTACGCAATCGATGTCGCTTAAAACGGATGCGCAGATTTCGAGCCCCGGAAACCTCCTGCGGACTTCGCGGATATACAGCGGATTGGCGATCGTGATCGCTTCCACACCGTGCTCCTCATGCACCCTCTTCAGATAGTCCATGGTCGGCTTCAGGACTTGCGACGAATACCAGTCGCTGCCTTCGCAGATGGAGTTCAGAAGCAGATTCACGCGGATGCCTTCCCGGTGGATCTTGTCCACGACATCCGCAAACGCGCTGAAATCCATTTCGGGAGCAATCCTGCCCGAACCCGCATATTCCTGCGGCCCCGACAGGTAAATTTCACGAATGCGATTTCCTTTGTGTTCCTTGAAGCGGAATATCTCGGCGAGCGTATCGGGATCGTTATTATAAGGAACGGAAAACTCAAGACTACCCATGCAACACCCCTGACTCTAAAAGCTTCCTAACGGGCCCCGCCCATGTCTTAATCCGTGAAATCTGTGGGATCCGTGGCTCGTTTTTTATCCGTTAGGCGAACCAAATGGCAAAGGATCTTGGGCGCACGACACTAGCCAAGAGCTTCCACCACCGGCATTAATTTGGCGGCATCGAAACCTGCCGTCAGGATCCGGATTCTCGGAACCTCGCTCTCGTTGGAAGTGTTTAATGCCTGCGCCTTTTCTGTTTCCTCCGATTCGACCCACGGTTCAGTGGAAATAATGAAGATGCCTCTCGCAGGCTTTAGCCGTCTGTCGGCATGAGCCATCGTTTCCAGGGCTTCCTGCTTCGCCATATTGCGGCTATCCACGCACCACAGGACCAGATCCGGCCTGCAGAATTTCGCCACATCCCCGACCAGGGCGATGCTCTCCGGTTTTTCGGCTGTATAAATGAGCGTCAGACCGCTTCCCAGCAATACCAACAGCTCGGCATCCATTGGGCTCCACTCTCTTTCCCTGCTGGCATTCAAAGCGTTGTACAAACCCTCTTTGAATTCGGATCGGAATCCCACAAAACGGTTCAGCTTTGCCGAAAAAACAATAAAATCGGGGACGGCAAAAATCGCCTTCGGGGATTGATTGAACAGGAAGCTCGCCGATTCGACAGGCTCCGGGACTTCCTCCATTGGAGCATAGGTTGAAGATTTGGCCCGGTCGCCCGGCCGCAGATCTCGCACCGGCACCCGGAATGCTCTCCGGACTCCCAAAAGGCCGGCCAGAGAAATGACCGCCCATTTTTCATATCCGCTTCGATGGACGATCGGGAAAAGAGACTCTACCTCTCTCGATGCATTTTGTATGAAGCCGGCAGGAGTCTCTCTGTTTTTTAGGAGGTCGAATAGTGGATCAAACAATTCTCGGGCCAGACTGTCTTTCGGGTCAGTCAAGTATCTCCCACACTTGCTGACTACGGGACCATCTTCGAACGAAAGCCATGGCGCATTTTTTTCGAGAGCCTTGCCATATTCCTGCTGCAGCAATCCGGCTCTGCAGAGGCAATCGGAAAAGGCTTCCGCTACGAAAGCATTCCTGGCCGCATTGAACAGCGCGTAGAACGCCGGCCGGACACGCTCAGGAATGCTGGTGACAGATTCTCCGATCTCGATTTCGGGGTTTTTTGATATGAAGTCCGTAAGCGCCGCGTACGCCTGATGAAAAGTGCCCGACATGGTAATCAACGCTCCTTCGATTCGAGTCTATAAACCTGGATCCCGAAATAAGCGCTGTATCCAACGCGGAAATTGCCGGATTTACAGCATATCGGCCGTAGAGCGGCCGGGTGATTTTGGCCCGGCCTTTCAAAGCCGGGTTTGAGCAGAACATGAAAAATGCGTCACTGCAGTGACGCCTGATTTCACCCGCCGCTCACGCGACGGGCATTGATTGCCTCAACTATTCCCGGACCTTAAAGGCCGGGCTATCATCAATTGGCCGCTCTGCGGCCAACTTCGGAATCGAGGCTTAATCCTAGGGCCGCGGCGAGAGAAAAGAAAAGTGGGGCCGGGCTGAATCCCGAACCCACTTTTCTTGATGTTTCCGGGATCGAATGATCAGGCGCAGGCGAGTATGGCCCGTTTCACCATGGTTTTAGCGATCGGAATTTTCCATTTATTTCTGTCGCCCGGGAGCGCTTTAGCCGTAGCAACTGCGGCGGCGCCGGCTGCATCCGCGCTGCTCTCATCGATCTTCTTTCCTTTGATGGACTCCTCCGCCTTCAGTGCCCGATACGGCTTATTGTAGACCGCATTGAGACAGATGCGCGCATCGCCGTTTCCGATCATGGCTGCGCAGTTCACGATGGGGAAGTCGATGGACTTGCGGATAGCAAATTTGATGAATGCGCTCCTGGAGCCCGCAGCGGGAGTTGGGATTTGTATTTCCGTCACGATCTCATCGGCGGCGAGGATTGTGGATCCCGGAACCGTCATATCCCAGAAAGCCTCGGCCTCGATCGTTCTCTTATTGGTCCTGATCTTCGCGTTCAGAGCCACGAGCGCGGGTGCCGTGTCGCTCGGGTTGACGGCTACGCACATCTTCACCGCTCCGAATATGGAATGGTAACGGTTTTCTCCGGCCACGGCATAGCACGCCTTGCCGCCCTTGCGGATGCAGTAAAACCTGTTGTCCGGATTGCGGAAATACCAGCAACGAGGCATTTGGCAGATGTTTCCCGCGATCGTTCCCATCTCGCGGATGTGCGGGGTGGCCGTTCGATGCGCGCCTTCGGCCAGAGCCGTGTATTTTTTGTGGATCAACTCGTTCTTGGCGATATCCTCGAGCCGGGTCAGAGCCCCGATTTTGAGCATCCCGCCTTCCTCTTTCACGTATTCCATCCCCGGGATGGTCTTCAGGTTCACCAGGACTTCAGGATATGTCGGAAGGACTTCGAACCTGAGAGTGCCGAGAAGATCTGTGCCTCCGGAAAGCACGGCGGCATGTCCCGCCCGCAGAAGGGATGCGGCTTCGTCGATTGTCTTTGCGTCTACATGCGCGAATTTCTTCAATGTCTTCATCTCAGGCTCCTATGTCTTTCCGGGGACTCCATCAGGCTTTTTGCTTCAGGTTGGCTGCCGCTTCAAGCACGGCCGGCGGGTGCCTTTGATACGTGCCGCACCGGCAGAGATTGCCGCCCAGGGCATCGCGGGCATCTGCCTCCGTCGGATGCGGATTTCTGTCGAGCAGCGCTTTGGCGGTGCAGACGAATCCCGGCGTGCAATAGCCGCATTGAAACGCGTTGTTGTTGATGTATGCCTGAATGATGGGGTGCTTTGTCTTGGCGATTCCCTCAGCCGTTTCGATGACGGCGCCGTTGCATTCGCAGGCCAAAGTCAAACAGGACAGAATCGGCCTGCCGTTCATGATTACCGTGCAGGATCCGCATGCGCCTAATCCGCCGCACCAGTCCTTGGGCGACGTGAAACCTACTTCATCGCGCAAGAGTTGCCTCAACGTCCAATGCGGCTCGACCATATACCGGTACTTTCCGCCATTGACCGTTAACTCGACGGGCGCGAGCTCTGCGGCGGGCTTTGCCGCGGAAGGAGCCGATCCCTTGGCTGCCGGAGCATTCGCTTTTGCCTGCGCCGCTGCTTCCGTGGAGATGGCGATGGTTCCCAAGGCGGGAGCGCCCACTGCCAGCCCGGCGTCCTTCAAAAAAGCCCTACGGGAAATGGTTCCGGACGCTTCGTTGTTTTCCTGCTTGTTCGGCCTGTTTTTTTCTTCTGACATTTTCACTATCTCCAGGAAGTATTGACCCCTTCAGACACTTCCATTCATAGGCGGGGCG
Source organism: Acidobacteriota bacterium (assembly GCA_035506515.1). Taxonomy (GTDB): domain Bacteria; phylum Acidobacteriota; class UBA6911; order UBA6911; family UBA6911; genus UBA6911. The sequence continues at coordinate 33,818 of DATJPG010000069.1, forward strand.
CCGGAATTGTCAAGCTTTTTCCGAATGGGCTGGCGCGCTTTACACCCTATCCCAGAGCTGCCGCCGGCAGCCCGGAAAACCCGCGATTCAGACGATGATCCGGAAGTCTTGAATTGAGAGACGGTTTATTTCGGCCCTTAGATGAACATTTCGTCATCTTGCGCGGAAACAGAGGGATTCCTTCGCCGTCGAAAAAGCACATCTATGCCCGTCCTGACTGCTCGAACCACCGCTGAAGCTTCATTGATCGGCGCCAGAATGCTGTCCCTCAAAGTCTCGATCGCCTGTTCTGCCCTGCGCATTGCCAACTGGAATGTATCCTGAATGCGCATGAATTCCAGCTGCGCCGTGCGCGTGGTTTCGCCTATAAACTGGTCCAGCTCCACTACCCTGCTATGTACGATCTGGGTTGAGTGAACTAAGTTTTGCGTAATTGGTTTCAGGCTTTCCGCTGTGCTTTTGAGCGTAGAGACGGCCTCTTCGACCTTGGACGCCATGGACTGGGCATTTCGGAGCATATCCTTGCTCCAGACGCCCAGCCATTCGTTCATTTGACGGATAGACCGGTAGATCCCAAAAAACAGAAGGCTTTGCAGGAGTACAGCAAATGCTAATATCCCAGTGAAAACAACCAGAATGGTATTCACTTATGCCTTTTCTTTTTCTTCCCGGTATGCTCGTTTGCCGGCTTCGATTGCGGCGCTAATCTGATCGCGCTGCTGCTGAATCATCTCTTTTCCCCGATCCACGTATTCGGAGGTCTTTTCCGCAACAGCCTTGGCGCGGGTTGAAACGACATCGGCACCATCGCGCGCCTTTGACAAGATCAGCTTACGAGTTTCCACGCCACTTCGAGGTGCGAGTAAGAGCGCCGTCGCGGCTCCAATTGCCGCGCCAAGAACAAAATAAAGAGCCTTTTCACCTGCGGAGCTGTCATCACCCATAAGAGTCTCCTCTATTTATTGAGTTTTGATAACATGCGACAGTGCCGGTTGTCAAATTCCAAATCCCTTGCGCCGGCGACGCCTGACTCTTGCACGTTTCCGGTTTCGGGGCTATAAGAGTCCTGGTTCCAATCGGATGAGCGAATATAATAGGTTTCATGATGACTAAGAAAAAGAAGCCAAATGCCGGGAAACAAATCGAAAGACTGAAACAGATCCTGGACGGCCTTGACCGTGCCCACCCCAATGCGCAATGTGCCCTCGTGCACAGCAGTCCGCTGGAGCTCCTGGTCGCGACCATTCTTTCCGCGCAATGCACCGATGCAAGGGTCAACGTTGTGACCGGGGATCTGTTTGGCAAATATCGCTCTGCGCGCGATTATATCGCAGTGCCGCAGGAAGAGCTGGAAACAGACATCCGCTCCACGGGCTTTTATCGCAATAAAGCCAAAGCCATCCGGGGGGCTTGCACGATGATTCTCGAGAAATTCGGAGGATCTGTCCCTGACTCCATGGAAGAGCTTTTGCAGCTTCCGGGAGTTGCGCGTAAAACCGCAAACGTAGTCCTGGGTGTTGCTTTCCAAAAGGCCGAAGGAATAGTCGTGGACACCCATGTTTTCAGGGTAAGCCGGCGACTTGACCTCACCGATTCGGAGACGCCCGAAAACATAGAACGCGACCTGATGCAGATTATCCCGCGCGATCGCTGGATCTCCTTTTCGCACCAGATGATCCTGCACGGACGCAATACGTGCAAAGCCCGTAATCCGCTGTGCAGCCGGTGTCTGCTGGAAAAGGTCTGTGAGTCGGAAGAGAAAACTATTTAAGGCCGACCCACGGCTGCATAGTTATTATGGGAGCACGTCCTTTTTCTTTATTTTCAATCGGTGGATCCCTGAATTTCTAATTTTGCCGAAGCTAGATCCTGTGCCCCACCTTCGGAGCTCTCGTGAATCGCACCTCCTATCCCGACCTTACCGTCGGGCCTACTCTGTCTCGGTCCTTCGGACCTAAACGGCGTCGGAGCTTTGACTTTGTGTTCCTGCATCGCAGCAAGCGCCGAAGAAATTGTGCCGCCCCAAAATACCGTAATGACGCAGATCTTGGTTCTTGGCAATTCAAGGGAAGCGGCATTTCAGAGAGCCTCGAAGAGGCGACATAGAATAGGCCCGACCGTAAGGTCGGGAAAGGCGGACAATATGGCGATGAGCGCCGAAGGTGCGGCACTTGTGGAAAGCCTCTCTTCGGAATCGGGGTTTGCCGTACTCCGAAAGTCCGCTACCCGATCAGCATGATGTGCAGGTCCATGACGTTTGTGCGCGTGGGACCGGTGACGATGATATCTCCGAGGCGATGGAAGAATGTGTAGGAGTCGTTGTTGCCAAGGGTTTCTTCCAGAAACCGCGAGCCATACTTCAGGGAACGGGTCAGCGTTGAATTATCCGCGACAGCTCCGGCGGCATCCGTGGGTCCATCCGTCCCGTCCGTCCCAAGACTTGCGACAAGGCATGGTGCGGGCAGGCCGGCCAGCGGCCGGACGCAGCGAAGGACAAATTCCTGGTTGCGGCCGCCCTTGCCTTTTCCTGTGACTTTGACCGTGGTTTCTCCTCCGCTGATAATGCATGCGGGCCGCCGCACGGGCCGGCGCTGAGACACAATCTCGCCGGCCACGCTCATGTGGAAGCGTGCCGCTTCCCCGGTGTCCCCTTCGAGCCGGCTGGTGAGCACTTGGGCATGATAACCGAGTCGTCTGGCGGCCTGAGCCGCGGCCGTGCAGGCCTGCGCATTGCTGCCGATGATGAAGCTTTCGATGCCTCGGAAGACAGGGTCGAGCATCTTAGGAGTTTCCGCTATTTGACCTGCAAACCCGAGCTCAAACCGCTTTATCACAGCGGCGGGAACCTGATCCTGGACACCGAGCTTCCGGAAAATCTCCAGGCAGTCGCCGAATGTCGTGCCGTCCGGCGACAGAGGGCCCGAAGCGATCGTTCCCGGATCGTCGCCGACTACGTCCGACAGTATCAAACCGACAGTCCGTGCAGGCGTCAGCATACGCGCCAGCCCGCCGCCTTTGATGGTAGACAGGTGTTTGCGGACCGCGTTCAATTCATGGATATCGGCGCCGCTTTCGAGCAGGAGCCGGGTGCAAGCTATTTTGTCCTGGAGCGTGATCCCTTCTGCAGGCAAAACGAGCAATGAAGAGGCGCCTCCCGAAAGGGGGCACAGAACGAGATCGTTCGGTTGGATTTTGCTTTCGGCAAAAGCAAGGATGCGTTCTCCGGCCGCCAGGCTGTTCGCATCCGGCAACGGGTGTCCCGCTTCCACCATGTCGAGCGACTTCAGCGGAAAGCCGTGTCCATATTTGGTGACAAGAACTCCGCCCGAAATATGCCTGCCCAGGATTTTCTCGATGGCTCGGCCCATCGGAGCCGCGGCTTTTCCGGCGCCGAGCACCCACAGGTTCCGCATTTTTTTCAGATCGAGAGACGTGGTCCGGATCCGCAGAACGGATCCTTCACGCTTCACAATTCTGCGCAACGCGATCTCGGGATCCACCGCGCGCAAGGCTGCATTCCAGATTCGGGCCGCATCCTGGCGAAGAAGGTGCTGGGATTTCACGGATATTCCACGGAGAGCTGGCTGATGTTTCTAAAAACTCTTTCATACAGATCCGCGAACATGGTCACGACCTGCGGATCGAACTGAGTTGGCGTGCATCGCTTCAACTCCTGAATCGCGTCTTCCGGCGAGCGCGGCAGGCGATAAGGACGGCCGCTGGTCATGGCGTCGAATGCCTCGACCACGGCGATCACGCGCGCTCCGAGAGGAATCAGGTTTCCCTTGAGACCTCCGGGGTACCCGGTTCCGTCATAGCGCTCCCTTTTGTGCCGGATGAATTTCAGGACCTCTTCATCGTCCAGGATCGGTCGCAGCACCTCATCCGCCAGGGAGGACTTTTCCTGGATCTGGCGCAACTCGTCGGGAGTCAAGGCGCCCTCTTTGTTCAGCAGCATGTCCTCCACCAGGATCGTGCCCACGTCGTGGAGCAAGGCGGCGAGATGCACCTTGCGCACGCCGTCGTCCGTCATGCGGAGTTCGCGAGCGACATAGCGCGCTTTTTCGGCGACGCGTCTCGAATGCCCTTCGTTGAACGGCGTTTTTAAATCGAGCAGATGGACAAACACCTGGGTCATCGAATAGAACAGGCGACGCGTTTCCGCCGCCCGATCTTCCGCCATCTGCTGCAGATATTTCTGATATTCGCGGTTGGTATTTTCCAGACGCCGCTTGTCCAGAGCGCGACTGACCGATATCAGGACCTGGTCCAGATTGAACGGCTTGACGATGTAATCGTAGGCGCCCATGCGCATGCTCTCGATGGCCGTGTTTGCGTTGCCGATCGCCGTGATCATCACCACGATCATTTCGGGATACAAACTCTTAATATCCTGGAGCAATTCCGTTCCCAGCTTGCCGGGCATCCGAATGTCCGTAAGCGCGATGTCAAATTTCCGGGTGGAAAGAGCTTCGAGCGCGGATTCGGCATCGCTCACGGCGATACATTCGTAGCCGGCATCTTCCAGAGTCGATTTCAGGATTTCCTGAATATACACCTCATCGTCCACGATCAGAATCTGTGCTTTATCGTTGCTCATAGCGCTCCCGGCAATCCTTGTTCGGTTTCAACCGCTGTTACACATCGCCTGTTCCTGCACTTATATCACGAAAGCTATCGAAAGACTCCAAATGACTGGAGGCCGGCCCGCCGGTTTTGATTCCCGATTCTCAATTTCCAATTCTCAATTTCCAATTCTCAATTTTCGATTCTCAATCTGGAATCTGGAATCGGGAATTGAGAATCGGGAATCACTGGATGTCGGCGATGGATGCCGCGACAACGTTTGCAACGGCTCCACGGAGGTGATTGATATCTTTGCCTCCGTCCGGATGCACGCGGTTTGTGAGCAGGATGACGAATGAATCCGACTGAGGATGAATCCACAGGGACGTGCCCGTGAAGCCGGTGTGTCCAAACCCCGTTTTGAAAATATCCCCGCGCGGCGACGAATAAATGGATTCGAGGTCCCAGCCGTATCCACGGATGTCCGATGCATTGGCAGGGGATTGAGGGCTGGTCATCGCCTCGATGGACGCCGGAGACAGGATTCGGCCGCCCGGATATGTCCCGTGATCCAAAAACATCTGGGAAAAAATTGCAAGGTCCCGCGCGCTGGAGAAGATACCCGCATGCCCGGCGACGCCGCCCATCCGCCAGGCAGTGGGATCGTGCACTTCTCCCCGCAGCATCTTGTCCAGCGACGGCAGCGACGCCTGTCCATTTAAATATTTCAAAGTGTTGCGGCGGGTTTCCGTGGGGGCAATCCGCGGCACGAGGCTCGCAGGCGGATGAAATCCTGTGTCCGTCATGCCAAGCGGCACAAAAATATTCTCGAGGGCGAATGCATCCAACGATTTTCCGGAAACCGCGCGAACGACCTCGCCCAGCGTAATGTAATTCAGGTCGCTGTAGACAAATGTCTTTCCGGGTTCCGAAGCCGTGTTGATCTTCCACAACTCTTCGAGCGCTTCCGCATAGCCGGACCACTGTTTCGAAAGCTCGAAATCCGGAGGCAGGCCCGAATAGTGCGTCAGAAGATTGAGCAGGGTGATGCCGTCTTTCCCTCCGCCGGTGAAATTGGGAAGATAGCGTTTTACCTTGTCGTCGAGCCGCAGGACTCCTCTCTCGGCCAGCAGCATGATCGAGGGCGCCGTCGCCATCACCTTGGTCATGGAAGCCATATCGAAGATCGTATCCGTTGTCATCGCTTCCTGCGCGGGTTTGACGGACCGGTTCCCGAACGCTTTGAAATAGGCGATCCGGCCATGCCGTGCCACGAGCACGACGGCTCCGGGAATCTCCCCGGCCTGAATGGACGCCGCGATGGCCTCGTCGATATGGTTCAGTTGCGAGGCAACCAGGCCGACCGACTCGGGATCGGTTTGCGTCAGCCCGTTGCGCGCCGCGGCCTCCGGTTGCGCAGGATCGGCAGGGAAGGCACGCGCGCCGGCGCTGACAACGATTCCGGCGAGCACCAGACATAACAGAGAAATGGATCGCATAGGCTAACCTTCAGGATGCCTTTTTGAACGAATAGTTTGATAGAGCTGCATATACTGACTCGCGGACCGGTTCCAGGACCAGTCCTGGGACATGCCCCGGACGCGGAGCGCGCGCCAGCGGCCCGCATTCGAGTATACTGCCAGGGCCTGTTTTATCGCGGCCATCATTTCCCGTGACGCATATGCGCTGAAGCTGAATCCGGTTCCCACGTCGCCGTCGCAGGGAATCACGGTGTCCGCAAGCCCTCCGGTCGCGCGGACGATCGGCACGGTTCCGTAGCGAAGACTGTACAGCTGGTTCAAACCGCAGGGCTCGAACCTCGAGGGCATCAGGAACATGTCGCATCCCGCCTCGATCCTGTGAGCCAGCGCGTTGTCGAAAGAAAATTGTACGCCGATCTTCGCCGGATATTGTGCCGCAAATTGCCGGAACAGGTCGTGGTATTTTTGCTGCCCCTTTCCCAGGATGACCAGCTGCAGATCCAGGGCCGCGATCTCGTGGATGGCCTCGGCGATGAGGTCGAATCCTTTCTGATCCGCCAGCCGGGAGACGATTCCGATCATCGGAAACCTGCTGGACAGACGCGGCAGACCGAAATACTGCAGCAGATACTCCTTGCACGTCGCTTTTCCGGCCATGTCCTTTGGAGAGTAACGGTCCGGGATCAGCGGATCGGTTTCCGGATTCCATTCGTCCATGTCGATGCCGTTGACGATGCCGCTGACATCTGTGCTGCGCCGTTGGAGGACATCCTCCAATCCCATGCCGAACTCCGGTTTTGTCTGGATCTCGCCGGCGTAGGTGTGGCTGACCGTGTTTATCTTGTCTGCCAGCTCGATCCCCGCTTTCATGAAATTTACTTTTCCCCAATATTCGAACGGAGACAGGGGATAGAAATGCGAGCCGTCGATCCCGGCGTACGCGAGGGCTTCCTCCGGATGAATGCCCTGATGTGCGAGGTTGTGGATGGTCAGCAGCGTGCCTACGCATGAATAAAAAGGCTGCTTCCGCAAATTAATTTCCACGATGCCCGGAATGAGCGCCGTGTGGGAGTCGTGGCAATGAAGGATGTCGACGGGCGCATTCAGTCTCGGGAGCAGTTCGAGCACGGATTTGCTGAAAAAGACAAACCGCTCCATGTTGTCGGCATATCCTTCCGTCGTGGCAGGATCATCGTAAATCCCGTTCCGGTCGAAATACTTTCCGGACCCGACGAGGTAAACGGGAATATCCGTGGCACCCAGCGTGGTCTGATAAATGACCGCGTGTTCTACCGAGGACCGCATAGGCACATCAAAGCCGCGAACCGCATCGCACGGGCGGATATCGTATCCCCGGGACAGTGTCTCTCTGTATGCGGGGAGAATGACCAGCGGCTTCGCGCCCAGGTTCGCCAGCGCGCGGGGCAGCGCTCCGACAACGTCGCCCAGCCCGCCCACTTTGGCGAGCGGGGACATCTCGGCTGCCGTCATGACGACTCTCAACGGGTTGATCATCAATTCTCGATTCTCAATTCTCGATTCCCGGTTTGGAATCTGGAATCGGAAATCTGGAATCATTGGCCTCCACGGCCGGAATTCGCCGTGGAATTTAAAAACCACGGGCAACGAACGGATTAAGCCGTGTAAGTCTTATGTATATTGCAGGTTGGGTCCGGATTAAAGAGCGATTTCACGCAGATGTTTCGCGGCTTCTTCCGGGGCTGTGGGATTGATATAAAAGCCTGTTCCCCATTCGAAGCCGGCGACCTGCGTCAGGCGGGGCATAAATTCGATGTGCCAGTGAAAATCCAGCTCGATGGTGGCCCAGTCCATGCTGTGTTTGCGGGCGGCTTTGACGTTTGGGATGGTGTGGATAAGAAAATTGTAGGGCGGATCCTTCAGGCACTTTTTCACTCGCAACAGGACTTCCTTCAGCGCCATTGCGAGTCGGTGCAGCGTCTCATCGCTCGTTTCGACGAAGCTGTGCTGGTGCTCTTTGGGAGCGATAAACAGTTCGAAAGGAAAGCGCGAGGCAAACGGTGCAATGGCGACGAAATGCTCGCTTTCCATCACAATGCGCTTCCCGGACTCGAGTTCCTGTTGAATCAAATCGCAGAAAAGGCAGCGTTCCTTCTCCCGGAAATGCTCCTTTGCCGAGTTCAGCTCTTCCACCAGCGTCAGCGGCGTCACCGGGGTTGCGATCAGCTGTGTGTGAGGATGCGACAGGGAGGCGCCGGCGGCGGACCCGTGGTTTTTGAAGATGAGGATGTACTTGAATCGCTGATCGCGCAGAAGGTCGGCAAGGCGTTCTCTGTAGAGCCACAGCACATTTCGGATATGGTCCACCGGGGCATCTGCCAGGTTGAGCGAGTGGTCCGGTGTTTCGATGATCACCTCGTGCGCTCCAATGCCGTTCATCTGATCGTAGGCGCCGACGCCCTTGCGATTGAGCCCTCCCTCGATGCGGAGAGCCGGAAATTTATTGGGAACCACGCGGGCTTGCCATCCGGGCTGGTTTGGCTGGGAGCCGTTTCTGATCGCGGCGATTTCCGGAGGGGTTTTGCTTTCGTTCCCTTCGCAGAAAGGGCAGATTCCTCCGGGCGGCGCCGGCTCGCTATACGGAAAATCATCCGGCCTGCGGCTGCGTTCAGTGGCAATGATGACCCAGCGTCCCTGAATCGGGTCGTGTCGTAACTCCGGCATGGAATTCCCAATCCTCGCTAAGTACCGGCATTCAGGAATACCGGCACCAAGCAAAAGGCGGGCGATGCAACGAGCCCGCGCTGCTATGGTTTCAGATCGGGATATACGCGCTTCTACATTAGGTTGAAATCGGACAGGTAATAGTCGAGAACGTATTCCTGCACCATGCGGTGCGTGGTGAATTTGGGAGCCAGCGTCGCCATCGAGCGGCGGATTTTTCCAATCCATTTTTGAGGAATGCCGCGCTCGTCGCGATCGTAAAAGCAGGGCACCACTTCCTCGCGCAGGATGCGGCACAAGCTTTCGTTGTCCAGCCGATCCTGTTCTTCAACGGAAACCGGCTGCATGTCTTCGCCGATGGCAAACCCGTTGGTGCCGTCGTAGGCTTCGCGCCACCAGCCGTCCAGGATGCTCAGGTTCAATCCTCCGTTGCAGAGGATCTTCTGTCCGCTGGTGCCGGACGCTTCCATGGGCCGCCGCGGCGTGTTGAGCCACACATCGCATCCGGAGATCATCTGGCGCGCGACGTGAACGTCGTAATTCTCCAGGAACACGACGCGGCCTCGCAGTTCGCTGTGCTTGCTGATGTGAATGATTTTCTGGATCTGGCGTTTGCCTTCGTTGTCCGCCGGATGCGCTTTCCCCGAGAATATGAATTGAACCGGGCGGAGCGGATCCGTGGCCATTTTGACGATCGAATCGAAATCGTCAAAAAGAAGAGGAGCGCGCTTGTACGTCGCGAAGCGGCGGGCGAAGCCGATCGTGAGCGCGTCGGGATCGAGCAGTCGGTCGAAAATGCGGCCGTCTCCCAGCATCGCGCTGCGCATCATGAAGCGCCTCCGCGTAAACTCGATCAGCGCGCGTCGCAGCCTGTAGCGCAGAGCCCAGAGCTCTTCATCGGAAACGAAATCCGGATCCAGGAGACGATCCCAGAATGCCTGAGAATAAATGTCCCAATCCCAATAAGGTCCCAGCTTGTTTCTCCAGAATCGTCGGACGGGTCCCTTCATCCAGCCCATCAGGTGAATGCCGTTGGTAACGTGCCCGATCGGCACCTCGTCCACGGATTTTTCGGGGTACAGCACCTGCCACATTTTTCGCGTTATTTGTCCGTGCAGTTCGCTCACGGCGTTGGCGGCACGCGAGGTTTTTAGCGCCAGCACGGTCATGCAAAAAAACTCCTGTTCGTCATTCGGATTCACGCGCCCGAGGGCCATGAAGTCGCTGAACGTCGGCGTGATCTGCGGTTGAATCCGCTGCAGGGCATACTGCATCAATTCGGGGCTGAAGCGATCGTGCCCCGCCTCGACCGGAGTATGCGTCGTGAACACGCATTGGCGGCGCGTGCGCGCAAGCGCCTCGTCGAACGTGCAGCCTTCGCCGAGCTTTTCCCGGATCAGTTCCAGCGCGACGAACGCGACATGGCCTTCGTTCATGTGAAAGAGGGCGGGGTGAATTCCGAGCGCGCGCAGAAGGCGGACGCCTCCCAGGCCCAGGAGCAGTTCCTGCATGACTCGGGTGGACTTGTCGCCGCCGTACACGTGCAGGGTCAGATCCCGGTGCAGCGGTTCGTTCTCGGGCCGGTTCGAATCCAGGAGGTAGACTGGGCAACGTCCGACGTTGACCTTCCAGGCCTGGAAGTACACCTGTGCGAGATTGATCTCCACCTGGAGCACCAGCCGATCTCCTGATTCCGTCAGAACGGGTTCGAGAGGCAGAAGCTCTGGATTCAGCGGTGTGTAATATTCGGTCTGCCAGTTCTCGCGGTTGATCGATTGCTGAAAATACCCCTCGCGATAGAACAGGCTGACGCCGACAAAGCCAAGACCCAGGTCGCTGGCGGAGCGCGCGTGATCTCCCGAAAGAATGCCCAAGCCTCCGGCTGCGATAGGCAGCGTCTCGTGAAAGCCGTATTCCGCCGTGAAGTAAGCCACGGGGGTTGCCGCGAAGGCCGGGGCGTGATGGGAGGCCCAGGTGTCCTGCCGGCTCATGTATGAATCGAATACTTTCAGGATGCTTCGAACGCGCTGCGCAAACACGGGGTCCCGAAGGCGCATGTTCAATTCGTATTCGGAGATGTCCTGCAGAACCGCGACGGCGTTATGATAGAGATCCTGCCAGCCGCGCGGGGACAACTCCTGGAAAATTTCCTGGCACTCCTGGTTCCAGGTCCACCACAGGTTTTTTGCGAGACGCTTCAGCCTCGCCAGTAAATCCGCGTTTTCCCCTGGCTGCATTAATGATGATCCCATGCCCTGCGCATTCCTCTCTCAAGAATCCGTCCGGCTGCTGTCCGCAGCCGCGTCCTGCCTCTTCTGATCGGCCGCCGGCAGGCCGCGGGTGAACAAAATCAAAATCGTTGCCGCCGCCGGGCTCGCTGTACTTTAATACCCGACCGCCCGGAATCCAATGGGAAATCGGTACCTGGTTATACTGTCCCCACTATGATCGAGGATCAAAGCAGGGGCAGTTTAACCAGGTACCGATTCTTAGAATTTTTGCTTTCAAAGGGGGTATGATAGGCGGCAACTGGGATTCGTATCACGAAACAGATCCGGCTATCATGTATATTTCGAAGGCAGCATATGGCCCCATGGAACCGGATTCGAATTTGGATCGACGCCGGTATTTTAGCATGCACGCTGTTCGGCGCTGCGTCAGATGTTGCGTGGATTGAGGTCAAAAGTCCGAATCTGGAAGGCCAACAACATAAACGATGGAAAGAGCAGGCGAATCTATGAAACGCTCAATCACGATCTGGTTCATTACGGCCTTTTGTTCTTGTTTGGCACCCGCAATTGGAAAGAGCAATCCGGAAGCCACGGCAAAATATGAAAAGGCCCTGGAACAGCTGAAAGCAGGCGACCTCAAGATCGATTTCAAAGCGTTGCGGTTGAATTGCGCCAACAGCAAGTATTTATGCCAGGCCGATTCGGAAGACACCAAAAAGATACGCGCTCTCCTGAGTGAGAAGAAATTCGAAGAGGCCCTGAAGAACGTCGACAAGGCGATTGAAGACGCTTTTGTCGATATCGATCTGCACTACCTCGCATTCATGGCCAATATGGAATTGAAGAAGGAAGACAAGGCCCAATTCCACAGAACGGTGATCAGGGGTCTCCTGGATTCGATCCAGGAAGATAAACACGGCCGCTCGGAAGATGACGCCTTCGTGGTCATAAACGTCCATGAGGAATATGTGTTTCTTGGCTTCAGCAAAATGAGTGTCAATAAGCAAAGCCTGGTCAACAAGGACGGGCATAGCTTTGACGTGATGGAGTGTACCGACACGGCGAACAGCCGGGACATCACCGTATATTTCAACGTAGACATTCCCATGAATCGCATGAGGGACGCGCTCCAATAAAGGACAGGTTCAGGTTGCCCTGAGCATGTTGATTTCCTCCCAGACGGCCCGGATGCCGCGGCCGGCGCGGTAGACCTCCTTTTTTCATGTTCTTTCCGTTCTTTCCCGTTTAAAATGCCCCTCCCGGCAATTTTAAGGCTGCAGTCCGCGCGGGTCACATTGTGGCAGGAAGCAAGGCGATGATACAGTGACCGCCAACGTTGAACCCGGCACGCGCGCTCAGGAAACCAGACCGGGATACACTTCAGGCTCTAATGATGCACATGCCTCTCCCTGCGTCTGCTGCCTCCGAACCCTGGCCCAGCGCCAGCCGCGGATGGATGGCGGCCGGATTACTCGCCCTCGCATCGATCGCTTCGCAGGCCGACCGAACCGTGGTCACCCTCATGGCCGGGCCAATCAAAGCGCAGTTTGGACTCAGCGACACGGCCTTCAGCATACTGCAGAGTATCGCTTTCAATGTGTTCTACGTGCTGGCCTGCATCCCCATTGGCCGCCTCGCGGACCGCTTCCCGAGGCGCGTGGTGCTGGGACTCTGCATGGGCCTGTTCAGCCTGTTTGCTATGGCATCGGGCCTTGCGCGGAGTTACCTGGAACTGTTCCTGGTGCGGATCGGCGTCGGGATTGGTGAAACGAGCGTCACGCCGGCGTCGTTCTCGCTGCTGAGCGACCATTTCCCGCCCGAGCGGCTGGGCCGGCCGATCAGCGTATTCCTGATGAGCGCGCCGTTCGGCCAGGGCCTGACCCTGATTGCCGGCGGCAGCCTCATGCAGTGGCTGACGACTTCCACCTTCCTGCATTCGGGCCTGTTCAACGGCATGGCCCCGTGGCAGGTGGCCTTCATCATCGTGGGCTTCCCGGGTCTGCTGCTTTTCCCGGCCCTGCTGATGCTGCGCGAACCGGCGCGGCGCGGACCCGGCGGCGAGCAGCACCTGTCGGTCCGCGAGGTAATGGACGTGGTGCTGCAGCGCCGTGCCGCCCTGCTGCCCATCTTCGCCGGTTTCGCAATGGTCATCCTGGTCGCTAACGCGCTGGCTTTCTGGACGCCCACCTTCCTCGAGCGTACGCATGGCCTGAACAAGGCGCAACAGGGCCTCGCCTTTGGTTCACTGCTGCTCGTATGCGGCACCGGTGGCGCCTTCTTCGCCGGCTGGCTCAACGACCACCTTGCGCAGCGCGGCACACTGGATGCGCCGCTGAAGGTAGCCGCCTTCAGCTTCGTCGGCTGCGGGGTTGCCGGCACACTGGCCATGCTGATGCCGACCGTTGAACTGGCGCTGCTGTTCCTGGTGCCGACGGTGCTGATGGGTACCATGCCGATCCCCTGTGCGGGTACGTCGATCCAGCTGATCGTGCCAAGCCGCGCGCGTGCGCAGGTCTCGGCGCTCTACATCACCATTTCTTCTCTGGTAGGCATGGGTCTGGGCCCGATGCTGGTGGGGCTGCTCAACGACTATGTGTTCCACGATCCGCTGGCGATCCGTTATTCGCTGTCCGTTGTCATGCTGCTGCCGGGGCCGCTGATGTTCTGGCTGTTCATGCGGGCTCGCGGTCCCTACCGCGCACTGCGACAGGCTCAGTAAATAATCAGAGCCGCTGCGGCGTTGAACGCGGCTATCAATGCCGTGCTATTTGGGGTAGTAGCCGGGGCGGGCTTTTATCTGGAGGTCCGGTCTTCCATTCACTTGGATGACGATCGTGCGGTAGATTCCGGCACTGGTGGTTGCAGGGGAGTAATATCCGAGCAGGTACTGTCCCTGCAGTTCATCGGCAATACGATCCAGAAAACCTGCCAGTTCGCCAAGGCCGTCTGCGACAAGCGCAAAGCCGCCCGTCTGCTGGGCCAAGGACTCCATGCCCTGCTGAGCGCGGCGGCTGATGAAATTCCTGTCGTAGGTTTGACCGCTGGGATTGATGGAGTAGAAGAGACAATTGGTGAGTTGCAGATCCCGCAAAAGATCTTCCTGAGTGGTGTCGAGACTACGGTTGTCTTCGCCGTCGGAGATAGCGATGATCACACGGCGGGCATCCTGCCTTTCGGTTGCTTCGAACATACGCACCGCTTTGGCGACGGAGCTGTAGAACGCCGTGGCCTCGGTGGTAGGTTCAATTCGGGCGACCGTTTGAAGCGCCGCATCCAGCGAAGACGTGCGTTCCAACAGTATCTTGGGCTGATTGGCGACCGAAATGATGAACACGGAATCGATTGGCCGCATGATTCTCTTCAGGAAGCGGGCCGCCGCCGAGCGCTCGAGTTCGAACCGGGTAAAGACGCTGCCCGAAGTGTCGAACAGCATGGCGAGTTCAAGAGGCGCCTCTCCGGGATCGCCGAGACGCGCCGCTACAACGCGGACCCCGTTTTCTTTGATATCAAAGTCCTCGGGTTTTAGATCACGAACTGCTTTACCGTCGGCATCCGTGACTCGGACAGGAGTCAGGACCAGATTGGAGGAAACCCGGATTGTGGTTACCTGAGAATATGCGAACGCCGCGATGTACCCCGCCAGCATCAGCTGCAGGAAATATCCTTGCATGGCTCCCTTCTATCTTTTCGTTCATTCAATCGCAAGCAAAAAGAAATTCCATCTTCGAATACTTCCTGTTCTTCTATTCTCATAGCTTTTGGAGTTGTCTGGGCCATCCCGGTATCCATTTGCAGCGAACATCATATCGGAATGGGAACTCGGCACCTCGGCGAGGATTACGCAAAAAACGCAGCTTTAGCGTCCTATCTCTCGATTTGATTGCAGAGATATTTTGCAGCGGAATCCTGCTGCAGAAAATGGCTTTTTGATACACGTTTACCTTATTGCAGGCGCGTTTCCCTTGGGTTAACGACAAATTATGCTGCTTATCACGGAACTTAACAGCGGCTTTCCCCGTAACAGGGGACAGGAGGACTATCTGTGATAAACCGACGCACGTTTTTGCATACGGCAGCGGCCGCCGTTGCTTCCACAGCGGCTTCCGTACCGGCTTCTCTCGCGCAAGCTTCCGCTGCAGTACCAGAGGCACTCTCCGCTGATCCGGATTTTGCTTTTACTGCGAAAATAACTCTGGGCAACAGCTATCACCATGCCAGCGATCCTGGAAAAGTGCTTTGGATCGCCACCAATATCCCATCCGGAGATTTTGAAGCGGGTTACCGGGTTTACTATCAGGCTGGTGTAGATGCGCGCACTATGGCCGATTCCGCGGCTTCAAAGCATCACCAGGTCAGCGCCCGTGAGGCGTATCTTTGGGCAGCTAGCTATTTTAGCGCCGCCTTACGATTTTTGGATTGCACCGCAAATCCAGAGCTTATGTTGGGCTGTTGGCAGGCTTATGCTGGTTGTTGGGCAAAGGCCGCAGCGCACTTCGATCCTCCCTTAGAGAAAATTGAGATTCCCTATGAAGGCACGCACCTGACCGGATGGTTCTTGCGCGCGGACACTTCAAAACGCCGCCGTCCATTGTTGATTCTCAACAATGGAGCCGATGGCTTGGAGGTGAGCAGCTATGTAAAAGGTGCTGCAGGCGCTTTGGCGCGCGGATACAACTGCATGATCTTCAATGGCCCGGGGCAGGGTGATTCGCTGTGGACGAGGAAGCTTTGCTTCCGCCCCGATTGGGAAAAAGTGCTTACTCCAGTGGTTGAGACGATGATCCACCATCCGGAGGTCGACGCCAATCGCATTGCCGTCATCGGCATTAGTTTTGGCGGCTTTTGGGTTGCGCGATCTTTGGCCTTCGAGCATCGCATTGCCGCCGCTGTTGCCGATCCGGGCATCTGGGATTGCGCCGAGCCCTGGATGACGCACCTGCCACAAGTAATTCTTGATGTGCTGAAGGCGGGAAAGAGGGAACAATTCGACCAAATGATGCATATGGGCACAGACGCCAATGCGCGTGCCCGGGGAACTCTGCGCTTCCGAATGCGGCCCTTTGGGACGGAGTCATTTTTTGAGGCATTTCATGCCATTCAGTCCTATTGTTTGGCGGATGTCGTGGGCAGCATCCGTACGCCCATGCTGGTTACTGATTCCGAAGGAGAACAGTTCACGCCAGGCCAGGCGCGCAAGCTCTACGACGCGCTCTCCTGCTCCAAAACATTTGCCGCATTTACACGTCAACAAGGGGCCGATCAGCACTGCGAGGCTGCCGCTCCCGGCATACGTGATTTCACGATCTTAAACTGGCTGGACGAGATACTCGCCTAAAAGTAGCGATGCCCAACATGCTAACGCTGGAAAAGACAGAAATTTCAGGCTGCCCTGCGACTTGAAACTTGCGCCCGCGCCTTTTTCAACTGACTGCGGGTGGTTGCACATGCGCGCTCCATGGTTCCTGTTTCTATGAGTCAGCGCTGAATGCGGAACTGGTTCCGGCGGCGCGGCGACGTGTAGTTGGGATTATTTTCGATTAGAAACAAGCGTGTTGATGAACGCTTTTCCAGTTGAGTTCATCGTTGGATACAGCGCTTATTCAGATATCCGAATTAAAGCATAATCCTATAGAGCTCGTTTGATTGATCCCGATTTGCACAAGCTTGCCCTAATCCAAGTGGAATTTATGAATTTTATAGTGCAGAGTGCGCAGGCTGATTCCCAGGATATCGGCAGCTTTCCGCCGATTGCGCGTGATCCGTGAGAAAACATTGCTGATTACGGCTTTTTCCATATCCTCGAGCGATTGGTTCAATGCAATATTGATCTCCGGGCGGCTGTCCTGGCTATGTCCTATCGATGCCGGCAGGTCCCGCGGTTCGAGCGTTTCATTGGGCGATAAAAGCACCATGCGTTCCGCAACATTGCGCAGCTCGCGCACGTTCCCCGGCCAGGGATATTGGATCATCAGGTCCAGGGCTCGATCTGAAATCTTTTTCGATTCCTTTTTATGAAGCTTGCAGAATTCCTCCAGGAAGGCGTTGACCAGGACCGGTATGTCCTCCTTCCGTTCGCGCAGCGCCGGCAGAACGATGGGGACCACATTCAGCCGGTAATAGAGATCTTCCCGGAAGTGCTTGTCCGCAATTTCCCCGGCCAAGTCCTTGTTGGTCGCAGCGATGAAGCGCACGTCCACCTTGATCACCCTGTCGCCTCCCAGTCTCCTGATCTCGCGGTCCTGAAGGGCGCGCAGCACGTCAACCTGGGTTTTGGGCGTCATATCTCCGACTTCATCCAGGAAGAGTGTGCCGCCCGACGCCATTTCGATCCGTCCCATCTTCATAGCCGCCGCGCCGGTAAAAGCACCCTTCTCATACCCGAACAACTCGCTCTCAAGCAGGGTGTCCGGCAGCGCGCCGCAATTAAGAGTAACGAAATCTCCGTCCCGCCGATTGCTGCGGTTGTGGATTGCCCGGGCGACGAGTTCCTTGCCGGTTCCGCTTTCGCCCGTGATCAGGACGGTCGCGCTGGTAGGCGCTACCTCTGAGATGATTTTGAAGATCTGGCGTATCCGGCTGCTGTTTCCGATGATATTTGAAAATTCCTCCTTGACGCTCAGGCGGCGGCGCAGGCTGCGGTTTTCCTCGGCCAGCCGTTGCTTTTCAAGAGCCTTGCCAATCAGGAGGGAAAGACGCCGGCGATCCACGGGTTTGGACAAGTAGTCATAGGCGCCCAGCTTCATCGCTTCAACGGCGCCCTCGACACTCCCATAGGCGGTGAGCAAGATCATTTCTGTATCCGGGCAGTTCGTCCGGATCCAGCGAAGCAGATCCATGCCGGATGCCCCACCCATGCGCATGTCCGAAATAACGACCTGAAAAAAGTCCTCGCCGAGTTTGGATATGCCTTCTTCGGCAGAGGCCGCTGCGTGCACTTCATACCCTTCAGCTTGCAGAATCGTCGCCAAAGCCTCGCGGATATTGATTTCATCATCCACAACCAGGATTTTTGCCTGCGCTTTAGACATGGGCAGCAGTCTCCTTCCTGCCCTCCGGGACAAACAAAGGCAGTTCAATCGTAAAAGTAGAGCCCTCTCCAGGGGCGCTGGTGACGCGAATGTTCCCGTGATGCTCCCGGATAATGCGATAAACGATCGTCAGCCCGAGCCCCGTTCCCTTGGGCCGAGTGCTGAAAAAGGGATCAAAGAGCTTCGGAATCTGAT
>DATJPG010000070.1:0-7262 GCA_035506515.1 Acidobacteriota bacterium
CATCACAAGTTGGGTAAAGCGCGCAGTCACCGCCCCCGACAGGTTGTAGTTGAACGCGAAGAATCCGAAGCCAAAAATATACGCCATCGGCAACAGCAAAATACTGTTGACAATTCCAAGACGTGCATATAAACGGTTGGCCACAAACAATGAAACCAGAAATGTTGCTGCAGTGGTGATACTACTGAATAGCCCGAAGAAACCGGCCACCCTAGCCTCATCCGGGAAGGAGGCAGACACAACTTTATTGAATGGAAAGGCGATCCCGAAGAAAAGGATCGAGAATAGGATCGATGCGATTGCAATGAGTTTCATCAATGATGAACCGCGCACGAAGTTCAACCCTGTCCGCAGGTCGTTTAGCAGGCTTTCCCTCTTGACGGATTTGCCGACAGGTTTGAAATAATCGTGTGTGATCCGCAGGGTCAACGCCAATACCAGTCCGAGCAACAGGGCCTGCAGGACCAGCAAATTCTCTGTGCCAAGCGCATTGGCGATGAATCCTGTGATGGAATTGCCGATCACACTTCCCAAAATTCCCGCGCTGGTAAAGAGCGGAAAGAGTCGTTTTGCCTGTCGTGCGTCACAGACTTCTCCGGCCAGGTTCCAAATGAACGTGCCAAGGATCAAACTAATTCCACTGATGGTCAACCAAAGCGCCGGGTATAGTCCTGAAAATGGACGCAGGAGTGCGACGCGCTCCACCAGAATTAACGCTGCAAAACCGCCCAATAGCCACACGAAGAAATGGTCTTTCTTAAAACGTCCGAGCCCGGTTGCATAGGCGAGTGCCAGGATGAAATTCAATCCACCCAGGGCGATATACATATAAGGCAGGTAATTCGCGCCGTACCGCAAAAGGAAGAGTGCCGAAGCGGCGTTGTCGCCCATGCCGCCACCCGCCTGAAGGCACAGGAATAAAGCCGCGATCAAAGCGACCAGGCGAATTTCTTCCGGATGGATTTTAAGTGCGCTAGTAATTCGACGGACGATCATGGTATCGCATCGCGCTGATTTGTTGTAGAGGACTCAAACCATTTTCTACCCCAATATTCGGCAACCTTTCCTTTTCTGATATACACAAAACAAACGCCATCACATTATTCAAGATGTCGTTTGATTGCTTTATGGCATTCGGCAAAGTTAAGTCTGCCCCACAATTCATACAGAATTTTGCACTCTCGGGATTAACCGTCTTGCAGATTGAACAGATCATTTCATCAGGCAATCTAACTGAAGAACAGGATGATGTTTGTCCGATTTTAGCATAGTTATTTCAGTCGGCTGGTGCCTCCATGCCGATATGGAGGTCGTAGATTTTCATGCTATACTTTGCAGATATTTGGATAAGATCGGTCTTGATTTATCGTCATGGATGCGTATCTGTTTCCGTCCAGCCCTGAAACCTTCCTCCTTTCCAACACAGAGATCTCTGACCTCCTAGTTAGACAGAACGAAGGTATCTTTGTTTATTGCGCGTGGCTGAAAGTAGGGGCCATTAAGATGGATCACGCCGTTGATTTCTCGTTTGAACGGAGCCGGTAACATGTCATCCGAGACCGAACACGGTTATTTGGTTCTTGCCGATATCAGCGGATATACGTCCTTCCTTGCAAAGGTCGAATTGGATCACGCACATGAAATCCTGACGGATCTGCTGGAAGTGATCGTCAGGCAATTCAAAACCATGCTGACCATCTCCAAACTTGAAGGAGATGCGGTTTTTGCCAACGTCAACGAAGCACGGCTGCCACGACCCGAAGCGCTATTGGAATTGGTTGAAAACACCTATATTGAATTCTGCCGGCGCAGGGATTCTTCCCAGCGCCGCACTACCTGTCAATGCCGCGCCTGCCAATCCATGCCCTCCTTGGAACTCAAGTTCCTCGTCCATCACGGGGATTACATTGTCCAGCATATTTCCGGAATCCGGGAATTGGTCGGCTCAGATGTCAATTTGATTCACCGGCTGACAAAGAACCACATCTGTGAAACAACCGGTTGGAAATCGTATCTTTTATGTACCCAGGCTGCCTTGAAATGCATCGATCTTCAAATGGAAGGATTTCACCAGCAGGCAGAATCGTATGAACATCTTGGCGAAGTGACCACATTCAGTTTCGATATGCAGGCTCGTTACAAAGAGCTGATGGAGACCAGGCACATGATCCTTCCCAGCGAGGATGCGGATATGAACCTGACCTATGAATTCGACAAACCTGTTTCCTACGTCTGGCAATTCATCACCGACCCAAAGATCCTCACACAAACCATGCGTGAGGACGGATATTGGAGCGTCATCAAAAGGCCCGGCGGTCGGTATGGTCCGGGCGCACAAAATCATTGTTCGCATGGCAGGGGAGTGATGGCTTATACCTATCTGGATTGGCGGCCGTTCCAATACTTTACTGCGGAAGCCGTGGAAGGAAAAATGAAGCACTTGGAAATGTTCATGGTCGAGCCTGCTGAAAATGAAGGGCGGACGAAATTCACTGTGCGCTTAAAACTTGTGGCGCCCTTTCCCCGCTGGATTAGAAGAATTTTAGCATCCTATCTCGCAAAACCACAATTCCTTGAATTTTTTGAAAAAAGCAAAATATTGATGGAAAGTTCCGATGGAAAAGGCTAAGCGGTTCGTGATTGGCAACCTGATCGTCCTGTCCACTGGATGGTATGGCAGTATAAAGTGTAAAGGCGTAGTGAAGGAAAGGGCTCATGCACAAGCACAATTCAAAGGAACAATACGAAGAAAACTGGTATTGGTATCTGACCGGCGAGAACAAAAACGGCTTTAGTCCGGAATACGAGCGAGCCGTTAAACTCTACAGGCTCATATCAAGTCCGTTTCCGGGGCAGCCGCGTTGTTTCGAGTGTAATCGGCCGCTCTCAGGATTCGGCGGCTGGCTGTTGAGAACGCATCCGTCGAGCTTCAGCCCGCGGCTGTGCCATACCTGCGAGCAGGCTATTCGAGAGGAAGAAGCCGGCGCTGAAGTTGTGGTATCCCTTCTATTCGCCGATGTCCGTGGTTCAACATCCCTTGCCGAAAGGTATTCCACCACAGAATTTAAAGAACTGATCAAGCGCTTCTATCAAACGACCTCACAAGTCTTGATCGCACACAACGCAATGGTCAATCGTCTCATGGGGGACCAGGTTATTGGATTGTTTGCTCCACGATTTGCCGGATCGGACCATGCCAAAGTGGCTATAGATGTAGCCTTGGAACTCCTGCAGGCAACAGGCCACAGCGAGCCCCAAGGTCCCTGGATTCCAGTTGGGATCGGCATTCATACTGGCCAGGCATACGTGGGGGCGGTTGGTACGAAGAATGGAGTGAACGAAATCACTGTCCTGGGTAGTGCACCGAACCTGGCTGCTCGGCTCTCATCGCAAGCCGCTGAGGGAGAAATCCTGGTCAGCGAGGCTGCTGCCAGCTCTGCAGGCCTTGTGCTGGAAAATACCGAACGGCGCGAATTGGCACTCAAAGGGATAGATAACCCGGTGGATACCTGTGTATTGAGATTAGGTAATGCCAAAATTGAGACCACCTAATCTACTCTAGATTCAGAGGGTATGCCCTACGCCCTGCCTAAATCGGCAGGGCGATTTGGTTTTATACTTTGCTTATGCGGATCATCACCACTGAACTTCTCAAAAACTTTCCCTTCTCGCGTTATGCCGACCCGGGCTCCATTCAACGCGGACGCGAATACTACCGGCGCGGCAATGTATGGAACGTTGAACTGGTTGATGAGAATAAAGCCCATTGTTCCGTGGAAGGCCAATCTGGTGAATACACTGTCGAGATCGAAGTCAGTGAAAAGACAGGGGAATTACTCTTCGATTGTGACTGTCCCTACGCAGACGAAGGCAACTTTTGCAAACACATGGTCGCCGCCGCGTTGAAATTGAATGCTTATCTCGAAGAAGAGCAGGATGAATCCCACGATGAAGAGTATCAAGATGAGACCGTTTCCACCCCGCCTCCTTCCTCTCAAAACTGGCAGAAAAAACTAAGCGAGACGCTTGCCCTCGCACCGCGCCGGTCCACCTCACCAAACCTGATGCACTATGCGGCAGTCGTGTTACTCACCCGTTCACAAATGGGCTATTATGGCTACGGAAGCACCAACCATTCTAGTTATTATTATTCCCTTGAACCGCTCATGCTCAAGGCCGGTGACTGGAACCTGCTCGCTGGCAGTGAGAAAAAATCACCACAAGAAATCAACGAATTTCTGGAAGCGGACAAAAAATGGATCAAAGCCGCCGACAGAATGTTCCAGCGCTTAAACCCGGCAGGCTGCCTGAACCTCAGCCCTGATTCGGTTTCTTTCATGAATGTCCTTTCCGATGCCATGCGTTATGGAATCGGTGCGGCCAGCCTGCCGACATTTCTCTCCATGCTCAGCAAACTGGATATCCCCGTTTTCCTGGGAAGCCGCTACCCCGACAAAATAGACCGCCGCATTCACATCCTGCCGGACCCCATGGAAATACAGATTGACTTGCAAAGGGATGAACAAAAACTTTCCTTGCTGGTCGGTTATGAGCATAATGGGGAATTCGTCCACGTTAAGAAGGGCATTGAAACGATCGCGCTCAACCCCGCCTGGATCATGCTCGATGGGGTCCTTGTTCAACTCCGCAATGCAAACGCCCTCTCCATGCTGCCATCCTTTCCTGTCGAAATCCCGACCCAACAGGTGGATGTATTCCGTGAACAATACTTCGCACGCATCGCACAACTATTGCCCATCAAAAGCGACATCGTCCAATGGAGCGATATTAGCGCCGACCTCATCCCGCGCTTCTACCTGCATGACGATAAGGACAATACTCTGCGCGCTGACCTGCGCTTCGGCTACGGAGACCATGAACTGCCTGTTACGAAAACCGCTGAGCCATATGCTGTCGATACCATACCGGGCACATGGGATCTGATCCGCGTTCATCGCCACGGGCAACGCGAGCAGGAAATCATCCAACTCCTCACCAACCCGATCTATTGCCTCAAACGCGCCGATAGCCACTTCCCCGCAGGTACTTATGAACTGCGCGCCCGCGCCCACCCGTTTGACTTCCTCATGCACTCCATCCCGCTGCTCACGCAGGCGGGCTTTGAGATCTACGGCGAAGAAAAGCTCAAGCTCGGCCGCATCAACCGCAATACTCCCACCATGCGCGTTTCCATCACTTCGGGCATTGACTGGTTCGATCTCAAAACCCTCGTAGAATACGGCGATCAGCAAATCCCCCTGAATGACGTCCGCAAAGCTATCAAACGCGGCCAAAACTATATCAAACTCGCCGACGGTTCCATCGGTCAAATTCCTGCTGAGTGGATGGAGAAATACAAACACCTTTGGAACTTGGCGGAGGAGACCAAAGATGGGTTTCGCCTCACGGATGTTCACCTATCCTTGCTGGATTCCCTGCTCGAAGACAATGTCTCGATTCAAATGCCCTCGGATCTGCTGCAACGCCGGGAACGTCTCCGCCACTTCGAGCGGATCGAGACACGAGCCCTCCCTGGGGGATTCACCGGCGAACTGCGTCCTTACCAAAAACACGGCTACGACTGGCTGCACTTTTTGCACGAATACAGGTTTGGCGGCATCCTCGCCGATGACATGGGACTCGGGAAAACGGTCCAAGTGCTGGCGTACCTTCAGTCATTGAAGGAAAAGGCTCAAGTTAAGAGCAGGGCAGCCCTGCTCGTGGTTCCCAAAAGCCTCATCGTCAACTGGCAGCGCGAATCCGAAAAGTTCACGCCGAGTCTGGATTTCCTCGAATACATGGGCAACTTCCGCAACAAGGACACCGCCGCCTTCGACAATTACGATGTGGTGCTGACCTCTTACGGCACGATGCTGCACGACATCGAAATTTTGCAACAATATACTTTTGATCACATTATCCTCGATGAATCACAGACCATCAAGAACCCGCTAGCAAAGAGCGCTAAAGCGGCGCGGCTGTTACAGGGGAAGCATCGCATCGTATTGACAGGCACACCTGTTGAAAACAACACCTTCGAGTTGTGGTCGCAGTTTGCCTTTCTCAATCCAGGCTTGCTTGGCAGCATGGACTATTTCAAGCGCGAGTTTGCCAACCCCATCGAAAGTGGAAACGGCTCCGAGTCAGCCGCACTGCTGCGAAAACTCGTCTACCCATTCATTTTGCGCCGCACCAAGGAACAGGTCGCGCCCGAGCTGCCGCCGCGCACCGAACGCATCCTCTATACCGATATGGCCGCCGCACAGAAGAAGTTATATGAACAGATCCGTGAGCGATACCGGGCCGAACTGCTGGGCTTGATCGAACGCGAAGGCATCAACGATGTGCACTTCAAGATCCTCGAAGGGTTGCTGCGCTTGCGACAGATCGCCGTCCACCCCGCGCTCGTGGAGAGAAGTTACAAGGGCAAGGCGCCCAAGTTCGATCTCCTGCTCGAAACGCTGGATACGTTGCAGGCCGAGGGCCACAAGGCGCTCATCTTCTCGCAATTCGTCGAAACGTTGAAGCTGGTCAAAAAGGAATTGGAGGCGCGCAAGCTCAAGTACGTCTATCTCGACGGGCAGACACATAACCGCCAGGCACGCGTGGACGCTTTTCAAAATGACGCGAGCATTCCCTTCTTCCTCATCAGCCTGAAAGCAGGCGGCTTGGGCTTGAACCTGACCGCCGCCGAGTATGTCATCCATCTCGACCCGTGGTGGAATCCCGCCGTCGAAATGCAGGCCAGCGACCGCGCCCACCGCATCGGACAGGACAAGCCCGTCTTCGTTTATAAGATCATCGCGCGCGATACCGTGGAGGAGAAGATTCTGCAATTACAGGAAAAGAAACGCACCTTGGTCAAAAATCTCATCACTACTGAATCCGGATTCTTCAAGTCCCTGACTCAAGAGGACGTGAAGGCGCTGTTCAGCTGAAGGCACGGGGACTCGGGTGACTGCCAAAAGCATTCTCATCTCTATCGATGGGAACAGGAAATGATAGATATCTCCTATGATTACCTATGGCATCTGGTACTTGAACCGTTGTATGATAAATTCCAAATCTGGAAGGCAGGTGGGATTTCGTCCGATGAAAATAGATGAAGCCATTCACAAAGCCCACAAATCCAGCCGAGAGGTTTACATCCACTTCACTACCAAATGCGACCTACTGGTTCGAATCATCCAATTCAATGAGAAATGGTTTTCGCGGTGGGTGAAGAATCATCCAAAACCAGTGGAATAAGAAAACTACAACAC
>DATJPG010000071.1:0-10463 GCA_035506515.1 Acidobacteriota bacterium
TTGAGACAGTCACTGCAGAGTTGTCCTCACAGGTTCTTAATAGCGGCAGCAAGCTGCTTCACTCCTAAGGTGAAATTTCATTCAGCTTGACGGAAAGTTAAGAAGGGACTAAGATCGAACCATTACATTTAACCTATAAAGATTGTGGGTCCTATATGTCCTTTGTACTAGTTCGAGGCGGAGGCCCCATCGCCAGTGGAGTGGCACTTCGCCTGCATCAAGCCGGTTATTCCGTTGTTATCAGCGAAAAACCGAGACCTCTTACAACACGTCGGCGGGTTTCCTTTGCCGAAGCAGTTTACAGCGGAGAAATTCGGGTTGAGGGATGCATGGGTTGCCGGGTAGACGATCCATCCGATACCGAGTTGATCGAGCAGGTAATTGCGGAGGAGATGATCCCTATTTTGGTCGATCCCAACGGTGAGGCCATAACACTATTACATCCAAAGGTTGTGATCGAAGGCCGCATGCCGCCAACCCCCCCGGCACACCTGCCTGAATCCATTCAGCTGCTGATCGGGTTGGGCCCCGGCTTTGTAGCCGGCGAAAACTGCGATGCCGTCATCGAGACCGGCCGCGGCAATCCCAAATGGCGTGTGATATGGGATGGCGCCGCCAAGTTTGACACGTCCGATCTTGAAACGGTTGGTGGGCGAACAGATGTCCGTATCCTGAGAGCTCCGGTGGATGGAACTGTGGAAACGTACGCCGAAATCGGCGACCTTATGGTTGCAGGCCAGTCAATTTTGCAAATTCACGGCCATTTTGTGTCTGCCCCGATCGACGGCATTTTATGCGGAATTGTCCACCCGGGATTGACGGTAAAAAGGGATACCAAAGTCGCGGAGATCGATCCACGGAATGATCCACGCCTGTGTGATCAGATTCCAGATCAGGCGATTGCTGCGGCCGGTGGCGTTCTTGAAGCCATCTCAAGGAAATTCGGGAAATTTCGATAACAGGCGCCCGAATCTCATGATTTTTGTTGGCAGAGGTTTCGGAGTGCGAAAGCTTGCCTGCGCTTTTCGCAGATAGTCTGTGAGGTCGGCTCTCCCAAGCCGCCCGGTGCAAGAAGATCAGCAGTCGGACAACTCTGGAGAGTCGTCCTCACAGGCTGTTCTTAAAATCGGTAGCAAGTTGCCGCACTCCCAAGGCGCCCTGCCGAATAGTTTTCGAATCACATTCGGGTGTTGGGAATGAATGTTTCCTCTCCTTCACCACCTGTCGCACGCCGTGTCTTTCTTGAAAAGAGCCTGAAGGGAGCAACGGCATTGGCGCTCTCAGGGCTGATTTCTTTCACCCCGTCCAAAGGGATGGGGGCGGATCGTTATCCGGGATTTTTAAATCTCCCCCTGCCTCAGTATCCGGCCTGGACTGCAGACGGAAAACTCCTCGTCACGTTCATTGCGGAAGACGGAAGCTACGGCCTTTTTGAGAGGCAAAGCGAGGGGAAAAATTCCGACAGCTTGCTCTCCGTCGGCGCCTCCATCGGGAAGTTCAACTGGCCTCAGGGGATCGCGGTCGACAAATCGATCGCATATATCGTGGACAGCAACAACGGGCGGATTCAGCGCCTGGATCTTGATGAACAGCGTTTTCTGGAGCCTTTTGGCGGGCTCGGGAAAAAGAGCGGATTGCTCCTGCGGCCCCAGGGTATCTGTGTCCACGAGAATGAGATTTTCATTGCAGACACCCGAAACCACCGGATCCAGGTTTTTTCCATAGACGGAGTTGTGAAAAGAACTTTTGGGGAGCTGGGCGATGCGAATGACCAGTTCCGCCTTCCCACCTCCTGCGCGGTTTCTCCGCAAGGAGACGTTTTTGTGGTGGATTCCAAACATGCATTTATCAAGGTTTTCGGCATCGAGGGGCGTTACCGGCGCAAATTCGGCGGAATTGCTTCTTTCCGCAAAGAGCCGGGTCTTTTTAGTATGCCGACAGGGATCGCCCTGGATGCAAAGAGGGAAATGATTTACGTCGCCGATACCGGCAACAGCAGAATCCAGGTTTTCGACTATAGCGGCAGGTTTCTCCGGCTCGTCGACGCGTCCGGTATGACGCTCAAGACTCCCCAGGGGATAGCGTTGCTGGATTTCGAGATAATGGCTATCTCGGATCCGGATTCCAATAGAGTGTGGATAACGGTGGTTTAGCGGACAGCATGCTCACGATCACTACACTATTCCTTTTCGGCATTTTCATCGGTGCAGAATTCTACCGTTTCAGACAACGGATCACCGGGTCGGTCCGGGAGATTCAACCTTTAGAGGGCGACTTCACAGGACTCATGGGAGCCCATCTCAAGGTAACGACACCGACCGGTGAGATCACCGCCTTCGTCTCCGGCTGCCAGATGTGCGTTCACCAGATCGGGATCGGGCAAACCGTATCTCTTGTTCCCGGACCAGATGGATATGTTTTGCAATCGCCCTGGGTTTCCAGGCGGGGGGCGAGCGCTTGCCCGCGAACACTGACATTATGACGGTATTTCTTTCTTCTTATGTCGGATATATCACTCTCTCCATATTTCTAATTATCGTTATCCTCGCCCTTTTTAAAAAAATCACTCTCCCCATTCAGACGATCCTGGTTCTTGTAACGCTCATCATGCTTCTGATCGGAATTTTCGAGCGGCTGCTCCTGGGAGGAATGAAGTCCGTCCTGCTGCTTCCAAACGAAATTCTCGGCGGCGTCATCGTCCATCCAATCACGGCACTGCTGGCAGGACTGCTCCTGGCCGGGGCGTTGGAAGCTACGGGAGGATTCGAGGCGATCAAGGCAATTCTGCTGAAGCTGAAAAGTTCCCCGCTGGGTCTTCCGGGGACGCTGGCGATCCTCGTGAATCTTCCCCTGCTCGCGCAGCTTCCCTGCGGACGGATTATCGCCGCCGCCATGCTGCCGCTGTTGTTCTCCTTCGGGGCCTATGGCATGCGAATTCTCGGCCGCGATCAGATCATTATCCTGGTGGCCGCTTTTGCCCGGAACGCCTTCGGCTCCTGCGGCCCGTCTCCTATCGGCGGAGTTGGCCAGAGCGGCGAGGGTGTCCTGGGGGCTTTTTTCGCGACCGCAAGCACCGGAATCCTCAGGGGACCCGAAAGCCTCGCCCTCATGATCGGGACATCCATGATGGCTCTTTTCATCGCGATGATCACGCCGCTATTGTACCCGCAAGGGTCGAGCCTGAGAGATCCGAAGATCGAATCCACGTCGGAAGCCGCCGCCCCGGCGATCCACACTCCGGTCGCGGGATACATCAGCCTGCTCATTTTCGTTGCGGCGCTCCTCGTCGCCCTTTTCCAGCCGCTGGGCAAAATGCCGGTGCAAAGTGTCCTGGTCGTCGCGGCGTTGCTCATGCTTTTGATGATCGCCTTTCAGCGTGGATTTCTGAGGGCAACAGAGGCGCTTATGGGAGGCATCATCCTGCTTCCCGCGTCCGCAATGATTGCGGGCTTCATGGCGGCCGGAGCGCTGTCCGCCACGGGGGGATTTACCGCGCTGGGCACGATCATGAGAGGGTTGTCCAAATTTGCATTGCTCGGAGTGGCCGGGATGCTCGCGATCTTCGTCCAGCTGCAGACAATTATCCCTTTGGCGTGCTCGCGCATCCTCGTGGCCGCGCTTGTGCCTGTGCTCTATCTTTTCGGCCCCGCCCGGTTCAACCTGCTGAGTTGGGGACAACTGGCAGTCGTCATGGCCGCTTTTATCATCAATGCGACAGCCTCCTGTGCCCCTTCCCCCGTGGGAGGAGCCGGCATGATGGCCGAGGGGACACTGCGGGCCGAGACAGGCTACCTCAAGGCCGGATTCTCATTTGTCAGCATGGCAATCATGGCTCCAATCGCTGCGTTCACGATGAAGTTGATGACGCTGCATTCATTTTCTTCGGGAGAGATGGGCAGCCGGTCTTTGGGAAGCCTGCTGCTGAGCCTGGGGCTCGTTGTCGCCGTCGCCATCACCGTTATGAAGGGCGTCCAGTGGATAGCCGCTCGCAATCCCAATGGTGCATGGAACGCCAATTTCACCGGATTTCTCGCAGCCGGAATTCTGGCGGGGGGATCCCTTGCATTTGCAGTGTTCGGTATTGACGGCCTTTCCCTGTTTCAAGGGGGAGTGGGAGGAGGTGTGGCGGCCTGCCTCATCGCTCTTATGACCCCGCGGACACTTAGTGCCGTATAGTTTTTGATTGCGGCAGCCTTTATACAAAGCGTCGCAAATGGTTGCGCATTATTATGGAGGCCCGAAGGTCCGGTAGGGAATAGGCCCGGCCGTCAGGCCGGGATGGGATCGAAGAGAGAGATCGAGCGCCGAAGGTGCGGCACGAGGCGGTTCAAGTGCCGCACCTTCGGTGCTCAATTGTGTCCTATTCCCAACCCCGGCCTGACGGCCAGGGCTATTCTCTTGCGGCCCTTCGGGCCTTAACTCCGAGATCGTGCGCATTTATTTATGAGGCTATGTTTAGAATAGCGCAAGCAAGCTTGCGCACTCCGAAAGCACAATGAAAATTATTGTTTTTATAATCGGCGGAGGGCTTTCGGGAAGCATCCTGAGTTTGAGTCTCGGGATGAAATCGGTAAAGGAGCTTGTTCAAGGATTTGCCGGGGGAGCGATCGCCGGATTTCTTATGGCGATTATGCTTCCCGGGTAACCTCGGACAGGCTCCTAGAGTCTGAGGGACAGACATGTCCGACCAGGATGATGAACTAAAGGGGAATTCCAACAATCACGTTGCGAAAGACGCGGAACAGGAACCCTACCAGCGCTTCCAGCGCGGGGATCACGATCAGCCGACAACGCTGCCCGGCATCCGCCGCTATCAGACCTTTACCAATCTCAAACACCGCACTCCTTCGGAAAACCTGAACCGCCTGTCGATGCTTGCCATCGCAACTTCCCTCGGACTGGTGGTTACGAAACCCCTTCTCCACGGCAATTACCAAACCATCTACTGCTACGAATGCCGCGCCTGCTACGCCACGCAGGACAATTGCCCCGCCTCGATCCAGTACCAAGCGGAGCTCACTATCGGCGCCCGGGCCGGCGATTACGCCAAATTCATACGCAACGGCGGGCTCAACTGCATCCGCTGCGGAACTTGCCAGGGATTCTGTGTCCAGCATCTCGACACGGCAACCATTTTCGGCCTCATGCAGAATGAAACGATGAAGGCCATTTCGCAGGGGAAAATTCCGGCAGACCTTTTGGTGGAAGCTCTCCGAAGCGGGATGATCAACCGGGATTTCATTGATGATGTCGCGGAATACCTTCGCAAGAGAGGGGAGCTGAAAGGATGACACTCTCGGGTTTCGGCGGCATCGTTTCATCCCGTCCCTGGCGTTTCGCCATGCTCGCCCTCGTGCTGGCCCTGGTCTTTTCGGGCGCGCGGCTATTGACGCTGTCCATCATGGCCGTGTTTCTACTCATCGCCGCCATCCGTGCGTTCAAGAAAAACTCCCTTTTCCTGACTGCGCTCATCGTCCTGTGCTCCATAGGACTCCTTCTTCATACTCTGTCCATGATCGACACCGGCCGTGTCCGCCGCTATATGGCCGCGCACACTCCGCCGGATCCCGCATTCGCTCAGAACGGCATCTACAAAGGAACGGGGCAGGGGCCGAGGGGACCGACGAACGTGCTGGTCACGCTGCGAGACGGGAAAATCCGCGACATAATCCTCGGGAATTACCTCGATGCCATTTCCATCGACAGGGAGTCGATCGATTTTGTGCGAAGCATTATCCTGGTCCGCAACTCTCTCGACATAAATCCCGATCTGATCGACCGCACGCCGGCGATCCGCGGTTTCTACGATGCGGTCTCCAATGCGATGTGGACTGCGGATTCCGGCTTGCCGAAAATCTCTCCTGTCACGCGCCTGACTTATTTCTTTGCCCGCCACAGCTTTTCGCGCTTCACCTTTAATGCCCTGGCAATCATTTTTATCGTTTTTTTATTATTCGACTACGCCCTGCAGTCTGTCCTGAGAAAAGACACGGGGCAGAGCCTCGTTTGCTACAACTGTCAAACCTGCGTGGGAGCCTGCCCGGTCAAGATGGTGGAAGGCATGCCCTATCCCATGACAATGGTGCTGGAAACGCGCCTCGGCAATTATCCGCATGTCGCGGAACTGGCGCGTTACTGTGTGGGCTGCGGCCGCTGTGCGGGAAAATGCCCGGCCGGAATTTCGGCTCCAATGCTGGCTGCGGCCGCTGTCAGCCTTGCAGCCCGCGAGAGGAAATCATTGGAAGCGGCGCAGACAGATGATGCAGCATCATTTTTGTAAGGCGAAGCTTTCGGAGTGCGCAAGCTTGCTTGCGCTTTTTGCAGATAGTCTGTGAGGACGGCTCTGGAGAGTCTATTTCAAAACCCCGGACCTGCTGTGTTATGCGCAAGAGCAGGTCCGAAGGACCGGCAGAGAATAGGCCCGACCGTAAGGTCGGGATAGGCGAATAGTTTGGAACCGAGCGCCGAAGGTGCGACACAATCTAAGGAAAAAGAAACCGGAAGGATTGTATATAAAATGTTAATAGTGCCGCGCTCTCGGCGCTCAATCTTTGCGATAACCTGATCCCGACCTTACGGTCGGGCCTATTCTCTGCCGGCGCTTCGCGCCTCAATGATTCCGATTTTGGGGTGGCGCCGGGTTTTGAGACCGTCACTCCAGAGCCGTCCGATGCAAGAAAATCAGCAGCCGGACGACTCTGGAGAGTCGTTCTCACAGGCTGTTCTTAAAAGCAGCAGAAGCTGCATGAATAATGTGGCTAGAGGCTAAAGATCATGGTTAGGGAAAAACGGTTTGGGTTCCTTGTGGATCTCCGGCGCTGCATCGGCTGTCAGAGCTGTTCCATCGCCTGCAAGCAGGAGTGGAATGTCCCGATAGGACGCTACCGTTGCTGGGTCAAACAGGTTGCCAAAGGAACGTTTCCAAACACCCGGAAGTCTTTTCTCCCGATTTTGTGCAACAATTGCGAACAGCCGATCTGCGTCACCGTCTGCCCGGTGCTGGCGAGCTATCAAAAGCCAAACGGCATCGTGGAAGTTGACCCGCACCGATGCATCGGATGCCGATACTGCATGGCTTCCTGTCCCTACGGCGTCCGCTATCTCCACCCGGATTTGAAGATCGTCCAAAAGTGCAATTGGTGTGCGCACCGGACGGAAAACGGGCTCCAGCCGGCGTGTGTGGACGCCTGCCCGGCTTCCGCAAGAATCTTCGGAGACCTGGCAGATTCAGAAAGCGAAATCAGCCGGCAGATCGCCCAAAACGCAGTGCAGTCGATCAAGCCCGAGATGGGCACCATGCCCAGGACGTTCTACATCGGCCTGGATGATATGACCGTGGAAGTCAAAGCCCACGGCCATGAACTGATGCAGCTTGCGGAATAACTATGGATAGCACACAGCTTCTCTATGACATTCACAACGGCGAGACCTTCGGGACGCTGATTGCCATCTACTTCTACCTCACAGGCCTGAGCGCCGGTTCATTCATTATTTCGACGCTCTCCTACGGTTTCGGGTTCGAGCGTTTCAAGCCTTTGGGCAAGATCGGCGTCGTTATCGCGACCCTGCTCCTTGTGGCCGCCCCGCTGTTCCTTCTCGCGCACTCCGGGCAGAAGCTCCGCGTGTGGCACCTTTTCGTCTACCTACGCTTCACGTCGCCGATCACCTGGGGTTCCTTCCTTCTGATTCTCTACCCCATCAATTGCCTCATCTACGGCTTCTTCATGTTCAAGGGCCGGAAGCAACTCACCCGCATATTCGGCCTCACCGGAATTCCGCTGGCACTGATGGTTCACGGCTACACAGGATTTATCCTCGCATTCGGCAAGGCGCGCCCGCTCTGGAATTCCTCGATTATGCCGCTGCTGTTCCTTGTCTCCGCGATCGTTTCCGGAATTGCGATGATGATCATCGTGTCCGTCATCCGGGATCGTTTCTTTACAAAAGAACACAAAATCGATCGGGATGTGCTTTCCGCTCTGGCCGGAATGCTCAGCTGGTGCCTGGTTTTCGATTTGTTCCTGACGGCGTGCGAAGTCGTAGTCCACAGCATCTCGCACCTCGGAGCCCAGGAAAGCACGGCTCTTCTTCTGACCGGATCGTTCGCCGGTCTTTATCTGGTGCTGGAGAATTTGATTGGGAAAGTGCTCCCGCTTACCGTGGTGTTCCTGCCCTGGACGAGACGAAGCGTTCCTCTTCTCGTGATCGCCTCGATCCTCGTGATGATCGGGATTTACACCATGCGGTACAACGTCGTTGTCGGAGGGGAATATATCCCTCTCCTTTAGGACAACTATGGATAGGACGTTCAAAAAACCGCGGCTTCCTTCTCTTCCTGCTCTGGGGCGCCGATCGTTTCTCACGATCGGGATCGCCGGCTACGCTTCGTTGTTGTCCGGCTGCTGGTCCGGGAGAAACGGCACGCGCTCCGGATCCACACGTTCATTTCTGTTGAAAGGACAGAGGGACTGGGTTTCCTCCGTCTGCCTCCTCTGCCCGTCTGCATGTGCCATTCGAGCTTATTCGGAAGCAGAGAGAATCGTCGCGGTCGGAGGGGATCCCGCCGATCCCAACACCGGCGGGAAGATGTGCCCGATCGGTCTATCCATTTTGAACCTCCATACCAATCCGGATCGTTTAACCGGCGCATTCCGGAAGGCTCCGGATGGCAGGATGACGCCGGCCCGGGCTGACGACATCATTTCCCTCATTGCCGACAGGATACGCCACGGTGGAGCGCTCCACATCTGCGGACGGATCACGCCGTTCACCTCGATAATATCGAAAACACTCCATGCCGCCTGCCACCTGGATCAAGCGTCCGAAGGAATGTCAGCCTATCCCCCTCTCCTGAATACAGATGGCCGACCGCCGATCGTGGACTTCGACAATGCCCGGATCGCCCTGCTCTTCGATTCAAATATCCTGGAACACGGATATCCGTATGTCGGCTATGTTCGCCGGATCGCCGGAGCCCGATCGCGCGGAATGCGGTTTGTTACGCTATCTCCTTTCCTGACCAATACCGCCACCGCAGGCGAGTGGATTCCAATCCGATCACAGGCCGCCGCATCGCCGGCCGCTCTTGCTATTGCACGACAAGCTCTGAAGGACCCGAGCCTGCATCTGTCAGCCTTGCCCTTTGAAATTTCGAATTCGCTCCTTTCGCTCGACGAGACGTTTCTTGAAGAAGCCTCCGGGCTTTCCAAAGACGTTATTCGGGAAGTCTCCCGCCGCTTCTTCAGCGAGCCGGGTCCGGCGATCTCCGATCATTGCGATGCATCCGTCCTTCTCCTCAACCTCATGAAGGGAAACCTCAATCGACCCGGAGGACTGCTGCATCCGGGGCAGCGGCGTTTGAAAGTGGAGGCCGACTCCGGCGACATTTCGCCGATGCTGCGCGATAGCCGCAACGTCGTTCTTATCCACGGGGCCAATCCGGCTTTCAGCCGGCCTTCCGAAATTCTCCCGATATTGCGCTCCTCAGGCAGAGCCTGTGTAGTGTGCATCGACAGCTTCATGTCGGAGACGGCCGCGTTAAGCGATTTCGTGCTTCCGCTGGCTTCTCCGCTTGAAACGCTCACGCTGGCGGAGCCTTTGCCGCTTGGACAGTCCTTCCTGGCGGCTGCACTCCCGGCGATCAAGCCCAGCGCCTTCTGCTGCTCGTTCGATGACTGGCTCACGCGCCTGGCGACGGCCGTCAACGGTTCTGCTCCGCCGCTCACCCCTGAGCGTTTTGCCGCAGAAACGGTTCTCGGCAATCCGTCCGGTAAACTCGCCGCGGATCGAGCCATCTATCCGATGCAGACCGATCCCCAGCAGCTTGAAGCCCGCATGCCGGAAATCGCTGCGTCTCTTAAATCGATGATCGAGCGTGTGCGTCAGCTGCCGGAATTGCGAGCCCCACTGCGGCCGGATCAATATTCGCTCACTGCGTTCGAGGAAAGCGTCCACGGGTTTGGCACGGCTCCGTCCAAATGGCTCGATGAAATAACCTACTCCCCGAAAATTTATCTGCATCCTCAACGCGCGGGCCGCCTGGGAA
Organism: Acidobacteriota bacterium; assembly: GCA_035506515.1. Classification (GTDB taxonomy): domain Bacteria; phylum Acidobacteriota; class UBA6911; order UBA6911; family UBA6911; genus UBA6911. The sequence goes on from DATJPG010000071.1 coordinate 10,046, forward strand.
TCGGAAGCAGCGACGCGGTGACCCTGGAAAGCGGCAGCGGCATGTCTTGGGAAGGCATTGCCCTGCTGTTCGAAGGGATTCATCCGGATGCGCTGGCGATTCCCATGCATCACGGCCACACCGGCTATGGTCGCGTCGCGCGAGGGGAATCTTTTCCGGATCCGCAGGACCCCGATATGTCGCGGATATTCTGGGGCAAAAACCGGGGAATCAATCCGGCCGAAATTGCCGACTCGGTCGTTTCGATCCGAAAGAGGAGGGGGTAGCCATGCGATGCCGGACTCTCATCCTCGTCGGACTGCTCGGCTTTTCCTCGTCATCACTTTTTGGCGGCATATCTCCATCGGAGTGGGATTTTTATTGCCGAAAATGTCACATCGATCGCCCGGTAAACTCGCTCTACGATCCGTCAGTCAAA